>CP126122.1:2685840-3007647 GCA_030123565.1 Nitrospira sp. | reverse complement strand
CTTTCTGTTCATGCTGATTCCTGTCGGAATGAGCCGCGTCCACTATCTGTTGCCGGTGGCTCTGCCCCTGACGTACTTTGCCGCGTACGCCGTCGATCAAGCGTTGAGTTCTCCAGCGTTGCGTCTGCCGGTTGCCTTGGCCTGCGGCCTCATGGCGGGGTTGTTGTTGCTTCAAACGGTGGATCTTACCCACGATATGCTGAGGGATTCACGCTATGCGGCGGGCGAATGGCTCGATCAACATCTAAGCCCCGGAGATCGAGTCATGCATTTCGGCTATGCCTCGAAATTGCCGCATTTGCGGGCCGACGTGCGAAATCTGAACATCGTGCATGAAAAGGAGGCGGTTGCGACGATCAAAGAGAGCCGCCCGGAATTCATTTTGGTGATTCCCCAGGATATGAATGAAGGGCGTCAGCGGCTCGAATGGCGCAACGGCTTGAACTCGGCGATCAGTCCGTTCTCGAAAAAATTGTTCGATCAATTGGTGGATGGCACATTGGGATATCGATTAGTGGAAAAGTTTCATACTCCCCGGCTCATACCGTGGCTGGATCGGCCCTTTCTGTCGTATGCCAGCGTGAATCCCCCTGTTCAGGTCTTCATGCGAGAGGATAGAGCAGGCCGCCTCGCTGCGGTCGAACCTTGGTACGAAGCTCCCTACGGTCTTGCCTTGGGTCGAGTACGTGAAGTGACCGCCGATCATCCCGGAGATGCCGTCCTTTAAGAGTGAGCGATGCGACGCTGGCTGCCTGTATGTCGTTTTGCCGTAGCTGTGGCTCTGCTGGCCTACCTGGGGCAGTCCGGCGTCATTCGTTGGCAGGCGCTGTCCGGACTCGCGGCTGCATGGCCGTTGAGCTTGACGGCAGTCGTGGTCTATCTGATGGATTCCTGTCTGACATCGTGGCGGTTTTGCCTCCTGGTTCGACCCGCGGGGTTCGACCTTTCCCTGTGGGATTCGAACCGACTCTCGCTGATCGGATTGTTCTTCAGCACATTCCTGCCCGGCGCCGCGAGCGGAGATGTGGTGCGGATCTATTACGCCGCGTCGGAACACCAGGGTCGAAGGACCGAACTGACAACGATCGTGCTGTTCGATCGCATCATCGGTCTGGTCACTATGTTGATATGGCCCCTGATGGTGGCGCCCTTCTTTTTGGATTTGGCCGCTGTACCCATCATCCAAGGTCTGTTGTTGGCCGCGCTGGGGCTGGCGATCGGGTTGACGGTTGCGCTGTTCGCGGGATCTTCGAGATGGATACGCGAGCACCCGCTCGCACAGTGGTGCTTCTCCCACATCCCCGGAGGGCGGATAATGGAGCGGGTCCTGGCCACTCTCACTCTGTATCGAAAACACCCCACGATTCTGGCTGGGGCGACGATTCTCTCCCTGTTTACCCATACACTCGCGGCAGGCGTGATGCTGTTGATTGCTGCTGCGCTCGATCCCACAGGATTTTCCTGGCGCATGACGATACTCATTCCATTGGGATTTTTAGCCAATCAGATCCCGCTGACTCCAGGAGGTCTTGGTGTCGGTGAAGCCGCCCTGGGCGGGCTGCTTCATGTGGCAGGACTCGCGAGCGGGGCCGAAATCATGTTGGGGTGGAGGATGTGTCTGCTGCTCGTCAGCGTGATCGGGTTGTTCTTTTACCTGCATGGTCGGCGAAGTTTCGTGACCAGCCGGCCGCAGCCTGTTGCAGCCCACGGGGGTACCGCCAATGATTACTGATCCGCAAATTGCCGTCATCGGTTGTGGGTACTGGGGGAAAAACCTGGTCAGAAATTTCGCGCAGTTGCGTGTTCTCAGTGTGATTTGCGATGAGGACGAAAAGATTTTGAAAGCTCAAGCGACGCTCTACCCTCAGGTTCGGGCCACGACACGGTTTGGGGAGGTACTGGAAGATCCGGCGGTTCACGGTATCGTGATCGCCACCCCCGCGGCCATGCACTATGAAGAGGCACAGGCTGCGCTCCAGGCGGGCAAACACGTATTTGTCGAAAAACCGTTGTCTCTGCGGCACGACCAGGGGGCAGAGTTGGTCGAGTTATCCCGGAAAACCGGTCTGACGCTGATGGTGGGACACATTCTGGAGTATCATCCGGCAGTGAGGTTGCTCAAAGACCTGATCCTGCGCAAAGAACTTGGCAGGATTCTCTACATCTATTCGAATCGACTCAATCTCGGCAAGGTCCGGCAGGTGGAAAACATTCTGTGGAGTTTTGCGCCGCACGACATCGCGGTGATCTGTAGTGTGATCGGTGCCGCACCTGTCTCCGTCCAAGCCATGGGGGGCACGTATCTTCAATCTGGTGTGCACGATGTGACCGTTACGGATTTGGAGTTCAACGGAGGGGTGAGGGCGCACATCTTTGTGAGCTGGCTGCATCCCTATAAGGAGCAGAAACTTGTGGTCGTCGGCGATCGCAAGATGGCCGTGTTCGATGACACGGCCCGAGAAGGGAAACTCAAGATCTATGACAAGGGGATCGAATGGAAGGCGGGACTCCCCGTTCCCCGACAAACTGCAGAAACTACACTTTTTTTCGAAGAAACCGAACCACTTCGCCTTGAATGTGAACAGTTCGTCTCCTGCATCCAAAAGGGTGTCCGTCCCGTCACTGACGGAGAAAGCGCCTTGCGCGTGTTGACTGTCCTCCAGGCAAGCCAGTTGTCCCTGGATCGAGGGGGAATTCCGGTCAAGCTGAGTGAGATTACCGGAGGCGGAATCGGAGCATGAAGGTCGCTTTCGTAGTCGGCGCACGCCCGCAGTTCGTGAAGGCCGTACCGGTTTCACGAGCCCTTCAGCGGGCCGGACAGAAAGAGGTCCTCATCCATACCGGCCAACACTATGATTACCAAATGTCCCAGGTGTTTTTCGATGAGATGGGTCTGAGCCCACCGGCCTATAACCTGGGTGTCGGCTCGGGGTCTCACGGAAAGCAGACCGGCGAGATGCTTGCCCGTATCGAAGAAGTGCTGATCGCTGAGAAGCCGGATGTGACGGTGGTCTATGGTGATACCAACTCGACCATTGCCGGTGCAGTGGCGTCGGTCAAACTGGGCATCCCGCTTGCCCATGTTGAGGCCGGGCTACGTTCGTTCAACCGTTCCATGCCTGAAGAGCATAACCGCGTGCTCACCGATCACTGCGCCGATCTTTTGTTATGCCCAACGGAAAATGCCGTGGTGAATTTAGCTCGGGAAGGGGTCACAAAGGGAGTCTACTGGGTGGGCGATACGATGTATGATGCGGTGCTGCAATTTTCAGCGGCGGCGCGTGAACGGTCTCGAATTCTGGAGAAATTGGGACTTACATCACGGGAGTATTTCCTTGCAACCGTCCATCGGGCTTCCAATACGGATACCCCCGATGTCCTTCGAAGCCTTCTGACGGTATTCCAGATGGTCGACGCGCCCGTTGTCTTTCCAGTCCATCCTCGAACTCGACAGTGTCTTCAGGGAGAGGCCGTGCCCACATCGAACGTCCGGATGATCGATCCAGTGGGATATTTGGACATGCTCGTGCTTGAAGAGAATGCGCGAGCGGTATTGACCGATTCAGGAGGCGTTCAGAAAGAAGCGTTCTTCTTTGGAGTGCCTTGCATCACGATGCGGACGGAGACCGAATGGATCGAGACCGTCGCTGCAGGTTGGAATGTCGTCGTCGGCAACGACTGCGAACGCATTCTTGCCGCGACACTCAAAACAGATTGGCCGACGTCGAAGCCGCCCCCTCTGTTTGGGGAGGGTGACGCGGCAACGCGTATCGTCGATCTTCTTGAGAATGGTCTGATATCGAGATCGGTGGAATATGGGAGATAGCCCGGCGGGCCTGCTTGTCGCGATGGGAATAGAAGTTATCCGGTCCGTTGGAGGGGGGAGAGTAGGTGCTCGGTGAATGAGACAGCGATCCAACGGCCCTTGCTGGTGGCGATCATCGTTCCCGTATACAATGGTGGCCCAGGGTTGGCCTGTTGCCTTTCGGCGCTTGTCGCCGCTCGGAATTCCGTCCATCATGAATTGATCGTCGTGGATAACGGGTCTACGGATGGCTCGGTGGCGATCGCTTCCGGCTTCGGCGCTCGGGTGTTGCACTGCCCAGGTCCATCAGGTCCGGGCGCGGCGAGGAATGCGGGAGCCGCAGCGACCGATGCGGATATCCTTGTTTTCGTGGACGCCGACGTGGTGGTGTCTCCCGATGCCGTTTCTAAACTGGTCGCGCACTTTCACAAGGACTCCGGGGTTGCCGCCGTGTTTGGATCGTATGATGACAGCCCGGGTGCCGAGAATTTTCTCTCCCAGTACAAGAATCTCCTGCACCATTTCACTCACCAACAAGGGAATCGTGAGGCCAGGACTTTCTGGGGTGGATGCGGAGCCGTTCTCAAAAAAATATTTGATGAACTTGGAGGGTTTGACCAACGCCGCTATCCGAAACCGTCCATCGAGGACATTGAACTGGGATTCCGACTGCATTCGCGCGGGTATCGCATCGTGCTGGACCCCTCGATCCAGGTCAAACATCTGAAGGAGTGGCGGATGGGTTCGTTGCTGCGCGCCGATATTTTTTATCGAGCGATCCCGTGGGCGCAACTCATTCTGGAGAGACAGGGACTCGTCAATGACCTGAATTTGAAAACCTCCCAGAGAATCAGTGCAGGACTCGTGGGCGGAATTCTCGTGCTCGTCCCTGCGGCGCTGCTTCATCCCGCGATCTGGTTCCTCATCATCGGGCTGCTTGGAGTCTTTTTGGCATTGAACCGCGATCTGTTCGCATTTTTCCTCCGTCGAAAAGGGCTTCTGTTCGCTGCTGCAACCGTGCCCATGCACATGTTGTATTTCCTCTATAGCGCCGCAACGTTCACTGTGATGTGGGGAGGGCATGTCGCACGAGCACGGAACGCGGGCAAGCGTATGAAGCAGACCGGGTAGAGTATATCTTGATGAACGATGACCAGGACAATTCTTCTTCCCGGTCTGTCACGACGAGACCGTCTGGAGAAGAGCTCCATGAAAAATGGGGCGCTCTTGCTACCCTATCGTGTGCATTGTCATTGATCGTCTATGTATTTCAAAGTAAAGCTCTGGTGACGTACGGAGAAATGTATCATGCCATTTTTCAGAAAGTTTTCTCGGTTATCGCCCGTTGATCTGTTACGTTCCGTTCTCAATCCCCCTATGTCCGGTCGAATGTGAGTCTCCCGCATGTTGTGAATATGATCGGTGTCGTCGTTGCCCTTGGGTTCGCCTATGGGATCGGTCGACGCACGGCGGCTCAGGTTGTCGCCCGCCTGCACGGACCATTGCCAGTTGATCGTTGGATCGTGGGATCGGTCGTCTCCACCGCCGTCATCGTTACGAGTTGGCATATATTGGGCGTCGTGGCACGTGTGAACGGTCTGCCGATGGTTCACGTCTTACCCCTGTCCGGAATGTTGATGCTGATCTATCTCGTTGTCAGACGATCGTATCAGACATTGCCGGAGTTCAAGGACTGTTCCGCGATGAGGGAGGTAAGAGGGACCATTCCGTGTCCGTGGTGGCGATTGAAGTCAACGGCCGGAGCATGGAGCCTGGCTGTGGCGACGGGTATCGCCGGCATTTTCCTTCTGGAGTCGCTGACGAAACCGCCGCTGGGATGGGACACGTTGGTGTATCACTTGCCTCTGGCCGCAAAATGGTTTCAGGGGGGCACGTTGGAGTTCCTCCATGAATCCTGGAAATTTCAAATGCCTTCGAATGCGGAATTGTTGCCGCTGCTGCTCCTGTTTACCGGGGAAGAGAGAATCCTGTCCTTCACTTATGTACCGTTCACCCTGCTGAGCCTGCTGGTTGTGTATGGTTTTGCCCGTCGGTTTGGAGCGACACGCGAATGGGCCTGTCTCGGTGCGATTGGATTCGGCACCATGCCCATTGTCCTTCACAATACCCTGGATCTGTATGTGGATATGTTCGTTGCCTATGGATGGCTCTGTGCCTTGTACCTGTTATTTTGGGCATTTGAAAGTGAGCCGTCGACGGAGAAGAAAGGGACTTCTCTGCAGATTGTTCTCGCGGGGTTGGCGTTCGGGCTTGCCCTTGGATCTCGATACATTCTCGTGCCGATGCTTCTGATGATGACGGCGATCTGCGCAGGGGGGGCGTTCTTCTTCCTCGGCTCGCGAGCCGCATCCATCATGCCGCGGTTACGTCGGGCAGCATCCATGATGCTCGCGTTTGTACTGTCCAGTCTTGTTCCCTCCTGCTATTGGTATCTACAAAACTGGCTGGCTACGGGCAATCCGATGCATCCACTGCATTTCTCCTTTGGCGGATCCAAAGTTGTAGGTGCTTCCATTGATGCCCTGTATGAGCGGATGACGTTCTTTGGTCCAGAAATAGAATATGACGGTGAATGTCTGGATTCAGGCGCCCATTCCATTTCTTCATGGTTGATCTCTCCCTGGAGAGATTGCTGGTACGCCGGCGATCATTTTTCATCGAATTGGGGATTTGGTCCTGTCTTTACGACGTTTATTCCCGTGTTCACGCTTGTCTGTGTCCTGATTGTCCTCGCGTCGGCCCTGCGAGGCAGGCGGGTGCCGAAGGCAGCCTATCCGCTGATGGTGGCCGGGCTGATCGCCTGTTATTGGTGGTTCTATGTGTTCAACATGTTGCGGACGTTGTTGCCCGTGATCGGAGTGCTATTTGCCCTGATGGCCTATGGCGTGTCGCTGATGAGTGAACGGGCGCAACGGGTGGCTGGCGTGTTGTTTCTCACAGCGATGGTATTGGATGGGCTGCTTGTCGTGGCAAAACCGATTCGATCATTGACTATGCACGCCTATCGGGGTGACTGGAGCCGGAGCAGTTTCTACGGAATACCGAAGGTCGTAGACGAACTCCCGCCGGGCAGCGTGATCCTGAACGCGTCCCATGAGTTGAAGAACTATCCGCTCTTTGGGCGGAGGCTCCAGAACCATGTAGTGACCGATCGGGTCCTGCTGGAGCCGAGCCTCGTCACGGTGATTACCGATGCGGTCATCAATAAATATGGGATCGACTATATTTATTACGACACGACGCAGAGATGGACCATCGCTGAATCGGTCAAGCGCGAGGTTGTGTATGAACAGAATATAGACAACGACGGGCAACCGTACAAAATCATTTTGTTCAAGATTGCGAAACCGTCCACATGACGATGTCGGTCCGGCGTAGGGTGCTTTGTCAAGCAGTGGCCCTTCTGTGAGTGGGTGTTGGTGAGACTTCAGATGAGAAGCTGACGAGCCGTGTTACTCCAAGAGCGTCTTTCTGCGCGATCGGTTCCGCAATCCTCCCTACGCCTCTTGCGATTTCTCACGTGGGGTCTCAGCTGCTTTTTCTTTATTTGGGTGTCACGAGATCCTCAGTTTTATGATTCAGAAGGGTTTCTCGCCGGAACAAGCAGCCTGCCCATTTCTCTTGGAGTCGGCCTCTTGCTGTTGGGATGCTTCTTCAGAAAAGAGTGCTGGCAATCCGCATGCTGGCTTACGCTCGCCCTTGCCGGGCAAGCGAGCAGCCTTCAGCTAATAGTTGCCGGCATTAAACCAGGGTTCCAACACTACAAGCCTTTGCATGCACTCGTCATGAACACGCACCCGCTTGTTCTGGGAATTTTGGCCCTTCAAATAATACTGTCACAACATTTCTCCCCTCAATCTGGCCTATGACCAAAGCGTGGGCGATACGCACCTTTAAACCCTGGCAAGTCGTGGGCATAGCCTTTATTTCCATAATCCCTGCTGCTGCAGGATCACGCCAGATCACGACCTACACAATCGAGCTCTGCACCGCGGCTTTCCTGCAACTCCTCAACATGGCAAATATCACGCTCGCAGTCTGGACCCTCCCATATGGACTTCGCTCGTGGTGGAGAGATAGATGTGTCACCTGGTTCAAGCAGCGAGAAAGCCGCAACGTGAATAAGCAGCACGCGGTAAACCTCTTCGTTCTAGGAGCGGCTTTATGGACCATATGCGTGACAGCCCTGCTTGCTTGGTGTATTTACGAGTCGCATCCACATATCCCTGACGAAGTATCGTATCTCTACCAAGCAAGGTATTTCGCAGCCGGCATGCTGACGATGCCTCCACCACCTGTCCCTGAAGCCTTCGATGTTGACCTCATGACATATGAAGATACACGTTGGTATGTTCCCACACCTCCAGGCTGGCCCATTGCTTTATCTATGGGAGTCAGCCTCGGTATTCCCTGGCTGATCAACCCCTTACTTGCCGGACTCAATATTTCACTGATATTCGCATTGACTCAAAGGCTGTATGACGTGCCCACCGCACGTATCGCCGTTCTGCTTCTCGCTACGTCGCCCTGGTACATCTTCATGGGCATGAACTTTATGAATCATATGCTGTCCTTAACCTGTGCTTTGATCGCCTCGCTTGGTATAGTAAAAGCACGATCTGGCTTTTCCATAGGCTGGGGGCTCACATCGGGCATCGCGCTCGGCTTTGCAAGTTTGATTAGGCCTTTGGAGGCGTTCATACTTGCCGGCCTTCTGGGGCTCTGGGCGCTGGGAGTCGGCGGGCAACGATTGCGATTCCCGGCACTCGTCAGCCTCGCACTCGGATCAGCGCTGGTTAGCTCGCTCAATTTTCCATATAATTTTCTGCTCACCGGCAATCCATTGAAGTTCCCCGTCATGGATTATTTTGATAAATATTATGGCCCCGGCATCAACAACCTAGGTTTTGGCCCTGATCGTGGTATTGCATGGGAAATCGACCCGTTCCCAGGTCACAGCCTTCTGGATGCCATGGTCAACACTGCCTTGAACTCTTTTTCCGTCAATACGGAATTATTTGGTTGGGCAACGGGTTCACTTATTTTTATCGCGGTTGTTCTGTGTTCTCGGAAGCTTCAGCAAAGTGATCACCTGATGATTGTCTTCGTCGTCGCGGTCATCGCAGTTCACGCACTCTATTGGTTTAGTGGAGGTCCGGATTTCGGCGCTCGATATTGGTTTCTCATCATTCTTCCATGTACTCTCCTCACAGTCCGCGGAATCGCAGTTCTCGAAAAAACACTGCCTGAGCACCCTACATCGTTTCCTTCTCATCAAGGGACAGTTCTTCTCGCAGTCATCATGTTGTGCGCACTGAGCGTCATCAATTTTCTCCCCTGGCGCGCCCTTGATAAATACCACCATTATCGCGGTATGCGTCCTGATATTCGTGTTCTTGCGCAAGAACGAAAATTTGGGAAAGGCCTGGTATTTATCAAGGGCAATCGCCACACCGACTATGCTTCAGCAGCCGTCTACAATCCCATCGATCTCCACACAGATGCAACCATCTATGCTTGGGCTCGAACCGACGAGATCTACACGAAAGTTGTGGCTACCTACCCCGACAGACCGGTTTGGGTATTAGATGGTCCATCTCTGACGGGGAACACCTATAAAGTCGTCGCAGCCCCCGTTGCGACGTATCAATTGCCACAGAGATAACGCGGGAAGCGCTTTGCCGCAGTTCATTCTTCAACGGCTGCCTAGAAGGTGATGATCCACCTCATTCTGTCGGCAGCGAGAAACTCACAGGCGTTTCGCTCTGTCGAATCCGCATTGGTACTTATCGTGCGTCCCGATCGTCCATCGTGGTGGCTTGTGCCGTTGAAGATTCGCATTCGAATCCCAGCCGACTCACCATAACCCAAGCGGTATCAGACTGCCCCTCCGAATCGACGCAACGTGCATCCACTTACCCTTCTCGAAATCACCTCACATCACGGCGCGATCAGAAGGTGTCTGCAGCTGTTTTCTTTCTCGGTTGCGCAGGATTGAAATATCTATGTGCCGAGATCGGCACGCGCCGGCAAGAGAGTATCTCTTCAGATACCCACAGTATCGCAGTAGATACTGCAGCCTTCCCATGCGAAATCCTTCATCGTTGGAAACCGCTACAAAACGCGAGATTGTCGGCTGGCTTGGTACTTGCGGTAGAGAAAGGCTGGCGTCCCATGATCTACTGTGCATGGTTCTCGCGATAAAATTATCGATGATTTCTGGGCGGTTCCATTGGAGTCCTGCAACGTGCCATCTTTCATTATTTCTTGGGGCCCGAATCGGTCATGAAGGGTTCAGAACAGTTCGCGTACAAGGCCTTCATTTCCTACAGCCACGCGGCGGACGGCAAGCTGGCGCCGGCGCTGCAGTCCGCCCTCCACCATTTTGCCAAGCCCTGGTACCGGCTCCGCGCGATGCGGACCTTTCGCGACAAGACCAGCCTCGCCATGACGCCCGAACTGTGGCCCTCGATCGAGAAAGCCCTCGGCGAGTCCGAATATTTTCTCCTCCTCGCCTCGCCTCAAGCGGCGCAGTCGCAATGGGTGCAACAGGAGGTTGCCTGGTGGTTGCAGCACCGCACTGCCGACAGGTTCTTTATCGTGCTGACGGACGGGGACCTGTCTTGGGATCGCGCAACGACTGATTTCAATTGGACCATCACCACCGCGCTCCCGCTGAATCTCCAGGGCCGATTCAAGAACGAACCGCTCTATGTCGATCTGCGCTGGGCCAAGTCCGAAGAGAAGCTCTCACTGCGGCATTCGCAGTTTCGGGCGGCGATCCTGGACATTGCCGCACCGTTGCAGGGCAAGCCCAAGGACGAGTTGGACGGTGAGGACGTTCGTGAATACCGCAAAACGAAAATCTTCGTCGGGATCGCGTTCGCCCTGATAGTCGGATCTGCCGTGACGGCTCTCCGGCAGGCGTGGGTGGCAGGACAGCAGAGAGACGAAGCAGAGCGGCAGCGCAACGTTGCAGTCGCTCGTCAGTTGGCTGCACAGTCCATATCCGTTGTGACGCAACTGCCGGATGAGTTGCCGCTCTCCGTCTTACTGGCACTTGAATCGACCAGGCGTGTGTCCTCGTTCGAAGGGAATCAGGCCCTGCGCGCGGGGCTTTCCCTCCTGCCTTCGGCCGGGTCCTATCCGTACGCGGGACCGGATGTGAACCGGGCGCGCACCCGCGCTCTGGTCTTAAGCGGAAACGGTGACCTTGCAGCGGTCGGTCGCGAGGATGGCATTGCCGAAGTGATGGACCTGCGTCAAGGCAAGGTCATCGCGAGCTTCAAGCCTGAGGCATCCATCGAGGCCGGCGGAGATCCATCGGCAAGCGGCGTTACATTCAAGGCGCCAGGCGTGGATGCAGAGATGACGGCGCTGGCATTCAGTCCGGACGGAACCCTCTTGGCCTCGGGCAGTTACGACAAGACCGCGCGCCTGTGGGACATGTCCAGCGGCCGTGAGTTGTTCCGGTTCATCCACGAAGATGGCGTGGTAACGGTGGCCTTCCACCCAGCCGGCACCTACGTCGCCACAGGCAGCAAAGACGGCACCGCGCGAATTGTCTCCTTGGATCAACGCCGCGAAGTGGCGAAGTTCAAACATGAGGTAGAAATGCGGGAGGTCTTGTTCAGCCCCTCCGGAACCTACTTGGCTGGGATCAGCACGGATGGGCGTATCAGCCTCTGGAACATGGCGGCGCGCCGAATATATCGGACTTGGTCGCGGGGCGAAGCAGGGTTGGGCCTGGCGTTCAGTCGGGACGGGAAGCAACTCGCGACTGCGAACGGCGATGAGGCCTTCATATGGGATGTCGAGACCGGAAAGGAACTCTTTCACTGTACGCATGAGACGGCGGCTGCTGGAGGACCAGGCTCTTGGATACAGGATGTTGCATTCAGTCCGTCCGGCGACCACATGGCCACCGCTGGGCGTGACGGCACAGCCAGGGTCTGGAGTTTGACGAATCGCCAGGAGGTGGTTCGACTGAAGCATGCCGCAAAGGTTGAGGCTGTGGCGTTCAGTCCGGACGGGACCACGATCAGTACGGCCTCGTTCGATGGGACCGCTCGCCTGTGGGAATTGCCTTCCGGGCGAGAGAGATTGCGCGCAGTCCATCCAGGCGGCGCGGAGGTCCTGTCGGTCGCTCCGGATGCGTCCAGCGTCGCGTCCGGCGGCATGGACGGCTCTGTCACGGTCTGGAACATGAGCAGCGGGGACCAGAGGGCGCGGCTGGTCCATTCCGATGAGGTACGAGCGGTCGGCTTCAGTCCGGACGGTAATCTCATTGCAACAGGGAGTAGTACATCCGTTCAGCTCTGGACCGCGGAGGGGACACCAGCGTCTTCCCCGGCGACTATGCGCAGTCGAGTCGATCGCCTGCTCTTCAGCGAAGACGGAACGCACCTTGTTGCGGAAGGGACGGGGAGCCTCGTCTTGATGGACGTGGGCAAGGGCCTCGCCGTCACAGACCTCCCGAAATTCCGCCGATCCGGCGACCAAGCCTTGCATCCCCGTTATCTCGCGGCATGGGATCGAGAGCGCCGATCGTTGAGACTCTGGGAGAAGGCCGGGGCTCGCGAACTCTCGCCCCTCAGCATTGATGGGATTGATAAACTCGTCTTCGATTCAACCGGTACCGTCCTTGCCGGCACGCAGAGGACCGACGATCACGGAAACGGCGTCGTCCAGGTCTGGGCGCTGCCAGAATGGCGTCGGGTCGGATCTCCTCTCCCGATCCAAGCAGCAAGCAAGTTTGCGCTGAGTCCTGGGGGTCGCTACCTGGCAATGGAGGTATCCGAACGGGCAGAGGGGAAGTTGCTCCACAACTCCTTCGTGGACGTATGGGAGGTCGCCACGTCGCAGCGGATCGCCCGTCTTCCGCAGGCACAGGAAATCAAGAGGATTGCCTTTCATCCCCAGGGAACCACGCTGTGCATCGTCGCGCAACCAGATGACGTGCAGGTCTGGGAGCTGCCGGAGGGAACATTGAAAACCCACCTCAAGCACGCACGAGACATTCAATCGCTCCGGTTCAGCAACGAAGACCATATCCTCGCCACCATCAGCGAAGGCCGCGTCTCGATCTGGGATGCGTCGACTGGAAGGATCCTCAGCCAATTGACGGATGCGGGGTACGTTCGAGACGTTCGGTTCAGCCCCAATGGCCGTACCCTGTTGACCGGGAGCGTAGAGGGGACTGCTGTGGTCTGGCTCTGGAAAACCGACGATCTGCAAGCAGAGGCCTGCAGGCGCCTGACCCGCAACCTGACCGAGGACGAATGGAGGCAATACCTCGGCGACGAGCCCTATCGCAAGACCTGCCCGAATTTGCCATGACGATGATGGTTCATTTGCACCGCTGGTGGTGCGGTTCCACCACCGGCCATCGATGTTTTCCGGCTGCCTGCCTTTCCTTGATGGTCTAACCGGCTGATTTGCCGTCACTCCGGTCCGGCATCGGCAAGGCCTTGTCTTTGCACTACTGAAGGGACAGAACATGACAAGCCCTCTAGGCGAAGGGAGATCACCATGGGGATGGCCTGGCCGTTCGGACTCAGTACAGGTGACAAGGTCTGTCTGGGGCGGGTGCTGGTGGTGGATGATGAGGCGCCGATCCGAAACCTGCTGCGCATGATGTTGACTCATGCGGGGTACGACGTGGAGGAGGCGGAAGACGGCGGCAAGGCGGTGGAGGTCTTGAACAGCGGCGACAATCCGTTGATGGTGGATGCCGTCATTTGCGATATCCGCATGCCTCGTATCAACGGCATGGAGGCGATCGCCTATTTCCGCGCTCAATATCCTTCACTTCCGGTCATCGTCTTGACCGGGTACCACGACGAGCAGCTGGCCAATTCCCTGCTCAAGCAAGGGGTAGTGGAGCATTTGGAGAAACCGGCGGAACGGGAGCGAATCCTCTCGTCCGTCGCGCAGGCCATCGCCCGACGCCGGATCAGTTTCTATCCCTGAAAGGAGGTCGCGCCCTGTGCGGTTGATGGCGCATGGAGCGACCCTCCCCTTCTCGTTTGATTTTCTGCCTCCGGCTTCTTAGAATCTCTCGATCAAGAATCATCGTTTGACCAGGAGGATCAGCATCCATGTCCGACAGCCTTGCCCGATTGAGTTCCTCCGCCCTTCTCCGTCATCTCGCCGCAGGCCGCCTGCTGGGCCTGGTCCTCACGGGTCTCCTTTCGCTGTCTCTCGATGCGGCGCAGGGAGGCAAAACGGAGGTGTTGCCGATGCAAAAGGCCGCCCCGTCGGCGGTGTTCATTGAGACTCCCGGCACCGAAGCGGACCTGCGGCGTCAATTGCGAGCTAAGAACGGGGTTGCCGAACTCGGGGCGGCGGCCTCGAAGGTGCTGTTCTCCCAGGCTCCGACCGGGAGTTTCGGCTTCATCGCGCCGAAGTTTTTAGGGATGGCGCTGGTGACACAGAGTCCTGATCTGGCGTTGGAACGGGCGGCGCCTGCTGCGAATGCCTATGAGATCCATAAGCTTGCCGATGGAAGCGGGATGCTCGTGGGATTCGTGGCGCCGGACCTCATGGCCCAGGTGGCGCCCAGCCAACGGCCCAAGAACATCCGCATCGCGCTCCACTCGAATCCGTCGGCCAAGGCCACGCACATCGTGGCGGTGCCGCTGGTCAAGCTGGCCGCCGATCGGATGCCGATCCGGCTCGACCCGAAAAACCCGGATGGGCCGGTCATGTTCGATATGGACCTACGGGGCAGTTCAAGCCGTCCGTCGACCCAAGGCGTGCAATGAAGTCACTCATCTTCCCGGCACTCCGAGCCCTTATTCTGCGACCTTGACCGTGATGCTGTCCGTGGCCGTGGCCGTGTCCTTATGATCGTGGTCGGCGATCTTGACCGTGATGGTGTGCTCGCCTTTCGGCAGGTGGGTAAAGGTCCCCTTGAATCCCTTCTGATAGTTCCCATCCAGGTAGACGTGCGCATGGTTTCCTTCGGGCGCATTCAGGATTTCGTACTTGATGTCGAATGTCTCCGCCACCGTTTCGCCGTCGCGGGGAGACAGAATGCTGATGGTGGTCGTGCCTTCGGCGGCACACCAAACGCTTAGGGTCAGCATCGCACCAACGGTCAGGGCACAGGCTGAGAGGAGTGCACGAGTCATGGAGATCTCCTGTAAAGTGGTTGGTTATGGTGAATGGGGGACATCGTCGAATCGTCTGTGTTGTGGGTCCGGTAGGGCACCGTCCTGCCATCGTTGCCGCATGGTCTGTTGCCAGCTTGCGGAGAGGAAGGGACAGAGGCTCAACCGCTCGGCGGCGACGCGGTCGTTCCGGTCATGGTGCATCACCCGATTGGCGGCCGCGACGGTCCATTCCGGACAGGGGCGGTCGATGAGGCGAAGCATGTCGTCGGCCTCGACCGTGCCTTCCTGGAGGACGCGAAAGTACCAACCGGTGAAACCGGTGCGTTCAACCTGAACGGCCAAATCCTTCATCTGCCAGCGGCGGGCCAGCTTCCAACAGGGCTGCCTGGGTTGAGAAATCTGTACGAGGGCCGAGCCGACGGAAAACACATCCCCGATGCAGACCTTTGTTTCCGTGAGGTGGTCCAGCGTGAAATTTTCACCGAACGCGCCGCCGACGAGCCGATCGGGCGGCAAGATCCCTTGCCAATCGGGCCAATGGTCCGCCGAATAGGCACAGACGGCCTTGTCGATTCCTCCATGGTGGACCAGGTCCGCCTGACCGTCTCCCTGGAGATTCTCCCGGCCCAGCCAAATCGCTCCGCTGACTGGAACCTTGAAGATGCCGGTCGTCCAGGGTTGCGGCCTCTGGTCGTCGGCGAAGTCCGCCTGTTCCGTGCGAGGAAGGCCGACCTGGATGGATCGTAGTCGCCCCATCGTCATGCTCGATGTCCTTGACCTGCGGTTCTGGTTTCTGTCTGCAACGATGCCGATTACAACAGCCGGACCTGGTCTCCCCGCATGATTCGACCGGGGGCAAGGACCGTGGCATACAGGCCCACGGCCGCCCGATTATGTTGCACGGCGGTCCGAAGGATGCCGGGGTCTTCCGGCAGGTCTCCCTGGGGGAGGGTCGTCATGACGCAACGGGCGCAGGGCCCCGTCACCTTCAGCCGGAGATCTTGGCCGATCGCCACCGTGCGGTTGATCCAATCATTTTCCACAAACCGTGGCTCGCCAGGGGGAGAGGCCACCACGAGGTTGGGCCGGAACCGCCGTACTTCAAACCGGCCTTCCTGATACAGCCGACGGAGGGCGTCGAGGGTGGCGGTCGTCATCAGGTGGACGAGCGCCCCATCGAAGAGAGTGCCGGCCGGCATGGCTTCATCGGTCACGGTATCCTGTCTGGCGCGTCCCGGCACGTCCGGCCAATATTCTTCGAGTTGCGGGGCGGCAGGCACAGCTGCGGTCAAGCGTACGGTCCGGCCCAACAGGGCCGACAACCGCTCGTCCATGTCCCTTGTCCCGCTCATGGCCCATTGTCCGTCCGGCAACAGGACATGCACCGGTGCTGCGTGGCCGTTCGTATGGTTCGGCTCCAGCAGGGCGCGACAGTCGAACAGCCGTCCCCATTTCTTGGGATGTTTGGCGCTCGCGACCTTCCCGGTCTCCGCATCGATCACGGCATACCCTCGGTCGCCGGCCAGGCCGCGCAGGGTGATCTCCGCGGCATTCAGTTCTTCTCCCCGCATGGATTTGACGGGGTAGCGCCACAGTGTGGCGACGGTACCGGCAAGTTCGGACTGCATGACGGCCATGAGGACCTCCAAGTGGTGCGCACACCTGTCAACCTAGTGCGCCGTGAGCCGAGGCGTCCAAGCGTTTGTTCTGATTAGATTGATCACTCTTGATTATGATATGAACGTCCCACTGTCCTCTCTCTGGAACTTGCATTGATCCGCGTGGCCGGTCCCCCTCTCCCTTGCCCGCTCCCCCACCGGGGGGAGAGGAGTCGGTGAGGAGGCAACCCGCCGGACTGATGACATGAATCTTTAGGACATCACACTATGGAATTCCGCCATCTTCGCTATTTCCTCGCCGTGGCCGACGCGCTCCATTTCACCAAGGCCGCCGAGGGCCTGCATGTGTCCCAGCCGGCCCTGTCTGCGCAGGTCAAACAGCTGGAACAGGAAGTGGGGGTGCCGCTGTTCGACCGCCTGGGGCGGTCCGTGCATTTGACGCGGGCCGGGATGATCTTTCGCGAGCATGCCAGGCGGGCCTTGCGGGAAATGGAATTGGCGCAAGCGACGATCGCCCAGGAAGAAGGCCTGCAGCGCGGCCAGCTCACGGTCGGCGTGGTGCAAACCGTCAACGCCTATTTGGTCCCAGAGATTGTGACCCGCTTTTCAACGAAGTATCCCCTGGTTTCGCTGAAACTCGACGAGTTGTCCGGTCCCGACATCGAAGCCGGCGTGGAGAACGGTGCGCTGGACATGGGCATCGGATTCGTGCCGGTGACCTCCGAGAGGATCGAGAACCAGCCGCTGTTCGAAGAGGATTTCGTCTTGATCGCCTCCCCCGGTCATCGCCTTGCCAAGCGCCGGCAGCTGTCCCTCTCGGCCTTGGCGGAGGAATCTTTGATTCTCTTGCCGGACATCTTCTGTACCCGCCGGTTGCTGAATGCGAGTTTCGAGCGTGTCGGCGCCCAGCCCAAGATCATTGTGGAGATGAATTCCATTGAAGGGATTCTGGCCACCGTCCGCACCAGCAGGCTGGCGACGGTGCTGCCTCGGTTGTCCTTAGGGGTCGGGCGCAATAATGGTCTGCGCGGCATTCCCCTCAAGAATCCGACCCCTCGACGGGGAGTCGGCCTGTTGTGGAAGAAGGGGGGCTATCGAAGCGGGGCGGTGAGGGCACTGGCCGAGCAGGTCAAGGCCGTCGTGAAGCGATACCGGTGACGGTTGCTTCTGTCGGATGTTCGTCCCATGCCGGCCGTCGTGCGATCCAGAGCCGTCGGGCCTTCCGGGCCTGATGGGCGGTTCCGTTCCTCCTATTCCATACCTCGCTGCATCGCCCGGCCATACAGGCAATTTCCCGCGGTTTTCTGCTGCCCTGCCGTCTGCCGAACCTTATTCCGGCATGGCCTGTAACCTTGTGGGGCTCGGTCGCGACTTGAAGGAGAGGGGGACCATCTCCTGTGGTCGTGAAGGCGGATAGGGTATGATGCTGAGGCTCGCGGCGAAGCGGCGTGATCAGTCCGGGTCACAGGAGTGCAGGCGCTCGTGTCCGATGATGCGGAGATTATCGACCGGGTCCTGCAGGGTGAAACCGACCGATTTGCCGACTTGATCGTCCGGTACCGGCCACATGTCCTCCACATCGTGAGCGGGCATGTGCCGGCCGACCGCGTATCCGAGGTCGCGCATGATGTATTTGTCCGCGCCTACCGCAGCCTATCGCGGTTCTCAGGGCAGGTTCCTTTCGACCATTGGTTGTCTCGCCTGGCCGTTCGGACCTGTTACGATTTCTGGCGGGCCAACCGGCGGGTGGACGTGCCGGTGAGTGCGTTGACCGAGGACCAGGCAGGGTGGCTCGATCGCGCGCTCGCGGCAGAATCGGGGGAGCAGTTCCGTGCTCAGGCCGAACGGCGTGAATCGTTGGAGTTATTGGACTGGGCGCTGGCGCAGCTGTCTGCGGAAAACCGCCTGGTCCTGACGTTGGTCTATCTCGACGGCCGTTCCGTCCGTGAGGCGGCAGACCTGTTGGGCTGGAGCGTCGTCAATGTGAAGGTGCGATGCCATCGGGCCAGACAGGCATTGCGCAGGCTGTTGAGCGAAGAACGGGAGCGACAGCGCCATGGCACCAGGTCCTGAAGGAAGCCTCGATCGCCTTGAGCGAATCTTTGCGGAGGCCCATCGCGCGCGGCCGGACGTTCCGGTCGGCGACGACTGGGTCCGTACCGTGATGCGGGATATCCGCCTGGAGGTTGCCGCCCGGCCCTCACCCTCGACGCTCGCCTGGGTGGAGCCGTTGGTCTGGCGGGCCGCCGCCGGGGCGGTGCTCGTGGCGGTGCTGTTCGCCGGCTCCGTGGCCGTCTATACGAGCCGGCAATCCAACCAGGTCACGGCGCTGTGGCTGGAGGACTTCGCTGCAGAACCGGCGTTGCTTGAAGAATAGGGGGAAAGTAGGAGATGACGAGCCTGTCGCGTGGCACCCTCTGGACCGGACTCCTCGTGCTGTTTCTGGCCGGGGCCCTGACCGGTGCGGTCGGGACGGCGCTCTATTATCAATATGAGGATGAGCACCGGTGGGATCGGGGGCCGGCGGCGCGGCAGGAACGCATCATGAAACGGCTGACGCAGGAGCTGTCGCTGTCGCCGGCTCAACGGGCGGAGATCGATCCGATCGTCAACCGGGCGCATCTCGACATATTGCGACTGAGAATCCAACATCAACCGGACGTGGACAGGATCCTCGGCCTGGGCATGGGGGAGATCAAGGCGAAGGTGTCGCCTGAGCAGCAGACCAAGCTGGACCTCCTCTACGCTCAACTTCAACGGCGTTGGCGAATGAACAGCGAGTATGTGCGGCAGGCGCAGGATACAATGGGACGGAAGGAATAGGCGTGATGTCTGAGTCGGTACGATTCGCAACCCGGTTGAAACGGTGGCTGATCGGATTGTCCGCGGCCTGTCTGCTCGCCGTCGGGACCTATGCTTTGATGTCCAGATCCGGCGAGGCGCAACCACGCGGCGCGGAGAAACGTCCGGCCATGGCGGCGCGGAACCAGCCTGTCGTGGCTGCCGCCGCGAAAACCGGCGCGATCAACATCTATCTGAACGGCCTGGGATCCGTCATTCCCATGAACACGGTGACGGTAAAGAGCCGCGTGGACGGCCAGTTGATGCGGGTGCTGTTCAAGGAGGGGCAACTCGTCCGTAGCGGCGACCTGCTGGCGCAGATCGACCCGCGTCCGTTCGAAGTGCAGTTGATCCAGGCCGAAGGGCAGATGGCCCGCGATCAGGCGCAGATGAAAAACGCGCAACTGGACCTTGAACGCTACCGGGATCTCTACAGACAGAACTTCATTCCCAAACAGCAGCTCGATACCCAGGAAGCGCTGGTGCGCCAATACGAAGGAATCGTCAAGGCAGACCAGGGGCAGATCGACAATGCCAAATTGCAGTTGACCTATTCCAGCATTACGGCCCCTATCAACGGGAGGGTGGGGCTGCGCCTCGTGGATGCCGGGAACATCGTGCGGGCGAACGATCCCAATGGATTGCTGGTGATCACGCAACTGCAACCGATCACGGTCGTGTTCACGTTGGCGGAGGACAACCTGCCGTCCGTGCTTGAACGGCTCAAGGCCGGGACACAGTTGACCGTGGAGGCGTTCGATCGTGAGCAGAAGCGCAGGCTGGCCACGGGGACCCTCCTGACCGTGGACAATCAAATCGATCCCACCACCGGCACGGTCCGGCTGAAGGCGGTGTTTCCCAACGACGACAGCGAACTGTTTCCCAATCAGTTCGTGAATGCCAGGCTCCTGTTGGATATCAAACGGGACGTGACGCTGGTGCCCTCCGCCGCCGTCCAGCGGGGGCCGAAGGGGCCCTTCGTGTATGTGGTGAACAACGAAGATCAGACCGTCAGCGTGCGCGCGGTGACGGTGGGAGTGATGCAGGGGGAAGAGGCTTCGATTGAGACGGGACTGGCCTCAGGCGAGTTGGTCGTCGTGGACGGGACCGAGAAATTACGGGAAGGCAGCAAGGTCGAGCTGCGGCCCTCTGCCGGCCCGGTGCCGGCCGGACAGGAGGTCCCGGCGCCGGCGATCGACCCGCCGAAACAGGGGAAGCGGACGTGAACCCTTCGCGGCTCTTCATCGTGCGGCCGGTGGCGACGGTCTTGACGATGGTCGCGATCCTTCTGGCGGGCGGCGTGGCCTATCGGCAGCTGCCGGTCTCCGCGCTGCCGCAAGTCGATTATCCGACCATTCAGGTAATGACGTTTTACCCCGGCGCGGGGCCGGACGTGATGACCTCCTCCATCACGGCGCCGTTGGAACGCCAGTTCGGCCAAATGCCGGGCCTGAACCAGATGACCTCCACGAGTTCCGGCGGCAGTTCCGTCATTACGCTGCAATTCAGTCTCGACATCAATTTGGACGTCGCAGAGCAGGAGGTGCAGGCGGCCATGAATGCCGCGGCCACCTTCCTGCCGCGCGATTTGCCCGCGCCGCCCGTCTATAACAAGGTCAATCCGGCCGATGCGCCGATTCTCACGGTGGCATTGACCTCGGCGACCCTGCCCTTACCGCAGGTGCGGGATTTCGCGGAAACGCGGTTCGCACAGAAGATCTCGCAGCTTTCGGGTGTCGGCCTGGTGAGCATCAGTGGAGGGCAGCGTCCCGCCGTGCGGGTCCAGGCCAATCCCCGTGCGCTGGCCGCCTACGGCTTGACGTTGGAGGACCTCCGTTCCGTGGTTGCCGCGGCCAACGTCAACCAGGCGAAGGGCGGCTTCGATGGCCCGCGCCGGGCCTCGATCATCAATGCCACGGACCAGCTGTTCGCCGGCAAGGACTATCAGGCTCTGATCGTCGCCTATCGGAACGGCGCGCCGGTCCATCTGTCCGATGTCGCGGACGTGATCGATGATGTCGAGAATACCAAACAGGCCGCCTGGATGGACGAGGCGCCGGCGGTGATCGTCAACATTCAACGCCAGCCCGGGACCAACGTCATCGAAGTCGTCGACCGGATCAAACTCCTGTTGCCGCAGTTGCAGGGCACCTTGCCTTCTGCCGTGCAGACGTCGATCCTGACCGACCGCACGACCTCGATCCGTGCGACCGTCCGTGACGTGCAGTTCGAGTTGGTGCTGGCGGTGATGCTCGTCATCCTCGTGATCTTTCTGTTTTTGCGGACGCTGTCCGCCACGGTGATCCCGGCCGCGGCGGTCCCGCTCTCGCTGATCGGGACCTTCGGGGTCATGTACCTGATGGGTTTCAGTCTGAACAACCTGACCTTGATGGCGTTGACGATCTCCACCGGGTTCGTCGTGGACGATGCCATCGTCATGATCGAGAACATCGCGCGGTACATCGAACGGGGAGATTCGCCGCTCCAAGCCGCTCTCAAGGGGTCGAAGCAGATCGCCTTCACCATCCTGTCGTTGACCGTCTCCCTGATCGCCGTGTTGATTCCGTTGCTGTTCATGGGTGATGTGGTCGGGCGATTGTTCCGCGAGTTTGCCGTGACGTTGAGCATCACCATCCTCATTTCGGCCGTCGTGTCCTTGACCCTCACGCCGATGATGTGCGCCAGACTGTTGCGCAACAGGCGGGAGGAGCAGCCGAGCCGGTTCTCTCGGGCGTCGCAACGGTTCTTGGACCGCACCATCGCCGGGTATGGAGCGAGCCTGCGCTGGGTATTGCAACGGCAGAAGGCGACGTTGGTCATGACGGCCGGCACGCTGCTGTTCACCGTGGCGCTCTACATTCTGATACCCAAGGGATTCTTTCCGCTCCAGGATACGGGGGTGATCCTCGCCATGACCGAAGCGCCGCAGGCCGTGTCCTTCAAGACGATGGTCGATCGGCAGCAGGCCCTGGCCGCCGTGCTGCTGGCCGAACCGGCCGTCGAGAGCCTGTCGTCGTTCATCGGCGTCGACGGCACCAATACGACGCTCAACAGCGGGCGGATGTATCTCAACTTAAAACCGCTGGCGGAACGGCGCGCCGCCGCCTCCGAGATCATCCGGCGGCTCGAGGCGCGGGCCGCCGAGGTGGACGGGATCACGCTGCACATGCAACCGGTGCAGGACCTCACGGTCGAAGATCGGGTCAGCCGGACCCAGTTCCAATATACGCTGGAAGACGCCGATCCCGAGGAGTTGCATCGCTGGGCCCCGAAGCTCTTAGAGGCGCTGCAGCTGCGGCCCGAGCTGCGGGATGTCAGCAGCGACGAGCAGAATCAGGGGCTGGCCTCCATGGTGGAGATCGATCGCAAGACTGCTTCCCGGTTGGGGATCACGCCGCAACTCGTCACCGACACGCTCTACGATGCGTTCGGCCAGCGCCAGGTGTCCACCATGTTCACTCAGTTGAACCAGTATCGCGTCATTCTGGAGGTGATGCCGGAGTTTCAGAAGGGCCCGGAGGGGTTGCATTTCCTCGAAGTGCGCGGCAACGGCGGGTCCGTGCCGTTGAACGTGTTCACGAGGGTAACGGAAACCACCGTGCCCCTCGTGATCAGCCGGCAGGGCCAGTTTCCCGCGGTGACGATCTCGTTCAACCTCGCGCCGGGAGGCTCACTCGGCGAGGCGGTGGAGGCGATCCGGCAAACGGCGAAGGAACTGGGACTTCCCGCCAGCATTCGCGGCAGCTTCCAGGGAGCGGCGCAGGCCTTCCAGATGGCGTTGGCAAACGAACCGCTGCTGATTTTGGCCGCCCTGGTCACGGTCTATATCGTGCTCGGGATTTTATACGAGAGCTACATCCATCCGCTCACGATTCTCTCGACCTTGCCGTCGGCGGGAGTCGGCGCGTTGTTGGCCCTGATGTTGTTCCGCATGGAATTCAGCGTCATCGCCCTCATCGGCGTCATCCTGCTGATCGGAATCGTAAAGAAGAACGCCATCATGATGATCGACTTTGCCCTGGACGCGGAGCGCAATGAAGGCAAACCGCCGGAGGAGGCCATCTACGAGGCGGGGCTCTTGCGGTTCCGGCCCATCATGATGACGACGATGGCCGCCCTGCTCGGGGCCCTGCCGCTGGCGATGGGTTCCGGTGTGGGCTCGGAGCTGCGGCGACCGCTCGGCATCTCCATCGTCGGCGGTCTGGTCTTGAGCCAGCTGCTGACGCTCTACACGACCCCGGTGGTCTACCTCGCATTGGATCGGCTGGCCGCGCGGTTTCGTCGTGGGCGGCATCAGGTTGCGGTCGCTGAAACGCTGTCTCCCGCAGGTCAGCGATGAATATTTCGGCCCCGTTCGTCCGTCGTCCCGTCGCCACGATGTTGCTCACCATCGGCGTGACGCTGGTGGGCATCGTCGCGTTTCAATTCCTGCCCGTGGCCTCGCTCCCCCAGGTGGAGTTCCCGACCATCAACGTTTCCGCCATGCTGCCCGGCGCGAGTCCTGAAACCATGGCCTCCTCCGTGGCGGCGCCGCTCGAACGCCAATTCACCCGCATCGCGGGCGTGACCGAGATGACCTCCACCAGTATGATCGGGGAAACCAACGTGACCCTCCAGTTCGAGTTGCACCGTGATATCGACGGCGCCGCGCGAGATGTGCAGGCGGCGATCAATGCAGCCAGGGCCGATCTGCCGTCGAATCTGCCGAACAGTCCCAGTTACCGCAAGATCAATCCTTCCGACGGACCCATCCTGATCCTCGCGTTGACCTCCGACCTCATGAGCCGGGGCCAGATGTACGACGCGGCTTCGAGCATCCTGCAGCAAAAACTCTCGCAGGTCGAAGGGGTGGGGCAAGTTGTCGTAGGGGGAGGGTCCCTGCCGGCCATCCGGGTCGATCTCAATCCGACCGCGTTGAACAAGTACGGCATCGGATTGGGAGATGTGCGCCGGGTCTTGGCCGGCACGAACGTGAATCGTCCGAAGGGGCAGCTGACGGCCGACGATCGGACCTGGGAGATCAGGACGAACGATCAACTCCACGATGTCGAGGAGTATCTTCCGTTGATCGTGGCCTATCGCAATGGGCGGGCCGTGCAGCTTTCCGACGTGGCGACGGTCCAACAGTCGGTCGAAAACCTGCGGACCATGGGAGTGGCGAACGGCACGCCGGCAGTGTTGGTGATCATTTACCGGCAGGCGGGAGCCAATATCATCGAGACGGTGGACCGCCTCCGCGCGCGGCTGCCGCCGTTGGAAGCCTCATTGCCAGGCCCCATCGCCCTGTCGGTGGTGATGGACCGGACACCGGTGATTCGCGCCTCGCTGCACGACGTCGAGAAGACCCTGATCATTTCCGTCGGGCTGGTGATTCTGGTGGTGTTCGTTTTTCTCCGGAACGTCCGCGCCACCGTGATCCCGACGGTCGCGGTCCCGGTGTCGCTGATCTCCACGTTCGGCGTCATGTACCTGTGCGGCTACAGTCTCGACAACCTGTCCCTCATGGCCCTGACGATCGCCACCGGCTTCGTGGTGGACGATGCCATCGTCGTGCTCGAAAACATCACCCGTTATCGCGAGCAGGGAGTGCCGCCGATGGAGGCGGCCTTGCGGGGAGCGAAGGACATTGCGTTTACCGTCCTGTCGATGACCCTGTCGCTGGTCGCGGTCTTCATTCCGATTTTCCTCATGGGCGGGATGCTCGGACGGCTGTTTCGTGAATTCGCCGCGACGCTCTCGGTGGCGATTCTCATGTCGCTGGTGGTTTCGCTCACGACGATTCCGATGCTCTGTGCGCGGGTGTTGCGATCGGAGCCGACCGGTTCGCATGGCTGGTGGTACCGCACCGCCGAGCGGCTGTTCGAGGCCATGCGCGGCGGATACGCAAGAAGTCTGACCTGGGTTCTCCGGCATCCGCGTGCGATGCTGTTGGTGACGCTGGGCACCATGGCCCTCACCGTTTACCTGTACGTCATCGCCCCGAAGGGATTCTTCCCCCAGCAGGATACGGGGCGTCTCTTCGCCAGCATCCAGGCCGCGCAGGACATTTCGTTTCAGGCGATGCGCCAGAAGCTGTCCGAAGTGGTGGACATCATCAAGAGTGACCCCGCCGTCGAGAACGTGACCGGTTTCACCGGCGGCGGCATGACCAACACCGGCCGGATGTTCGTCGCGTTGAAGCCGCTCGCAGAACGGGGTCTGAGTTCCGATGAGGTCATCGCCCGCCTGCGCCCCAAGCTGGCCAAGGTTCCCGGCGCGCCGACCTATCTCCAGGCCATCCAGGATCTGCGTGTCGGCGGCAGGGCGAGCAGCGCGCAGTATCAATACACCTTGCAGAGCGTGGATTTGTCCGAACTCAACAGTTGGGCGCCGACCGTCGAGCAAACATTGCGGAGCTTGCCGGAAATCGTGGACGTGAACAGCGATCAGCAGGACCGGGGGCAGCAATCGCTGGTGGTGTTCGATCGAGCCACGGCCTCACGGCTCGGCCTGAGCCCGCAACTCATCGACGATACCCTCTACGATGCGTTCGGTCAGCGCCAGGTGTCGATCATCTACACGGCGTTGAACCAATACCACGTCGTGATGGAGGTGGCTCCGCAGTACTGGCAGGACCCCGCCGCCCTCCATGACATCTATGTCCGCGCGCCGACCGGCGCCCAGGTGCCGTTGAGCGCCGTCACCAGGTATGAGCCGATGAACACGATTCTGTCCGTCAACCATCAGGGACAGTTTCCCGCCGTGACCCTGTCGTTCAACATGGCGCCGGGGGTCTCGCTCGGCGAAGCCGTCCGGGCCGTCGATCAGGCGATGCACGACATCGGCTTGCCGGCCGGCGTGCGCGGCACGTTCCAAGGCACGGCGAAGGCGTTTCAATCTTCCATTGAGAACCAACCGTGGCTGATCCTGGCGGCGTTGGTCGCGGTCTATATCGTGCTGGGCATTCTGTATGAGAGCTACATCCATCCGCTCACGATCCTTTCGACCCTGCCCTCCGCCGGCGTCGGCGCGCTGCTGGCCTTGCTGCTCTTCAAGGCGGAACTGACGATGATCGCGCTGATCGGCATCATGCTGCTGATCGGCATCGTGAAAAAGAATGCCATCATGATGATCGACTTCGCGCTGCAAAGCGAACGGGCGGCGGAGGGCAAGACCCCGGCGGAGGCCATCTACGAGGCCTGCCTGTTGCGGTTTCGGCCGATCATGATGACGACCATGGCGGCGTTGCTGGGCGCCCTTCCCCTGGCGGTCGGCACGGGAGTGGGATCGGAACTGCGGCGCCCACTGGGCCTCGCCATCGTGGGCGGGTTGCTCGTGAGCCAGGTCCTGACCCTCTATACGACACCGGTCGTGTATTTGTTTCTCGACCGCCTGAGACTCCGGTGGCTCCGAGCCCGTACGGCTTCCCTGCATCCTGCCGCGTAACCTTCGTGACCTCGTGCTGCCACAGTGCAGACCGGTCCGGTGCGCAGCCACGTACAGCCGATCCGGGTGGCGATCTGGCGTTTTCTTTCGCCGGTTGTTTAGAATGGCCCGAGTGGTATCGCGCATGACGATTCGTACGATCAAGGGCCGCATCGTTCTGGCCATCGTGCTGGTGGGTTGTATCCCGCTGCTGATCGGACTGGTGCTCGCCTATATGTCCGGCATGCAATCCCTGCGGGACCTCATCGGCGGCAACCTGCAGGCGGTGGCGGTGCAGGCTGCCGACCGGGTGACGATGTTGGTGCAAAGCGAAATCCAAGCGGCCCGCCTCTTGGGTTCGGCTCCCCTGCGGGTCCGCCAACCGGTGGAGGCTGCGAACAGTTCCTATCCCCAGGACCTCGCGCAGGTCGAGCGTCTCATCCGGGAACGGACGCAGGTTTGGGAGAAGGGGAAGGAGGCGGCTGCGCGGCTGCTGGACCGAGACCTCTCGCGGTTTCTGCTGGACACGAAGGTCCGGAGCGGAGACAAAGTCGTCGGCCTCCTGATCGTTGATCAACATGGATCGTTGGTCGCCGCCAGCTCGGAGCCGGACCACTATTCGTTCAACGAGGAGTCCTGGTGGAACGTGGTCCGCGCGGGGGGCAGCGACCATGTGTACGTCAGCGGGTTGATTCCCGCCAAGGAAGGCTCGTTCGGGACTCCGGAGGAAACCATCGACATTGCCGTGCCGATCCTTGACGACCGTCACCATACCGTCATCGGGGCGGTCAAGGCCTCCTATCGGTTCGACACCCTCTTCGGCATGATCAATCAGATTCGCATCGGGCAGACCGGACACGCCATGCTCTTCGATGCCGCCGGAGCTCCGCTCGTCTGTCCGATCCTGCCCCGGCAGGCGCATCGCATCCCCAGCCAGCTGATGGCCATGATCGTATCGTCGGATCCCGGCTGGGGGATTGCGGACGACGACGGCCATGGCGGGACCGATACGGTGGTGGGTTATGCGCCGGTCACCGGGCTCACGTTGCCGGACAACACGTGGCACATCTTCGTGCGGCAGCAGCCGGTGGAGAGTTACGCACCGATCCGGGACCAGCTCAGGAATCTGGCTGCGATCGGACTGGTCATGGTGGGGCTGTTGTGGGCGATGGGTCGATATGTGGCGGCCAGGATCGCCCGTCCGATCCAGGTCTTGAAGAGGGGTGTGGAGGCGATCAGCCGGGGCACCTACGACGGGCCGCTCGATGTGAAAACCGGCGATGAATTCGAAGATCTGGCTGTGGCGGTGCATCGCATGGCGGACAAGTTGCACGCGTCGCGGACGGAGTTGGAATCGCTGAACGCGGAACTTACCCATCGGGTGGAAGAGAAGACGGCGGAGATCACCAGGCAGATGCGAAAGCTGGAGTTGTCCGAACGGTTGGCGACGCTCGGCAAGGTCGCCAGCGGGATCGCCCACGAGATCAACAATCCGCTCGGCATCATCTTGAACCGGATCGAGTGCATGGAAGCAGAGGCGGCGCAGACCTGCGTGCCGGACGAGGTCGGCCGGGACCTGGTGGCGATCCGCACGCAGGCGGAGCGGATCTCCCGGGTCACGCGCAGCATCCTCACGTTTTCCCGCGGCACGGTCTCGACGTTGAAACCGCTCGATCTCAATTGTGTGGCGCGGACCTGCGTGGCCATGGCCGGTGAACGGATCGCGGCGCTCTCGGTCCGGATCGATGCGCAATTGGCGCCGGAACTGGCGCCGGTGATGGGGGATCGCGATCGTCTGGAAACGGTCCTGCTCAACCTCATCAACAACGCTATCGACGCAGTGACCGGGTTCACGGACCACGGGGTGATTACGGTCCGTACGGCGCGCATACAGAACAACGGGGACGAGTGGGTCTGGATCAGCGTGTCGGACAACGGTCCCGGTGTGCCGATCGCGATCCTCGATCGCGTCTTCGATCCATTCTTTACCACCAAGCCGGCCGGTCAGGGGACCGGGCTTGGGCTGTTTCTCAGTTACGGCATCGTCTCGGACCATCGCGGCCGCATCGAGGTGCGAAACGACAAGGTCGGCGCCACCTTCGATGTCTATTTGCCCACGGTGGGGCTCGGGACCACGGTTCATGAAGGAGCACCATGGGGATTGCAGGAAAAGTCCTGATCGTCGATGACGAGCAGGATGCGTTGGAAAACTGCCGCCGCATCTTGAGCCGCGTGCCCTATCATTGCCTCACGGAGTGTGATCCCGTCCGCGCCCTCGATGTCATTCAGCGGGAGCGGCCCGGTTTGATCCTCACGGATCTGCGCATGCCGAATCTCGACGGCATCGAGGTCTTGACCGCCGCCAAGCGGTTCGATCCTTCCGTGCAGGTCGTGTTGCTGACGGCCCATGCGACCGTGGAGACGGCCGTGACATCGATGCGGTACGGCGCGTTCGACTATATTACCAAGCCCTTCACCGGCACGGACCTCGTGCAGGTCGCCCGCCGGGCGTTCGGGGAAGATGGTGCGGCGCTCAAGGTGGATGTCGGCATTGCCGGCGAGCGTGGACGCGACCAGGCTCGTCCGGAGAAACGCGCCGGCCTGGCGCGGGTCATCGGCGAGAGTGCCGCCATGCGATCGGTCTTCGATTTGATCGAAAAGGTGGCCCCCACCCATTCCAACGTGCTGGTCTATGGAGAAAGCGGGACGGGGAAGGAATTGATCGCGCATGCCATCCATGACGCCAGCCTGCGGGCGGATCGTCCCTTCATTCCGGTGGACTGTGTCTCCCTCCCGGACACCCTGCTCGAATCGGAACTGTTCGGCCATGAGAAGGGCGCCTTTACCGGAGCCCATGTATCCAAGCCCGGGCTGTTCGAGATCGCGGCAGGCGGGACGGTCTTTCTCGACGAAGTCAGCGGGATGAGCCACACGTTGCAATCTCGCCTGTTGCGGGTGTTGCAGGAGCGGCAGGTCAGGCGGGTGGGCGGCATCCGGTTTGTGGATGTGGATGTGCGGGTGATCGCAGCCTCCAACCAGGATCTTGAAGCGGCCTGTCGTCGCGGAGAGTTTCGTGAGGACCTCTATTACCGGTTGAACGTCATTCCCATCGCGCTGCCGCCCCTCAGGAGTCGGGAGGGAGACATTCTCCTCCTGACACGGGAGTTTCTCCGGCGATTTATGAAACAGCAGGGGCCCGGGGCGCCCTGCGTGCCGGACCTGGATCAGGCGGCGGCCGATCTGCTCTGCCGGTACCCCTGGCACGGGAATGTGCGCGAGTTGCAGAATGTCATCGAGCGGGCGGCGGTTCTGGCCGACGGTCCCGTCATTACGAGCACCCATCTGCCGGAACGGTTGCGGATGGGCGGGGCCGACGACTCAGGTTCCGGTTCCGCAGAAGCGGCATCGTTCAAACATGCGAAACAGGCGGCGGTCACCACGTTTGAGCGGAGTTTTTTGATCGACCTCTTGAAGCGCCACGACGGCCATATGGGACGAGCTGCGCGGGAGGCCGGTGTCGATCGGAAAACGATCGAACGGATGGTCAAGAAGCATGGCTTGCGGGAGCTGTTTTAGCGAGCGATCTGCACCAGGGCCGCCCACCGTTTTTAACCACGTCTCCACCGTTCCCGTTCACGGTGCCGTTTATGACTCTCCCCTCCTCCTGATCAATGGGACATCGATGTCCCATTTGGCAAATTTTACGGACATCTCACAATCATCAGCACCATCAATGTCTTTCGCGTGATCGACTTGTCGCGATGGGGCGTCGAAGTCCCATCGCCATGCCTGTACCTGCGATCAGGTGTTAAAAAACCGAGCATTGTTTCAGTTTTTGACGTGGAGAGCGCAGGAACAGGATTTGCTCTCACTACACCCGTCTTTATACGTGCAGCGGTCGATACGCAATCTTATCGCTTGCCTTTCCAGACTGTGAAGAAGGAAGGACCGGCCTCCTGACTTTTTCACGTTGTACGGCGCGGGTCCCTCGCGGACCCGCGCCGTCATAAACAGTGCGGCTGTCGCAAGAAAAGGATGTGGAGAAGGAAGGACCGGCCTCCTGAGTTTTCCACTCCACGATGGTGCAGGTTCCTCGTGAACCTGCACCATGCACAGCGGCGTAGCGGTAGGGACGATGACGGTTTCAAGAGGAGGTAGGTCAATGAGATCGGTACGAAGCGGGCCTAAGAAGAACAGTCAACGGAGGTCTCGAGCGGCCTGGAAGTATCTATTGGGTGTGATGCTTCCCTCGGTCTGCGTCGGGGCGTTCCATGTTGCATCGGCGGCGCCGACCGACCTGCATGCGACTGCGCACAGCCAGCCTGCTTGGGCGGAACGGCTCAAGGGGCAAACCATCGTCGAGGATGCGCAGGAAGGGCATGTGGAGCGGACGGCCATGATGGAGCGCCAGCATCAGCGCATCATGGAAAAGATCAACGAACAACTGGTGCACGACGCAGAGGTCCAGAGGACCGGCGGCCAGTACAACAACGTCAACATGCTGCACCAGTACGGCGCGGGCAACCAGGATCTCTTGTTGATGTCCAACAGCGGCACGGAACCCGTGTCGTCGTTGGGCGGGCGTTGTCCTGCCACCGCGCCGGTCCGGACCTACGACGTCTCGGCGATCAATGTCGAAATCACCCTGAACATGTGGCTCGATTATTATCCGGGCTACATGTACACGTTGACGGAAAACATCGACAAGGTCCGCGCGGAAGAGACCAAGAATAAAGAAGCTCGCGAGAAAGAGGGCTACGATCCGGGCGGGGTGATGAACGGATTGCAGAATCAGTTCATCCAGCCCCTGGTCCTTCGCGGCAATCAAGGCGATTGCGTGAAGTTGACCCTTCGGAATCAATTGGAGGGTGATGAAGAAGTCAGCCTCAACATCCACGGCTCCAGCATGGTCATGTCGGCCACGGGCCAGCCTGCGACGACCACCAATCCGGACAGTATCGCCGCTAAGGGCAAGGTCGTGGAAATGGAATGGTATATCCCGCCCACGCAGCAGGAGGGCAGCCGGCAATTCCATTCCTACAGCAACGACCGCGAGCTGACCGTGATGGGTCTCTTCGGATCCTTCGTGATCGAGCCGAAGGGATCTGAATATCTCGAACCGCTAGGCACAGGCGATCCTCAACCGGCCAAGAGCGGATGGCAGGCGATCATCAAGAACGGGGCAGGTCCGGACTTTCGGGAATTCGTGCTCTTTTATCATGAAGTCGGCGACGAAGCCTTCCGCCCGTTGAACAAGAAGGGCGACTTCATCCCGCAGCGCGATCCCCTGACCGACGTCTACCGTCCGGTGGCCCGTGCGTTGAATTATCGCAGCGAACCGTTCGGCGTCGACAACATGCAGACGCAGCACGAATACTTTGGGTTCGAAGATGAATCGATGGCCTACAGTGCCTACACGTTCGGCGATCCGGCCACGACGATTCCCCGCAGCTATCTGGGCGACCCGGCCAAGTTCCGGCTGGTGCACGGAGGCTCGGAAGTGTTCCACTCCCACCATCCGCACGGTGGGTCCATCCGTTGGCCGCGCAGCCCGCGGGCGATCGACGAAATGCCCCTCTGGCATGCGGCGAAGAACGGCCCGGTGAAGTATCCGGTGATCCGGACCAAGTCCGACCGTGTCGACGTGGAAGTCATCGGTCCGTCCGAAACCATGGATCTGGAGACCGAGTGCGGCTCCGGCCTCTGCCAGCAGTTGGCGGGAGACTTCCTCTTCCATTGCCACGTGGCCCATCACTACATCGCCGGGATGTGGGGCTATTGGCGCGTCTACAACACTTTGCAGCAGGGCAAACACCACAACGACGTGATGCCGGACCTGTTGGAGTTGCCGGACCGCAAGGGCCGCATCAAGGTGGGTGTGACCTCCGACGAGTTGATCGGCAAGACGGTCGATTGGTTCGGCAAGCAATTCAAGATCGTCGAGAAGGGCAAGACCGATTGGAAGGCGGATCCGGCCGTCGTGACCATCAAGGATTGGGTCGATATGCAATTCCCGCCGCAGGGCCTGCCGGGACATAAAAAGGATGAGCGCGAGCAGACCAAGTCCTACGATGCGAGCGTGTTGAATTGGAGCTGGCAGGGCAACCGCGCCATGACCGAGCCGGAGAACACGGTGCCGAATCCGCGCTATCAATCGGCCCATCCTGGCGAACGTCTGCCGATCGTGTTCGAACCGTTGACCGGCAAGGTTTCATGGCCCCACTTGAAACCGCATTTCGGACGACGCGTGCCGTTCTCGAAAGGCCACAATCCTTCCCCGTGGTTGGAGATGATCCGCCTGGAGGAAGACGGGCTGCCGAGTTCCTACCCGGCCAAGCCGGGGGAAAATGGGCGGTGGAGCCTCTGTCCGGAAAATGCCGGTTCGAAGAAATACAACGTGCATTTCATCCACACGCCGATGATGTTGGCCGACAAGCAGGGCGACACGCCGGCGATCATGGATGAGGGCGGCTTGATCTACGTCTTGCACGAAGAAGAAGCCGCCATCCGGAAAAACAACGACCTCAAGTTCCCGTTGGTCGTGCGGTCGAACATCTACGATTGCGTCGATTGGATGTTGACCAGCGAATGGGAAGACGACGACTACTCGAATTTCCATGCGTCGAAAGTCAATACCCATTGGCACTTCCTGCAGTTCGACAACCAGTCGTCGGACGGCGTGATCACCGGGTTCTCGAACGAACAGTCGGTGCGCCCGTTCACGATGCTGGAGAAGAAAACGGACAAGGGCTTGCCGATGCCCTTGAACACCGTGTTCACAAAGGCGGCGAAGAAGGGCGACCGGGTCATCACCGTCAAGAACGCCGCCCAGTATCATCCTGAAATTGAGATTCTGATCGGGGCGGACAATGTCGGCGGGAATGAAGTCGGACGAATCAAGTCGATCAAGGGTAACGAGATCACCCTGGTTCGACCATTGAAACACGACCATCCGGTCAAGGATATCGTGACGGTGGAATTCGTCAGACAGCGGTTCTGGGTCGATTCCGATGTCGGCACCGTGTTCTGGCACGACCATGCGTTGGGCCGGATCACCTGGGGCCACGGCGGGTTCGGCACGATGATCGTCGAGCCGGTCGGTTCGACCTATCACAATCCGAAGACCGGTGCGCCGATCCGGAGCGGTCCGTTGGCGGACATCCGGACCGCGGAGCCGGTGGGCTACGGGGTGAACGGCAGCTTCCGTGAACTCTTGGTCCAGTTGAACGACAGTGTGCCGCACACGATCAACATCGTAACGGCGGGCAATCCGCCCGGTCAGCCGATCGAGGTGGCCTTGGAAGCGGGGAAGACCGTGTCGTTCCCGATTCCGGACCATATCAAGATGACGCCGATGCCGTTCCTGAACGGCGGCACCCATACGACCGGCGGCAGCCTCAACTTCAGGGCGGAGCCGATCACCGGTCGCCTGAAAGCCAATCCGGATCCGTCGAAGCTCTTCAGCAGCGCCGTGCACGGCGATCCCTATACGCCGATGGTGCGGGCCTACCTGGGGGATACGGTTGTGTTCCGATTGCTGCAGACCATGACCAACGAGAGCATGGTCTGGACGTTGTCCGGTCATACCTACTTGACCGAACGGTATGCCGGCGACGCGAACAGGAAGAACTCCATCCATGTCGGCATCGCCGAGCGGTACGATCTGGTGGTGCCGCAAGCAGGCGGGCCGAGACTGCAGGCAGGCGACTATATCCATTTCAACGGTCGCTCGTCCAAGTTCTCCGAAGGCGCGTGGGGTATCCTGCGGGTGCTGGACAAGGATGTGCCGGACCTGCAGAAGTTGCCTGCCGGGTATAGCGGACGCAATGTGATTCCGGCAGCGCCGCCGGTGTGCCCATCCGATGCGCCGGTGAAGAACTTCAACGTCTCGGCGATCGATTTCCCGTCGATGAAGTTGAACCCGAAGGCACCGGATGCCATCGAGGTGGACTTCGAGCGGACCATTCAGATGGTCAACCCCGATGCCAAGATTTACGTCTTGGATGAGGACGCGGCGACCGTGGCGTCCGGCGTGCAGCCGATGCCGCTGACGTTGCGGGCGAATGTCGGGGACTGCCTCAAGGTCAAGTTGACCAACAAGATGAAGCAGAGCCGCGCGTCGTTCTCGGCGATCGGCTTGGCCTTCGATCCGAAGGATTCCCTGGGTGCAAACGTCGGCAACAACCCCGGTGAGCAAACGGTTGCGCCCGGTGAGAGCCGCGTCTACACCTATTACGCCGATCCGTTCATCGGGGAAACTGCGTCCCTGGTGTGGGATTGGGGGAACGTGATGACGAACCCTCGCAACGGCCTGTTCGGCGGCATCGTGATCGGCCCGAAGGGTGCCACCTATCGCGATCCGAAGACCGGCGCGGACATTTCGACGAAAAACAGCTGGATCGCCGACGTGATCGTAGACCGGACCATTCAAGGCTACGAGAACCGTTCGAACTACCGCGATGTGGCCCTCTTCTTCCAGGACGAGGACAACATCATCGGGACGAGCTTCATGCCCTACGTGCAGAACACCGCCGGGCTGACGGCCGTCAACTATCGCTCGGAACCCTATAAGTTCCGTGAAGCGTCCGGCTGCACGTTGGGCAGGGTCTTCCAACCCTGTTCCGTCGATAAACCGGAGAGCATCGCCACGCCGCTCATCGAGGCGCATGCGGGAGATCCCGTGCGTATCCATGTGTTCGGCGCGAGCAACGAGCAGAACGGGATGTTCAGCGTCGAGAAGCACGAATGGCCGATCGAGCCGTTCATGCGCGGGGCCGACCAGATCAGCGTCGTCGAGTTTTCAGCCTCTGAAGCGTTGGATGCCTTCATCCCTGCCGCCGGCGGCAGCTTCCGCTTGCCGGGCGACTATGTCTGGAGCAACCAGCGTCTGCCCTATGCCCAGTCTGGGCAGTGGGGACTGTTGAAGGTGCTTCCGGTGGACGATCAACGGATCCTCCCGTTGAACCAGCAGGCACCTTCGATCAAGAGGGCTGGGTCCGAGTCGGGTGATGCCAAGGTCTCCCGTACCGCGACCAACGTCCGTTAGTGATTCGGGCGGCGCCTCACTGAAGAAGGCGCCGCCCTCTCGATGCAGTGCCGGTCCCAATCACCACGTGGGGGAGTCGATCGACTCCCCCACGTCTTTGTTTGAGGACGAGAGATTTCTCCTCTGTCGCCGTTCGGTTGTCCCTACTTCCTTCCTCCTTAAGAAACAGCCGAGACGTTAGGGCGCCCGCCTGCGAGCCACCAAGTCCTGCAGCATCTTGATGTCCAGGGTTCCCGGTACGAGATCGTGACCGACGATGAAGGCCGGTGTGCCGCTGATGCCCAAGTCTTTGGCGAGCAGGCGGTTGCGGTCGATGACGGCCTGCCATTCCGGGTTCACCATGTCCTGTTCGAGCGTCGTCACATCCAGGCCCGCCTCTTGTGCGATATGGAAGATCTGTTCTTTGGTGAGGTCGCCTTTCGCAGCCAGTAGGGCTTCATGAAAGGTGCGGTGTTTGCCCTGAAGGTTCGAGGCGAGGGCTGCCTTGGCGGCCAACTCGGAAGCCTCGCCGAGAATCGGGAAGTCTTTGTAGACGATGCGCACGCCGGCATCACCCTGTTGCAGTTGGGTCACGGCCGATGCCGCCTTCTTGCAGAACCCGCAGCGATAGTCGAAGAACTCCACGACGGTCACATCCCCGGTCGGATTTCCGCTCACGGGGGAAGCCGGATCATGGAGCAGGTCCTGTTGATGGGCGACGATGGCGGCCTGTTGTCGCTGTTGCTCTTCCGCCGCACGCTTGTTTTCCAACGCCTGCAATGATTGCTCGATCACCTCCGGATGCATCCGGATGTACTCTTCGATCACCTGTTCCAACGATCGTTTCACGGCGGGATCGATGGTCGCCTCTCCGGCCTGGCTGTCGAGCTGGTTGCACATGAGTAATGCCGCCAGTGACAACATTGAAGGAATAGAAGAACGGTATCTACGGCATGTCATTCGACCTCCGTTTCATCTTGGGATGGAACCAGCTTGGGCCTGTAAGCGTCGCATTATACAAGAACCGGCAGGTTGCGGGATGGCCGACAGGATTTCTGCCGATGTATCGGCGAGCCTTGATGCAATGCGAGAAACTGCACAAGGGGGAACACAGGTTGCTCCCCTGATGAGACCGATTGAGTGATGGGTGGTTCGAAGGAGTGTTGCTGGCGGTCAGGCGTGGCTTCCAGCCGTGCTGCCTTGAGGATCGAGCCGTTTACACCATGGGATCGTCGAGGCGGTCAGAACGGCCGTTGCGATCCCCACCGCAGCCATGGCCGATAGTGCGAGGGAGGGGCCATACCGGTCGGCAGTCCAACCGAACATTGTCATGCCGAGAATGGCCATGCCCATGGTGCCCGTATTGAATACGCTGAAAATCCTGGCCAGCAGATCTTTGGGCGTGTTCTCCTGCAGCGAACTGGCGACGATCGGTGTGATCAGCCCCGAACTGCCGCCGATGGCTGCAATCAACAACGCGGCCCCAATGAACGAGCTGGTCCAGGTCAAGGCGAGGACGGCCAGACCGCCGATGAGCGCGGCGCCGGCCATGATCCAGAGACGTCGACAGAGACGTCTCTGTTCGGACAAGACGAGCCAGAGTGTGGAAAGGAGCAGGCCGATGCCCAGCGAGGACCAAAGCCATCCTAAACCGACCGAGTCGACTCGCAGGATCTGCTCTCCAATGACCGGCAACATGAACACGAAGCCGGTCGAGCTGAACATGAAGACGGAGGCGATAATCACCAGCAGCAATAGGATTGGGTGATCCTGGAAGACGAACTTGAAACCGGCTCGCAGGTCTTCCAAGGCCGTGTGAGTCGAGGTGCGGGCCTTCTCAGCCTGTTGGGGCAATGCGAGGGGAATTTTGCACAGGGCCGAGAGGAAGAACGTCCCGGCATTGGCATAGAGGACGTTCTGGGCTCCGATAAGTGCAATCAACAGGCCGCTGATGGCCGGACCCAACAGTTGGCCGATCGTCACACTGCCTTGAATGAGGGCATTGGCGGGAGTGAGCTCATCCTTCTCCGCAATGAGGGGGACGATGGCGCTCAACATCGGCCCATACGCCATCGAAAAGCAGGAGATGGCGAAGACAATGGCATAGAGGGACACAAGGGACAGTGAGTTCATTCCATACAGCGTCGGGATGAGAATAAGAAGTTCGACACGAACGAGGTCGACGACGATCAGGGTTGCCCGCTTCGGTAGACGATCGAGATAGACACCCGCGAAGGGTCCGAACAGCAAGGGCGGAATAGTCTGCAGCACTCCGATGACGGTCATCTTGAGCGCCGAACCGGTAAGATCATACACAAAAAACAGGAGCGCCACTTTGGTCAGGCCGTCACCGATTTGGGAGATCACCTGCCCCGACCACAACCAGCCGAAATTACGAGTGGTCAGGAGCCGGCGCCATGCAGCGGCGTGGCCGGATACCCTGTCGAATCGGATGCGCAATGATTCCCGCCTCGCCTCCTCCATCGGCTCCCAACCTTGCCCCGCCTGCGCTTGCATGGGCCCTTCGGTCTCCCACAAATGAGTCCGTTGAGTCCGTTCGCAGAAGCCCGTCGAAGACGAGAACCATCGTCAGTTAGCGGGGTCGGTCGGCAGTTTGATGAGTTTGATCAGCTTGTCTTCTTTATTCAGCTCGAAACTCACGTGGTCGCCGACGCTGATGCCCTGAAGCAGCCGTCGATCGACGGCCACCAGGACCCGCGATTCACCGGTGGGCATCAGCATGGTCACCGACAGGGTCTCCTGATTGATGGAGAGCACGGTGCCGCCCAGCAGTGCCGTGCCGGGCGATGCCTCCACGAAAGCGATTCCCGCGGTGCAGCACAGCGAGGCAACCAGAGCGACAGAGAGCAGGATCCGGCGGAACATACCTCTATTATACAGATGGAGAGAACCGTGAAAAAGGAGGTCGGCAGGAGAACGGAGAGGTCTTGGATTTTCCGGTTGCTCTGTCCGGACGACCGTTCTATGTTGAAGGAGAGGCAGGCAAGCATGGTCGGTGTCAGCAACGGAGTTCCCGCGGTTCTCATCCTCAACGCCGGATCGTCCAGTGTGAAGTGGGCGCTGTTTCGCCTGGGATCTCCTCCGGTGCGGGCGGCGGCGGGGAAGATCGAACGGATCGGCCTCGCGGACGGGCTGATCACCTCCGTCGATCCTGCGACGGGACAGAGCTTGCGACGGACCGCTCATGTGGCGGACCACGCGGCTTCTGTGCGGGTGCTGATCGAACAACTTGCGCAAAGCGGCAGGGGGTTGTCCGTTCAGGCGATCGGGCATCGGGTCGTGCATGGAGGAAACCTGTATGTGGATTCGCAAGTGGTCACGTCGGAGGTGATGGAGGAGTTGCATCGGCTCAGCCCCTACGACCCGGAACATCTGCCGGCGGAAATCACCTTGATCGAAGCCTTCGGCAAAGAATATCCGAACGTGCCCCACGTGGCCTGTTTCGATACGGGGTTCCACCGCCATCTGCCGCGCGTCGCTCACCTGTTGGCCATCCCACGTCGCTACGAAGGACTGGGCGTCAGGCGCTATGGGTTTCACGGGCTGTCCTATGCCTACCTGATGGAGGAGTTGGAACGAGTGGCCGGCCGTGAGGCTGCGCGGGGGAAGGTGATTCTTGCCCACCTTGGAAACGGGGCGAGCCTGGCCGCCGTGCGGGCCGGCGTGAGCATCGATACGACGATGGGATTTACCCCCGCTTCGGGACTGCCGATGAGCACCAGGTCCGGCGACCTGGACCCCGGTCTCCTGTCGTATCTGTCCAAAACCGAAGGCATGACGGTGGAACAGTGGCACGACATGGTGAATGCCCGCTCCGGCCTGTTGGGGCTGTCGGAGATCAGCTCGGATATGAAGGATTTGCTGGAACAGGAACGGCGCGATGTGAGGGCGGCTGAGGCGGTGGCTCTGTTCTGTTATCAGGGAAAAAAATGGATCGGCGCCTATGCGGCAGCCCTGGGTGGATTGAATCAGCTCGTGTTCAGCGGCGGCATCGGCGAACAGGCTGCCGCGGTTCGAGCCCGTATGTGCGAGGGCTTGGAGTTTCTCGGCATCCGGTTGGATCAGGCTCGCAACGAGGCAGGCGACCAGGTCATTTCCGGTCCCGAGAGCAGAGTGACGGTTCGCGTCATCCGCACGGATGAAGAGAGTCAGATCGCGCGATCGGTCTGCAGCCTGCTGGAGCTGGACGCGGGCCGTTGACCGCCACCGCCGGTCACCCATAACGGTGACGGACGGTGGGTTCAGGACCATTCGAACTTGAAAGAGGGACACCATGACCCAGACGACCCAGGTGAATCAGCCGCTGAACCCCGACATAGCGCGGCGTATGCATGCCTATTGGCGGGCGGCGAACTATCTCTCCGTCGGGCAGATCTATCTGCTCGACAACCCCCTGCTGAAGCAGCCGTTGAAACGGGAACATATCAAGCCGCGCCTGCTCGGCCATTGGGGGACGACGCCGGGGCTGAATTTCATCTACGTCCATCTCAATCGCATCATCAAGGAACAGGACATTCCGGTGCTCTATATCACGGGCCCCGGCCATGGCGGGCCAGGCATCGTCGCGAACGTCTATCTCGAGGGCACCTACAGCGAAGTTTATCCCAATATTTCGCAGGATGAGGCCGGTCTGCAGCGGCTCTTCAAGCAGTTTTCATTCCCCGGCGGCATTCCGAGCCACGTCGCGCCGGAAACGCCCGGGTCCATCCATGAGGGCGGCGAGCTGGGCTACTCCCTGGCCCATGCGTACGGAGCGGTGTTCGACCATCCGGACCTGCTGGCGGCCTGTGTGATCGGAGACGGTGAAGCGGAAACCGGACCGCTCGCCGGAAGCTGGCATGGGAACAAGTTTTTGAATCCGGTGCGCGACGGCGCCGTATTGCCGATCCTGCATCTGAACGGATACAAAATCGCCGGTCCGACCGTGCTGGCCCGCATGCCGCCGGACGAACTCGAATCCCTGTTGATCGGGTACGGCCATCAACCCTATTTCGTCGAGGGTGACGACCCCGCGACGATGCATCAACTGATGGCCTCCACGCTGGATGAGATCGTCGCTTCCATCCGTCACATTCAGCAGGAGGCCCGGACGAAGGGCTTCACCGGGCGGCCGCGCTGGCCCATGCTCGTCCTCCGGACACCGAAGGGGTGGACCGGACCGAAGGAAGTGGACGGGAAACAGGTGGAGGGGAGTTTTCGTTCCCATCAAGTCCCGATGGGAGACATGGATCGGCCGGAACATGTGCAGCTGTTGGAGCAATGGCTGAAAAGTTATCAACCGGAGGAATTATTCGATGACAGGGGGAGGCTGTTGCCAGAACTCGCCGCGCTGGCGCCGACGGGCGAGCGGCGCATGGGCGCCATCCCCTGCGCGAACGGCGGCAACCTGTTGCGCGATCTCCATATGCCGGACTTTCGGCAGTACGCGGTGCCGGTCATGAAGCCGGGCGCCGACGATGCCGAGGCGACGAAGGTGCAGGGGCTGTTTCTGCGCGATGTCCTGAAGATGAATCGGACCAACTTCCGGCTCTTCGGGCCGGATGAAACGGCGTCGAACCGCTGGACGGCTGTGTTCGAGGTGGCCGATCGCTGCTCCACGGAAGAGATTCTCCCCACCGACGACCATGTGGCGCATGACGGGCGGGTCATGGAAGTGCTGAGCGAGCACCTCTGTCAGGGTTGGCTCGAAGGGTATCTCCTGACCGGCCGACATGGATTCTTGAACTGTTACGAGGCGTTCATCCACATCGTGGACTCGATGTTCAACCAACATGCGAAGTGGCTCAAGACCTCGCGCGAGATTCCCTGGCGGCGGCCCATCGCGTCGCTCAATTATCTGCTGACCTCGCATGTGTGGCGGCAGGACCACAACGGATTCAGCCATCAAGACCCGGGATTCATCGACCATGTGGTCAATAAGAAGGCCGAGGTCATCCGCGTCTATCTGCCGCCGGACGCGAACACGCTCCTGTCCGTGACCGACCATTGCCTGCGGAGTCGCGATTACGTGAATGTGGTCGTGGCGGGCAAGCAGCCGGCGCCGCAATGGCTCGACATGGATGCCGCCATCCTGCATTGCACGGCGGGGATCGGCATTTGGGAATGGGCGAGCAACGACCGCGGCAGCGAACCGGACGTCGTGATGGCCTGTTGCGGCGATGTGCCCACGATGGAAACCCTAGCGGCGGTGGAGTTGCTGCGTGTGGCCCTGCCCAATTTGAAAGTGCGTGTCATCAACATCGTCGATCTCATGAAGCTCCAGCCGCCCAATGAACATCCGCACGGTCTATCCGACAAAGAATTCGATGCCCTCTTCACCACCGATAAACCGATTATCTTCGCCTTCCACGGATACCCGTGGCTGATCCATCGGTTGACCTATCGGCGGACCAACCACCACAATCTGCATGTGCGCGGCTACAAGGAAGAGGGCACGACGACCACGCCGTTCGACATGGTCGTGTTGAACGATCTGGACCGCTTCCACCTCGTGGCCGACGTCGTGGACCGGGTGCCGCATCTCGGTGCCCGCGCCGCCTATCTCAAGCAGGACATGCGCGACAAACGGATCCAGCACAAACAGTACATTGCGATGTATGGGACGGACATGCCGGAGATCAGGAATTGGAAGTGGAGCGGCAGGCGGTAGCGGAGGAAGGCATGGCGGCTCCTGCGATGGTGGTGCTCTTCGACGTCGACAATACCTTGCTGGATAACGACCGCGTCACGGCCGACCTCAAACAGCATCTGCGGCGGGAGGTCGGTCCGGCGCGGGAGGAGCAATATTGGGCCATTTTCGAAGAGCTGCGCCGTGAATTGGGCTATGCGGACTACCTCGGCGCGCTGCAACGGTATCGGGTTCGGCATCCGCGCGATCCACACCTGTTGACGGTGTCGCGTTTTCTGGTCAACTATCCCTTCGTCGAGCGATTGTTCCCGCAGGCCCTGGAGGTCGTGAAACATGTCGGCCGGTGGGGCAAGCCCGTGATCCTGTCCGACGGCGACGTGGTGTTTCAGCCGCGCAAGATCGAACGGTCCGGTCTGTTCGACGCTGTTGAGGAACAGGTCCTCATCTATATCCATAAAGAGCAGGAGTTGGACGACGTCGAGCGCCGGTATCCCGCCGACCACTATGTCCTTGTCGATGACAAGTTGCGGATCCTCACCGCGGTGAAGAAGCACTGGGGCGCCCGGGTGACGACGGTGTTTCCGCGCCAGGGCCATTATGCCAGGGATGCCGAGGCGCTGCGCACATTTCCCCCGGCGGACCTCACGATCGAGCGCATCGGCGATTTGCTGGCCGTCGATCGACAGGCGCTCCTTTCGCCGCGCATCTTGTAAGCACATGGCCGTCGCGCGTCGGGCCGCATCTGCCTGCCCTGTGGAGGGCGGGCTTGCTTTTTCCTCACCGCTTCCCGCATGCTGATCCGAGCGACGGCATGGAGTGGGCCTCCTGCGGGCCGTCGTTCAAACGGAATCATCATGAGGGACCATCTGGACATTCAGACTGCCGAGCCTGAAGTCGCCCAGCACCGCGCCTTGCTCGATGTGTCGGAAGCCATCAGCAGACACCGAGACCTGCACGAACTGTTTCGAGACCTCGCCCAACGCCTTCCTCATGTCGTCCATGTGAATTTCGTGGCCCTGTCCTTACACGATCCCGATCGCCATGTGATGAGGCTCCATACGCTTCAGGCGAATGTTCCTGCCGACATCGTGGGCGGCCATGAGGAACCGATTGAAGAGACTCCGGCCGGATGGGTCTGGCAAACGCAACAGCCGCTCATCGTGCCGGATCTGGCCGAGGAGCGTCGCTGGCCGATCGTCACCGCGAGGATGCGGGAAGACGGCGTGCAGTCGCTCTGTGTCGTACCCCTGACCACGGCGCTGCGAAGACTCGGAGCGGTGGGGTTCGCGAGCCAGCGGAAGGGGTCGCATGACGGATCGGACGTGGAATTCCTCCGGCAGGTCGGCAAACAAGTCGCCGTTGCGGTGGACAATGTCCTCCATCATCAGGACCTGACTCGTGATCGGGATCGGCTGCGCCTTCTCCTCGAAGTATCTGAATCCATCGCGTCGCACTGTGATCTGCAAGACCTGTTTCGAGACCTCGCCGGGCGCCTCCCTCGTATCGTTCCGTTCGATTACATCAATGTGGTCTTGCACGAGAGCGGGCGGAATGTGATGCGCCTCTGGTTGTTGGTGACCTCGCAACCCAGCACGATCAGCCCCGGTCTCGAAACACCTGTTGACGAATCTCCCGGGGGATTGGTGTGGAAAACCCAGCAGCCGTTGATTGTGAACGACGTTATGCAGGAGCACCGCTTCACGAAATTGATGTCGATGTTGCGGGAGAACAGCGTTCAATCCTTCTGCGTGGTGCCCCTCACGACGGCGCAGCGCCGTCTCGGCGCCATGGGATTTGGGAGCTTGCAACGGAGAGTCTATCTAGAATCAGAGATTGACTTCATGCAGCAGGTGGCCAAGCAGGTGGCGGTCGCGGTGGACAATGCGCTGAATGCCGCGGCTGCACGCGTCTCCCAACGGCAACTGGAGTGCGAGCGCGACCGCCAGCGCCTGTTGTTGGAAGTGAACAACGCGGTGGTCTCTCATTTGGGATTGGAGGAACTGTTCACCGCCGTCAGCGACTGCCTGCGCAAGGTCATCCAGCACGACGGCTCAAGTTTGGTGCTCTGTGACCAGGAGACCGGCCGGTATCGGGTCCACGTCCTGCATTTTGCGAAGAATGAATCCATCATCGAGGAGGGACGCATCGAGTCGGCCTGTACGACGCCCGCCGGCATCGCGATTACGACCAGGAAACCGGCGGTATTGAGCGCGCAGGATCTGGAACACCTCTGTTCGGAATCGCCGGTCGCGCAACACCTGCTTGACGAGGGGGTGAAAGCGCTCTGCTCGGTTCCGCTGCTCTCCTACGACCGCGCGTTGGGAGCGTTGAACGTGGGTCGGTGCAACGACGACCTGTTCACACAGGAGGACGTGGATCTCTTGAATCAGGTGGCGCATCAAATTGCGATCGCCGTCGACAATGCGTTGGTCCACAAAGAGGTTCAAGGATTCAGGGATCGGCTCGCCAAAGAGAAGCTCTATCTCGAAGACGAGATCAGGACCGAGCACAACTTCGAGGAAATCATCGGCGACAGTGCGGCGTTGAAGCGCGTGCTCAATCAGGTCGAAATCGTCGCGCCGACGGATTCCACGGTGCTGGTTCTCGGCGAAACCGGCACCGGGAAAGAGCTGATCGCCCGCGCGATCCATGCCCGCAGCGGCCGGCGGGAACGGACGTTCGTCAAAATCAATTGTGCGGCCATCCCGACCGGTCTGCTGGAAAGTGAGTTGTTCGGCCATGAACGAGGGGCGTTCACCGGAGCCATTGCGCAAAAGGCCGGCCGCTTCGAACTCGCCGACGGCGGAACGCTGTTTCTCGATGAAGTGGGAGATATTCCGCTCGAATTGCAGTCCAAATTGTTGCGGGTGCTGCAGGAACAGGAATTCGAGCGATTGGGGAGCACCAAGACGATCAAGGTCGATGTGCGTCTGGTGGCGGCGACGAACCGCGACCTCACCAGGATGGTGGCGAACAAAGAGTTTCGAAACGACCTCTTCTACCGGCTCAATGTGTTTCCGTTGACGGTGCCGGCCCTTCGTGACCGCCGGGAGGATATTCCATCCTTGGTCCGATATTTTGCGCAGAAGTTCGCCCGGCGCATGAACAAGAAAATCGATTCGATTCCCACCGAAGGCCTGGCGAGGCTCTCACAGTACGACTGGCCTGGCAATGTCCGCGAACTGGAAAATTTGATCGAACGTGCGACCATTCTTTCGCCAGGAGGAGCGTTGCACCTGTCCCTTGAGAAGTCGACCTCGCCCCCCGACAGTGACACACAGTCCATTACCACCCTGGAGGCCGCAGAGCGGGACCATATCGTACGGGCGCTCCAGGCAACCAATTGGATTATCGGTGGGCCGAAGGGTGCCGCCGCCAAGCTCGGCATGAAGCGCACCACCCTCCAGTCGAAAATGCACAAGCTCAATATCTCTCGCCTGCAGTAGCGCCGATCCGTCGGCACCGTGCCGTTCCTTCGGCTCGGCAGCATTCGTCACGATCGGTCTTCGCACGGTTCCTTCTCCCGCTCTCGAACGAGAAGCCCTCTTCCGTCCATCACTTGCAGCGAATTCCAATTCCGGCTCGGCGGCTGGAACGGTCTATGCTTTCTCCCAGGAGCATTGAAAGGATGAACGAGACAAGAAAGGAGCGGAACGATGTCATGGATGATGGTGTTCAGCTCATATTCCTTACCGATCGTAGTCTTGGCGGCTCTCCTGTTGTGGGATCGGGTTCGGCAGGGGATGGAATCACAGGTCGGTCCGGCCAGGATCCACCGGCACCGTGCTCGCGCTGGTTCCCGACGACTCTTCGGCCATCGGTGAATGGTGCAGAGGAACCGGCGGAAGGAAAGGAGGCCTCAATGGCTACGGCGATCCAAGACCTGGTGAAAGAATCGATAGAAGTCCATTCTGTATGGAGAAATTCCGACAGGGTGATACATTGTGGCCGCTGCGGAGGGTTCATGGTGACCGAACAGCTCATCGACCAGCCGGCTCACCGTTGCGTACAGTGCGGCGAGATCATCGATGCCGTCATTCTACAAAACCGTCGACGTGGTCTGTCGGTCGGGATGAATTGAATTTCGTTCGGAGGAGGAAATCATGAGATCTCTGATTCTAGTGCTGTTCTTGACGTTCGCCGGAGCCTCGGCGCTTCTGTTCATCTTCGGCCAGGAGTCGCGGGCACAAACGGGCGAGCTTCCCGCCGCCCGGTTGGTGAAGGCCGATGTCGCAGGAGTGGAGGGGAAGGAATGGAATGCCGTCACCGTTGAATTGCGGCCGGGAGCGGTTCAATCGTGGCAGTTCCAGCCGTCGGGTGAAGTGATCTACATCTTGGAAGGCACCGGACGGCTGGAGGCGGACGGAAAGCCGACTGTTGAGTTGAACGGAGGGACAGTCGCGACGCTCGGCATAACGGCTCCTCACATTCTGAGGAATACCAGCAGGACGAAGGTCTTGAAAGTGCTTGTGTTGAGCAAGGTCGGGAAGGGGGGGCGGCATCCGCTGTTCTTGAATCGGGGGGCTGGGCCGAACGGGACGGCCGGCCTGTCGATCCCCAATGAAGAAACAGGACCCCAGGCACGTGACGAACGGCATGACCGGAAAGACATAGGGTTGGTGTTCTAAGCAGGTGTGCCGGGCAGGAGACGGTGAGAGCGACGGGATCTGTCCAAGGGTCGCCGCTGGAAAAAGGAGAAACGAATCATGAGTTCGATGGCAGAAAAGGTCGCGATTGTCACAGGCGCATCGAACGGCATCGGGCGTGCCATCGCGGAACGGCTGGCGCAGGATGGCGCGACAGTGGTGGTGAATTACGGCAAGAGTGCCGAGAAGGCCGAGCAAGTGGTGGCCGGTATCGAGGCCAAGGGCGGCAAGGCCGTCGCGGTTCAAGCCGATATGAGCAAGGCTGCCGACGCACGCCGGCTGGTTAAGGACACGATCAAGCGGTTCGGCCGGCTCGATATTTTGGTGAACAACGCCGGCATGGCACTGTTCAAGCCGTTGGATGAAACCACGGAACAGGAATTTGATCGCGTGCTTGCCTTGAACACCAAGGGGCCGTACTTCGCCATGCAGGAAGCGGCCGGGGTGATTGAAAAGGGCGGTCGCATCGTGAACATCTCCACGGACGGGACTCATATGGGCTTCCCAGGCGTCACGGCCTACTTGGCGAGCAAGGGTGCGCTTGAGCAGATCACGAAAGGGCTGGCCCATGAATTGGCATCCAAGGGAGTCACCGTCAACACCGTGTCGCCGGGATTCACGGAAACGGCCATGTTGCCCGATGCCTTTCGCGAGGAGGGCGCGCAAATGTCGCCGTTGAAACGATTGGGAACCCCGGAGGACATCGCCGACGTGGTGGCCTTTGTGGTGAGCGACCAGGCGCGCTGGCTCACGGGCCAAAATATCCATGCCAGCGGCGGCGTGGTGATGTGACTGACAGGGCCGCCGTAGAGACTCGGTTTTTCGCTTCCAGAGTTCAGGATGGAGAATGAAACTTGAATGAAGGGCGTTGAGATGGAATGACGAGGCCCATTGACCAGCAAGGTTTTGTCAGATTGAGAGGGAATCACCGATGTCATATCCGGAAGCCCGCTATCGAGGTGACAAAGGGGAAGTCAGCGCAACGTTCCGTCCGGTCGATCAAAAGCCCGAGTTGACGATCGGGGCTGGCACGGAGGTGCGCTACCTGGCCACCGGAGCCTCCACAGAAGGACAATTCGGTCTATACCGCTGGGACGCGCAACCGCACGCCCCTGGGCCGAGCGCCCATTTCCACAGAACCATGTCGGAATCGTTCTTCATCCTGTCCGGGACGGTGCGGCTGTTCGATGGAGCCCGCTGGATCGATGCAAGGGCGGGGGATTTTCTCTACGTCCCGGAGGGCGGGCTGCATGGTTTTCGCAATGAGTCCGACGAGCCGGCATCGATGCTGATTCTCTTCGCGCCAGGCGCGCCGCGGGAAGGCTACTTCGAAGCCCTCGCCGAAAAAGCTGCGGGACGCCGATTCAGCGATGAGGAATGGAAAGCGATCTGTCTCCGCCACGACAATCACTTTGTCTGAGCGCCGCTCCCGGCTCGTTTGGGGAGGTCGAAAAGGAAGAATCGATGGCGATTGAACTCAACCATACCGTCGTGCCGGCACGCGACAAGGTTGCGTCCGCTAAGTTTTTCGCCAGGATCTTCGGATTGCCGTTCGAGGAAAACCAAGTGGGTTATTTCGCGCCGGTACGCGTCAATGACGCTCTCACGCTGGACTTCGACGACGATGTCGACCGGTTCGACGTCCATCACTATGCGTTCAAGGTCAGCGAAGAGGAGTTCGACGCAATCTTCGGGCGCATTCAGGCCGAAGGCGTTCCATACGGGAGCGAGCCTCACTCACGAGACGATATGAAGATCAACCATCGCGGCGGCGGACGCGGTGTGTACTTCTGCGACCCGAACGGCCATATCCTGGAACTGCTGACGGTGGGGTAACTTCGTTTGTGGCGCCCAGGTGAGCTTTTCTGTTAGGCGGCTGGGACTCGGCATAACATGAATATTCTCCCTGTCAATCTTTTGCTCAGCACCCTCGTGTTCTGGGTAGCCGCGAGGATGTACGTGCTGCCCAAGCTTTCAGAAGCAAGACCGCAAACCATACTGCTGCCCATTCTTCTCTTGCACTCGTTTCGACACCTGGGACTCATGTTTCTGGAGCCGGGCGCCACGTATGCCGGAATTCCTCCACAATTCGCCTATCCCGCAGCGATCGGAGATTTGCTTGCCGCTGTGCTCGCTCTCGCTGCGCTTTTCGCTGTGGCGAGGGGCCGAGAGTGGGCCTGGATTCTCGTGTGGGTCTTTAATATCGAAGGATCGCTGGATCTCATTGCCGCGATCACGCTTGCCACGCTGTACAAAGCATCGGCGTTCATGGGACCGGCGTACTGGATCCCCGCATTTTGGGTGCCCGCCCTGTTGGTGACGCATTACATGACGTTTATGATTCTCGCTGGCTCCTCGGCACGTTTACGTTGGGGGCAGAGTATAAGATCGGCCTCTGTAGCAAGTTGAGCATCCCGAGCCTTTTAGGTAATTGCAACAGTGCAAGTCGAAGAAATCTTATTGTGGAGTTCTATAGACTCTGCTGCGTGGCCTGGAACGGGCTATGCAGCTTCGTCACAACATGATTGACATCCCAGGATGCTGAAACTCGCTGCCTTGTGATCACGTAAAAGCAGGTGATGGTTTTGCCCGATATAACCGGCTCCGTATCCGTTAACGAGCCGGTGCTATTCAAACTGGAGGGACATGAGCGCTGCCCAAGCTCCTGCCATGGTGATCGTATGCATACTAGGACTCAAGGGAACAGCACGATACAAGGTGACGGGTGGCTTGTCGGCATCGTCGGCGGGCTCCTCCTCCTCAGCCTCGGATTTGAGCTGCTGGCGCATCAGGTGTTTGGGCAGACCGATGTGGCCACTTTGCTCTGGGCGCTCTATCTGGGTTTCTGGAGCTATGTCCTGGGCGTGGCCGGCTTCCTGGTTCTCGCAATACGTTGGTTGGTCGCGTGGCGACGTGTTCGGGCGAGCCGGGTGGCCATGAACCGATTGTCCTCTACTGAATCGAAGGGCAACCGTTTCGAGGAGCTCGAATTGGAAGCTCCTCCTCAAACGATTCAGCAAGGTGTGGCCCCAGTTGGCCCTGGCCGATCATCCTGGGATTGCCATGATCGGAACGAGGCCAAGAGTCAAACCAAGGTCGCATGAACGGTCGGATGGCACGATGAGGCAGCAGCAGTCGCGCTATCGATCACGTGACAAATTGAGGAAGCTTCGAACAAAGGAGAAAGCACATGAAGGTGACGCGCCGCGAGGCGAGTCTGTGAACGGCAAGGAGTCATCGTCTGCTGGGCCACCTGCACTCAGAGGGGATTCCACTCGTCGCGAACCGTTGGAGACACCGGTCTGTCACATGATGGTCGTCTCCGATCCCGATGGGAATTCTGTGATTCATCAGCGGAAAGCCGGGTGAGCGGTCAGGGACCAGGCTGTCCTACATGTCACCGATGGGCTACGGCCCGCGACACCAGCGATAGCTGGACCTAAGAACTATGAGTATTTCACAGCCAGCTTCAAAATTACGAAATGATGAGGTGGAGTCGCTATGCGGAGTGATGAACAGGAAATCCGGCAGCTGGTGTCCACCTGGATGGCTGCAGGCAAGGCGGGCGATGTCGAGACGGTCTTGTCGTTAATGGCTGATGATGTGGTCTTTCTCACGCCGGGCCGGCCGCCCATGCGGAAGGTCGACTTCGCTGCTGCAGCACTGGTTCAAGTTGGCCCTGACTCTCCCCAATTTGACGGTACAAGCGAGATTCAAGAGATCAAGGTGTTCGGAGACTGGGCCTTTATGTGGACGAAGCTCACCGTCGTCGTAACTTCGGCCGGCGGCGCTCAATCCATGACGCGTGCGGGGCATACACTGTCCATTCTTAGGAAGCAAGGTGGAAAATGGCTGCTGGTACGTGATGCCAATCTGCTGGCCCCTGTGCCGCACAACCAATGACTCCCGGTAAGGCGCTGCAGCTGTTTTGTCACAACGAGCACCGCTGAGCCCTTTCACGAAGGAGGCCGTCCATGGCTGGCAAGGTGAACGCGATTCCGGAAGGCTATAAAGGCGCGACGCCCTATCTCATCATCAAGGGTGCCGCTCGCGCGCTTGAGTTTTATCAGAAGGCCTTCGGGGCGACGGAGATCATGCGTATCCCGGCGCCGGAAGGAAAGGTGGGGCACGCGGAAATCAAGATCGGGACCGCGATCATCATGCTGGCCGACGAATTCCCCGACATGAATTGCAAGAGCCCTCAGTCGTTCGGCGGGACACCCGTGAGCATCATGGTGTACGTCCAGGACGTGGACCGGTTCGTCAAACAAGCCGTCTCTGCCGGCGCGAAGGTGCTTAGGCCGGTTGAAAATAAGTTCTACGGCGATCGCGCTGGAAGCCTCGAAGATCCCTTCGGACATCAATGGCACTTCGCGACACATGTGGAGGACGTGCCTCCCGACGAACTGGCAAAACGCGCCGAGGCCTTCATGAAACAACAGGGCGGGATCTAGGCCGTTGCCCACTCGTTTCGGCTCGGCAGACCGCGGAGGCGGGCGACGGTGAAAACGTAATAGGCATGGGGAGTCTTTTTTCGGGCGATCGTGCAACGAACGGGAGGAGCCATGACGGACAGAGCCAGGGTGACGGAGATCGCTCCGGACCATTTTGTGATTTCGATCTACGTGCCGGACTTCAATCTCCGGTTCAACCACTTCTTGATCAAGGACGAGGAACCACTGCTCTTTCATACGGGTATGAAGCAGATGTTCCCTCTGGTGCGGGATGCGGTCGCACGCATTCTCGATCCCGCTACCATTCGATGGATCTCGTTCAGCCATTTCGAAGCCGACGAATGCGGCGCGCTTAATGAGTGGCTGGCCATGGCGCCGCAGGCGCAACCGGCCTGCGGCTTGGTCGGCGCGCTGGTCAGCGTCAACGATTTCGCGATTCGCCCGGCCCGCATCCTCGCGCAGGATGATCTGTTGAAGACCGGCCGGTACCGTTTCCGGTTCCGACCCACGCCGCATGTGCCGCACAACTGGGAAGCCGGTCTGCTGTTCGAGGAAGCCACGCGCACCTTGCTCTGTTCGGACCTGTTCACCCATGAGGGGGATGTCGAGGCTGTCACCGAATCGAATGTGGTCGAGCGCGCCAAACGCTCGTTGGTCGAAGGGCAGAAGGGGCCCTTCGCCAACCCCTACCCCTACACGCCGATGACCGACCGGATCCTACGCGACTTGGCCGCCCTGCAGCCAAAACAATTGGCGCTCATGCACGGCTCATCCTTCATCGGTGATGGTGAACAGGCACTGCGTGACTTGGCGACCGTTATGCGGGAGGTTCTGGGGTCGGGCGGTTGACTACCAACCGTCCGGACGGTATGGTGTGCCCTATGAAACAGGTCAATCTCGAACTGCGAGACACGCTGCTCGATGCCGCTGAAGCCGTGGTCGTTCGTCAGGGCATCGCAAACCTGACGCTCGATGCCGTCGCCGCCGAGGCGCGCAAGAGCAAGGGCGGCCTGCTGCATCACTTCCCGACGAAGGACCGGCTCGTCGAAGCGCTGGTCTCACGCAGCGCGGAAGGCTGGCGGTCCTGTTACATGGGCGCGTATGACCGGACCGCGGAAGGGCCCGGGCGCATGGCCCGCGCGCTCTTGCACCATTGCCTCTCGGATGCCGAGTGCTGGACGGAGGAACTGCGGCGCAGTACCTCTGCGGTATTCGCGGCCCTTGCTCAAAACCCCACGCTCATCGATCCCATGCGTGCCGTCTACGCCGACCTCCACCGTCGCATTGCGGCAGACGGGTTGCCGCCTGGTGTCGGCGAGGCGGTTGCCGCCGCGATCGACGGGCTCTGGCTCGACTGGGTCTTGGGGCTCGCACCGCTCGACCAGGCACGTGTCGCCCGCGTGCGCCTGGCGTTAGAAGACATGCTTGCCCGCGTAGAGCCGGCTCGCCGGACATCCAAGGCCGTGGTCGCCGTCAGGAAACGTTCAGGAGGTCGCCCATGAAGCGCCGAAGCTGGATCGGATCCGTTCTGTTGCTCGGCTTGGTCGTCGCCTGTGGTGTTCTGCTGGCTGCATGGAAGCAATCGGCTATGCGGAACAACGAAGCGGCCTCCGCCAACCAGCCCGAGCCGATGGAGGTGGTGACGGCGGCGACCGCCAAACAACTCGAACACCGCCCCACCACCACGTCGATCGGAACGGTCCTGGCATTGCGTTCGATCACCCTACGTAACGAACTGGCCGGCACCGTCAGGCAGGCCCGGCTCACGCCAGGCCAAATCGTCGATGCCGGCGCGCTGCTCGTGATGCTCGACGTGTCCGTTGAAGAGGCAGAATTGAAGGCGCAGGAGGCACAGGCTCTCCTGGCGAAGACGGTGCTCGCTCGAAGGCAACACCTCAGCAAGGACTTGGCTACGGCGGAAGAGGAAGTGGATCGGGCACGCGCGGATCTCCAGGTCGCGATGGCCCAGATTGCGCGCACGAAGGCGATCATCGCCCGTAAGACGATCCGCGCGCCGTTCCGTGCGAGAGTGGGTCTGGCGGACGTCCATCCCGGCCAGTACCTGAACGAGGGCACCCAACTTACGACGTTGCAAGGCGTCGACGAAGCCGTGCATGTGGATTTTACCGTCGCGCAACAGGTCGCCGCGGGGTTGCGGGTGGGCGAAGCCGTCGAGGTGTTGACCGCCGGAGGGTCCGCTCCGATCATGGCCAAGATCGTCGCGCTCGATGCTCGGGTCGATCCGACGACCCGCAACGCCCTGGTGCGCGCGCGGATCGAGCATAGGGCCGATGCCCCGGCGCCCGGTGCATCCGTGCGGGTCCAGGTTCCGGTCGGTGCGGTACACAAGGCCGTGACCGTTCCCGCGAGCGCGGTGCGCAAGGGCCCCGGCGGCGATCAGGTCTTCGTGCTCATGTCCGACGAGGACGGCAAGACCAGGGCGTACCTCCGGCCGGTCGGGAGCGGGGCGATCCTCGGCGACGAGGCCGTGATCCTCACGGGGTTGTCCGCCGGAGAGCGGGTGGCCGCTTCCGGAGCCTTCAAATTGCGCGATGCGGTACTCGTGGCGATCGCCGACGCCCCCGAGTCGCGGCAGGATCAGGCGCTCAAGCAACCCTAATCGAGACGCGACGAGGACATCGACGTGCGCGCCTTTACCGACATCTTCATCAAACACCCGGTTCTGGCGATCGTCGTCAATCTCATGATCCTGCTCATGGGGTGGCGGGCGCTGACGGTCCTGCCGGTGCAGCAGTATCCGAAGATCGAGAGTTCGTCGGTGGTGATCACGACCCTCTACTACGGCGCCAGCGCCGAGACGGTACGTGGTTTCCTGACCACGCCGATCGAGCGTGTCGTGTCGGCGATCGCCGGCGTCGATTATCTGGAGTCGACCAGTCGAGCCGGCATCAGCACAGTGACCGTCCGCTTGAAGTTGAACCATAACAGCACGGCGGCGCTCGCCGAGATCTCCGCGCGCCTGCAACAGGCCCGCGCCGAGCTGCCGGCGGCGGCCGAGCCGCCCGTGATCGAGGTGCAACGCGCGGACCGCCCCTACGCCTCCTTCTACCTCAGCTTTTCGTCCACGGAACGGGACGTTCCGGGGGTGACCGATTGGCTTTCGCGTACCTTGCAGCCGCAGCTCTCGACGCTGGCCGGCGTTCAACGCGTGACCATCGAGGGCGGCCGCCAGATCGCCATGCGCATCTGGATCGACCCCGATCGCCTCGCCGCCCTCAACCTGTCGCCCGGCGACGTGCAGGGGGCCTTACGGCGCAACAACTTTTTGGCGGCGGTCGGCCGGACGAAGGGCAATCTGGTGCAGCTCAATCTGCTGGCCAATACCGATTTGCGATCGGTGAACGAGTTCCAGGAGTTGATCGTGAGCGACCGCGGGGGTGCCATCGTGCGCCTCAGGGACGTGGCGCGGGTCGAACTCGGTGCCGAGGAGGCCGACATGGTCGCCAAGTTCAGCGACCGCGAGGCGGTCTACCTCGGGGTCTGGCCGCTGGTCGGCTCGAACGAGATCGAGGTCGCGCATCGGCTGCGCAACGAGATGGAACGCCTCCGCCCGACGCTGCCGAAGGATATCGATATGCAGCTCGCGTACGACGCGACGGTGTTCATGGAGGACGCGCTCAAGGAAATCACCAAGACGTTGTCGGAGACGATCATGATCGTCGGCCTGGTGGTGTTCCTCTTCATGGGCTCGGTGCGCACCGCGCTGGTGCCGCTGCTGGCGATGCCGGTCTCCCTGGTGGGGGCGGCGATCGTGATGCTCGCGTTCGGCTTCAGCCTCAATCTCTTGACGATGCTCGCGATCGTGCTGTCGGTCGGGTTGGTCGTGGACGATGCGATCGTCGTCGTGGAGAACGTCGAGCGCCACGTGCGACAGGGCAAGTCACGGCTCGATGCGGCCTTGGTCGGCGCGCGGGAGCTGCTCGGCCCGATCATCGCGATGACGATCACGTTGGCCGTGGTCTACACGCCGATCGCCTTCCAAGGGGGCCTGACCGGTTCCTTGTTCCTCGAGTTCGCGATTACGCTCGCTGCGGCGGTCGTCGTGTCGGGGGTGGTCGCGGTCACGCTTTCGCCGATGATGAGTTCGCATTTCGTGCATCCGCAGGGCAAACAGGGACGATTGGCCACCTTCGTCAATCGCGTCTTCGAAGCCGTGCGCCGCGCCTATGCCCGGGCGCTCGACGGTGCGTTGGAGATGCGATGGGCCATCGTCGTCGCCGCGCTGCTCATCATGGTCGCGGCCTGGCCCTTGTATCAGTTCTCGCGTCAAGAACTGGCGCCGGTGGAGGATCAGAGCCACATCAGCTTTTTCCTCGAGGCGGCGCCGGACTCGACGCTGGCCGCGACCAACCGGGAGTCCTTGACCGTCGTCAAATCGGTCACCTCGTTTCCCGAGGCCAAGTTCATGTGGTCGCTGACGGCGGCCTGGGGAGGGTTCGGCGGCATGGTCACGAAAGACTGGCGCGAACGTGCGCGCTCGACCGAGGAGATGTACGGTCAGGTGTACGGCGCGGTGTCGCAGGTGCCGGGCCTGCGCGTGTTCCCCCGCCTCGATCCGCCGCTGCCGACCCCCGGCCAATATGACGTCGAGCTGGTGTTGCAGAGCGACGCGCCGCCCGAACAGTTGCTCGAGACGGTCGGGGCGGTGCTCGGCGCCGGCTGGCAGAGCGGCAAATTCTTGTATGTGGATACGGATCTCAAGATCGACTTGCCGCAGGCGCGCGTCGTGCTCGACCGCGAGCGCCTCGCGGACCTCGGGCTCGATCTGGCCGGTGTCGGGCAGGAACTCGGGACGTTGCTCGGCGGGGCCTACGTGAATCGGTTCAATTTCTTCGACCGCAGCTACAAGGTCATCCCGCAGATCGGCGACGAGGACCGTGCCAGTGTCGGCCCGTTGCTCGACCTCAAGATCAAGACTCCGTCTGGCCAGCTCGTGCCGGTCTCCACGTTCACCCATATCGAGACGGGCGTCGCACCGCGCACGTTGAATCGCTTTCAGCAGCGCAACGCGGCGCGGGTCTTCGGGGGCGTCAAGCCGGGCGTCACGAAGGAGGAGGGTCTGCGCGTGCTTGAAGGAGCCGCGGCCTCGGCCCACGGGCCCGGCGTCATCGTCGACCACGCAGGCGAGTCACGGCAGATCCGTCGTGAGGGATCTGCGCTGACCGTTACGCTCGGGTTCGCCGTCGTGCTCATTTACCTGGTGTTGGCGGCTCAGTTCCAGAGCTTCCGCGACCCGCTGATCGTGCTGCTGGGCTCGGTGCCGCTCGCGATCTCCGGTGCGCTGGTGTTCAGTTTTCTGGACCTCACTACGATCAACATCTACTCGCAAGTCGGGTTGATCACGTTGGTGGGCCTCATCGCGAAGAACGGCATCCTGATCGTAGAGTTCGCGAACACGCTGCAGGCCCGCGGCCTTTCGAAGGCGGCTGCGCTGCGCGAGGCGTCGTTGACGCGGCTGCGACCGGTGCTGATGACATCGGCGGCCACCGTCTTCGGGCACCTCCCCCTGGTGTTGGTGTCGGGACCAGGCGCCGAGGCCCGCAACAGCATCGGCATGGTGCTGGTCACCGGCATGACCGTGGGGACCTTGTTTACCCTGTTCGTCGTCCCGGTGTTTTACTCGCTGATCGCGGAGCAGCACCAGCCGAACCCATCGAGCGAGGAGAGCGAGCAGGAAACGGTGCTGATCGCAGCCGGGCATGCAGTGGGATGAGGCCCGCACCGGGAGCGCCGCTGAACCGAGATCATGTCCGGCTATTGCGACGTTGTGTAGGGCTCGGCAGGAGTCAGTAAACGCGCGTCTTCCAACTGATAGGTTCCTCGGGCAGCCACCGGATAGAGGGAAAAGATCGGAGTGTTTGCCGGAACCAGGGCCGTCGTGGTGTCCGGCAACAACTGCAGGTGCATATTGATAAAGTTGAAGCTCAGTCCCTGTTGCCAGGGTCGGCTCCCGGCTCCCGCGTAGGCCGGCGTTTTCTCGGTCGCATAGGTCCTCGTCAACAGGCCTGCCCCGCCTTGCAGTCCATATTCGTGGAGATCCGGCGCGCCTTGGATGAGGAGTGAGACGGTGGCCGCGTCGAACCAGACCTTGATATTGCATCCGATCTGCACGTAGGGCCCGAGCGTGTTGGTCCCTTCGAGATATGCGCGCGGCAAGCCGATCTCGAACGGCATGTCCGGCGGTACCGGCCGATCCACCGTTCCCAGGTTTCGCTCCTTCAGCGGCGAGACGGAAACGAAGAGCAGCTGCGGGTCCGTCATCTCCAACTCCAGCACCTGGTCGTCGTAGTAGCTGACCAGCCGTCCCATTTCGTACCGCAACGGAAAGGAGTATCCCGTTTTGGCATACCAGATACGGACGCCGGCATCGAGCGGATCGTCCGGTGAGCGGCTGATCTTGAGATCGAACGGAAGCATCACGTGCCAGGCTCCGGTTCTGGCCGCCACGAAGGGCGCGCAGGCGCCGGGAAATTCTTTGTGCACAGCCGGATTGTCCGGTTCGAACGTCCTGGTTCGGCCGGCAAAATGCTGGGCGATCTTGGCCTCCGTGGACAGGCGATATTTCCGCTGGTAGTAGTCGGCGGCCCGCTGCTGGGCGATAGAAAGAAAGTAGTCCGGCAGGTCGGTTTCGATGATGATCCGCCGGCGCATCGCCGCTTCCGGCGAGCCTCCTGGTCGTTCCGGTTTCAAGGCGGCGTTGTAATAGTCGAGTTCGGTCGTGAGACGCTGGATCTCCTGATGGATCTGCCGGGCGAGGGCCGCATCGTAGAACCGGGTCTTCGGCAACAGGTCCAGGGCCTTGTGGAGACAGTCGAGTTTGTGGCCGTATCGCTTGGGTTCGTCGGCGAAGGCGTCGGTAATGGCCATGAAGAGGTTGAACTGCTCTTCCGCGGTGAGTCCTATCGTGGGGAAACTATGGTCCTTGATAAAGGCAAACGCCATCGGACCGAAGGACTCGGCCTTGCGGATGCAAAGGGTGAGCAGAAAGTTGTAATGGATCCGCGCTTCTTCGGGAGTCATGGGCCCCTCGCTCCCTGAAATTGTAGTCGCGGCGCTTCCCGCCGAGCAAGCGCGATTCACGGCATGTTCTCCGCTCAACTTCAACTCGACGTCATCCGGGACGGGGGGGTGTTGTAGCCTATGGAGCGCTGCACAGCCGACAGGAACGGTTGATGAAGGTATCGCCTGACAGGAGGGTTGCGTCGTGAAGCGACGAGATCGACCAGTAAACGATCGTGCCGGGAATGCTCGATTACCATTGCAACGCAGGATCGGGATTCGGGCAGAGCGGCAGCTTCTTGCACACAAAGGCCAGGATGTAAATCTCGTCGTTGGGCGCGGTCGGAGCGGCCGGCGGAGGTGTTGGAGCCGGTGTCGGGGGCGCCGGCTGGGGCAGCGCCACCACAACCTTTTCTTGCATCCGGAGTATGGTGGCGGACTGTGGTCTGACCATCATTGTGGCAGGTGGCGCCGGCCTGGCTGCCATCATCTGCGGCGAGGCCCGCAGAGGTTGCATGCGCGCCGCCGGTCTCGCGACGGGAGCGACGGGCCTGTAGGTCGCGGCAACGATCGGTTGGGCGGCATGAAGCACCATCGGTTGACCGGCGGGGGCCGACGCCCGCGGGGCCACGATTTTAAACGCACCCAAGGAGAGGGCCTGCATCGTTTGGAGTCGTCCCAAGTTCTGGGTGTTTTTAGACGATTGGGGCGCCAGCTTGACCTCGAGGTTGCGGGCCAGGACGAGGGCGACCACATAGGAGGGACATTTTCCGCTCAAGGGGAATTGCCCGCTCGAGAGCAGGGAGTTGTCGGGCATTTTCCAGAACCGCGAGCGGAACAGGTCTGAAACGAACCAGGCCCGTTCGACTTTCACCGAACAGACTTCGAAAGAGAGCGAAGCGATGTCGAGGTCGATCTGGTCAGACCCGAGCCGATTCTTGAGGTCGGGCGGCGCCTGCTTAAGGAGGCCCGAAACCTCGCTGTCTGAGAGGGTGAACTTGTTCCATCCGGTGGATTCGATCGTATTGGAGGGAGAATAGCCGGTCGGACAGAAATCCTGTGCGAACCGGACATCGGTCCACTTCACGATGTCGGGGATAAACTGTTTCTTCCACTCCTCCCAGATCATCGTCGGCGAGGAATTGGCCCGTTGCTCATCGAGCCGTCTGGCCTGCTCCACCTCCGCCTTGTAGCCTTTTGTCGCCCAATCCCGCTCCAGGTCGAGCAACTGCTGCTTCAAGAGGGGCTCGTCCACCGTGTCCCACCGTTGTTTCGCGACGGGATCGGTGAGGCTTTGGGCGGTGAAACTGTCTGATTTATACTTGGCCTGCAGCTGCAGCCAACGGTCCTCGTATTGTCGATAAGTAAGCGCCGCTTGCGAGTCCCTCTCCGACCCGTCCGGGAGCGGTTCCTTCAAGAACCGGTGTGCTGCCGCGAATGCCGCGGCCTGCTCCGGCGTTCCCGGCTGCGTCGACGGCGCCAGGGTCGCCAGCTTCAACACCTCGTAGTAGACATCCCAGAGGCATCGGTCCTCCGTCCAGGGCCACAGGGTCCCGTCGGGAATCTGGTTCACGAGCAGCGAAAAGTCCTTGAGTTTGACCAGACGCTCTTCCGTCAACTCTCCCTGCACGAAACCCAGATCGTCTTTCTTATAGGCGATGGTGGACAGCGGAAAGCTCAGGAAATTGCCGTCCCGCTCGAATACCAACTTCACCTTCGTCATCAGTGCCAGCGCGACTTCCGAGTCCATAATGTCCTCACGGTGCGGCCTGCCGCGCTTGAGGCGCGGCAGGCGTCTGGTGGTTGGTGCATCGAGCGTCGCAGGCGACCGCTCTGTCTACACCCACTTGGTGATCGTCGGCAGCGGGTCAGGTGCTTTGGGAAGGATGTGGCACTTGAACCCGATCACCTGCATGCCGTCGACTTTCATGGTCTGCCCGTCCCAATGGTAATTGGACTTGCTGGTGCTCTTTCCCTTCGAGTAATTCCCGCCGATGGCGAAGGGACCATAGCCCACAAACCCGCCTCCGCTGATGCTGCTGCTGGTGAACTCGCTCATGGCGCTGGTGTTGCTCATGGTGAGTTCCAAGTCTTTGACGCAGACCATCGCGGTGGGATAGGCGGGGATCATGCCCTTCGGCGGCTTGCCGCCGTCGCTCAGCATCTGCCCCTTGGCCTCGGGATTGTTTTGATCGAAGCGCCAGGCCTTGCTCGCGAGATAGGCCGATTTGAGCCATGGCCGCACGATCGGCACCTGCGTGATGGAAAATGCGAGCTTGAAATTCGAGGCATCGAACGAGCCTTTGTATTCGCTCTTGCTGCCTCCCCCTCTTCCTCCGATCGAGAAGAGGCCGATGTTGAACCCGCCCCCGGCCGACCACTTGCTGTGCGAGGATTGGGAATAGCGGGAAATGTCCGTCGATCCGAACGAGAACTGCGTCCAGCCGGAGGCTTTCACGAAGTTGCCGGGGACGACCGACGTATAATAGAAGTCCGATCCCGAGGCCAGCCCCGTCAGCTTGGCCTTCTCGAGGGCGTCACGATATTCCGCCTTCAAGAGGGTCATGTCCCGCTGCATGACCTGATCGATGAATGCCGCGATGGCCTCATAGTCGTTCTTATAGCCGTTGGTCACCCAATCGTTCATCGCGGACTTGACGCGATTCCGCAGGGTGCTCGCATTGACGGCCCAATAGTGAACGGCTTTGGGATTGTCGCCCGCGAGGGCGTCGATGCGGCGGGCATTGTATTCGAGCGCCGCATCTTCATAGGCCTTCAGCTTCTCGTTGTAGGTGACGACGAGCGGACTCGGCTCCATCACCTCCGTCTCGCTGTCGTCGATCAGATTCTTCTTCATCTTCTTGACGCTCAGCAATTCGCGAAACTTGGCGATTTTCTTTTTCGTCTCTTCCGGCAGCTCGCTCTCCATCACTTGACTCATGCGCAACGTGTATTCGTAGCGATCGGACAGCCCGCCCTCGTTGTTCATGATATTCAAACGTGAAAAGCGCTCATTGATCCCCGAGACGTCCGGGACGAAGTCGACCAGACGGGCGAAGTTCTCCGCCTGCATGTAGAGCTTCCCCACGTCCTGTGCGAGCAGCTTATCCATCAGCTCCTGTGTCAGGGCTGGGGGAGCGGGCGTCGCCGGTTGACCCTCGCCGGCCGGTTGGCCGCCGCCCGCCGGGGCGGCCATCTCTTGCAGGGCTGCTTTTTTGACCACGCCGGTAAAGCCCTGAGAGAGAAAATCGAAGTCGTTCGCCTCGATCGGAATCCCGGGGGTGCACCAGGTGAAGAAGTTATCTTCCGACTTGGGGACGGTATCGTCTCCATTGGTCAGCACGTCATAGAGCTTGCCCATGATGGAATTGGCAAGTTGGCTGGGTAAGACATCTGCCATGACATTTCCCTCCTTGTAGGTGAGACCACGACACAACCGGCTTCATGCGCTTCTGCGATGACGGTTGTTGTCCCGAGATTGTGCAAAGGTCGAACCCGTGAGCAGGGCGGCGCGCGAATCATCGCCGAGTGTCGGAGAGACATGCGAGAACACAGGATTTTCAGAGGAGGCATCGACATGTGCGGGGTCGGAAAATTTCTTGAAGGCGAAGTGCCGCGCGTATCGATTGAGATACGGCCACAACGGGAGAAACACATCCAAGAGATCACGTTCGGGGCGGAAGTCGATGGCGGAAAAACGATTGCGGAGAATTGTACGTATTCGTATCCGCTTCGATACGCCTAGTATCGGATGCGATACGGGCCGGTCGATTGCGCGAGGTACGTGATGCATTCCTGATCGCAGCTGAAATCCGACGCGAGGCCTTCCTATCAATAAGATCGCGAGGGATCGCGTTGCTCGGCGTACCGTCCCTGTCGCAGGAACATCTCTTGCGTTTCGAAGTGTTCGTCTTCGGATGTGGACCTGAAGGGTGGTCGTCGGAATTGAAGGATGGAACGTGAGGAGGGGCTCATGGGTGAGCCGGATCGAGAAAGGATTGGAAGGAGAAGTGAGGACATGAAAACACTCACCGTGACAGGATGGTCTCAGATCCTTCTTGGAATGGTGTTGGCTGTGGGTGTGTGCGGGGGCGATGAAGCCCTCGCACAGATAGGGGGCTCGCACAAGCTTGTCCCAGTCCTCTGGAACAATGGGAAAGTCTACTTTCTCCAGGGGAACGAATACACACGCTATGATGTCGCGAGCGACCGGGTGGACGAGAGAGACGACCAGGGCAATCCCTATCCCCGCCCCATCCAGGGGAATTGGCCGGGACTCTTCACGGAGGATATCGATGCGGCGGTATTTTGGCCGGCTCCGCCGCCCCATGGCGGCGAACCAAAAACCGTCGCCTACTTTTTCAAAGGCAACCGGTTCATGCGATACGATGTCACGGCCGATCGGGCGGATGCTGCAGACGGCGCCGGAACGCCCTATCCGCAACCGATCGCCCTCAAGTGGCCCGGCATCTGGACCGATCGGGTCGATGCCGTAGTCGTGTGGCCGGTCCCGAGGAACGGCCGCACCGTCGCCTATTTCTTCAGAGGGAATCAGTACATCCGGTTTGACGTGAAGAATCACCGCGCCGACCCCGGCTACCCCAGGCCGATTGCGGGCAATTGGCCGAACTTCAAATTTCCCGACGGGGTGGACGGGGCCGTGGCCTGGCCGGACAAGATCGAGGGGAAGTCGGTCATTTATTTCTTCAAGGGTAATCAATATATGCGGTATGGAGTCGAGGCCGACCGCGGGGACGATCGTAGTGAGGGGGGCTTGAACTATCCCGCCCTCATCGCAGGAAATTGGCCGGGACTGTTGCGGGCGCAGGTGGAAGTGGAAATCAACCAGACGGCGGCCGAGACGGATGACTATGTGACCTGGGCGCCGACGTTCAGTCGAGCGAGGATCAAGCCCGGCACGTGGGGAGGACCCGATCTTTCAGTCGTCTTGACCAATGATCCGCCGGTTGCCGGAGTTTCCGCCGGCGACCTCCTGTTCGATGCGTTTCAAACGCCTTGGCCTCCGAATACGACCGCCACCGCAGATACGTTGCCCCTCACGCTTTCGGCCGACAGCAGCTGGAAGTCGTTTGTGATCGCCGGAAAGTTCGGCCGGCCCAGCACGACCGACAAGGATGCCGTGATCGAGGTGCATGAGACTACCGCGGCCGGCCCCGTCGTCGGCAAGAAATCGTTGATGGTGCGAATCCGAAAGAATGCGAACGCCTTGACTGCGCCGGAGCGGGATCGCTTTCTCCGCGCGATGAAAGAGCTGCGCAACCGCGGCGAATATTTCATCTTTCAGGAAACGCATCGGCTGGCGGTCACGGTGATGGATCGCGATCAGGCCCATCACCAGCCTGGATTCCTGCCGTGGCACCGGGCGTTTCTGACCCAGGTGGAGAGGGCGCTACAGGCGATCGACCCCAGCGTCACGATTCCCTATTGGAACTGGGACGATGCCGCGCCGAATGTCTTCATTCAAGATTTCATGGGGGCTGGGGCGGGCGGCAGCGGGCCGGTGGCGGAACCCCTGTTCGCCCTGTCGAATCCGCTGAACGGATGGAGGACGGACTTGCGCTATGCAGCCGGGCAGTTACGGCGGCAGCGGTGGGACCAAACCGTGGCCCCGGCGAGCAGTCTCCCGTTTCGCACGCTCACCGGCCCCACGGGCCTCGTGTCGTTCGCCGATTTCGGTCCACAAACAGGAAGCCCCGGCCAAACCTTGAACGATACGTTCAGTGCGCGGGTCGAACAGGAATCTCACGACCTTGCCCATGCGTGGAACTGCGGGTTCGGCCATTCGGTGAATCCGAATCGGTCGGCGGCCGATCCGCTGTTCTATCTGCTGCACTCGCAAGTGGATCGCCAATGGGCGTTTTGGCAACAGCGTCACGGCAGGCATGGGGTATCCGTTGCCGGAAGTCTCACCTTCCCGGCGCCGGCCCACTTCGATAACACTGGAAGATGGGATGCCGCCGGAGTCACCGACTGGTGGCGGGGATCGTTCGCCGACGATACGATGTGGCCGTGGGACGGCACAGCCGGGCCTTCAGGCCCCGACGCACGGGGCGAACGGCCGGTGCCTCAAGCCAGCGCGGCAGATTTGCTTGATCCCGTCACGGGAGAGAATGTCACAGCCGGACGGCCGATGGTGCCGCGGACATTCCCGTCGTCATCCGTCGGCAATCTTTGGCCAGCCGGAGCGACCGCCGTGCGGGTGCGGGATGTGATCGATTACCTGGGCAAGCATCGACCCCAGGACGGGCTTGGGTACGCCTACGACGATGTGCCTTACTGATGAAGGAGGGGTGGGCTCATGTGCTCGGCGACAAAGCACAGGACAGGGTGGCTCGGCATCTTCCTCGTGCTGCTGATGTACGGTACACTCTCCACAGGGTGGGCTGCGGCAGCCGATGACGCCAGACCGGGGTTCGACATGGAGAGCCTGAAGGCGCGGCTTCACGAACGGGTCCAATTATTTCTGGACGCAGCGCGGACGCGCGAGCAGCGATTGCGCGCGCTGGAGGACATCGTGAATTCGGACAAGCAGGTCCTCGGCCGACTGTTGGAGGTCATCTCCAACCGCGATGAAGATGATGAGTTGCGATGGGCGGCGGCCAAGAAGCTGCCGCTCACCAAGGACGTGATCCGGCAGGAATTGAACGTGCTGAGGAATCCGAAGGACGGAGGGGCCGGTTTGCGGGCCAAGTTGCTGTCGGACCTGTCCCAACGAGTCCGATTGCCGCATTCGTCCGAGTTGCTGGCGGAAATGCACGAGGTGGCCGGAAATCTGTTGCAGGACGATGATGGGGCGGTGCGTGTCGCCGCCTTCCGCTTCCTCGTGCCGATGCGGGATGCGCAGGCCCTCAGACTCGTTGAGAAGGGGCTCGAGAACCCTAAGGAAGCCTTGATCGCTGCGGATGAGGCGATCCAATTGCTGGACATCGCAGGGGCCGGCAACCATGCGAGCGCGATTCGGCCCTATCTCGATGCCGGAGAGGCGAAGGTGAGGGCGGCAGCCGCCTTGGCGCTCGGTATCGATGCGGACAGTCACCCCCGCCTGCGGAACATGGTGGCGGACCCTCAGCAACCGATGGAAGTGCGGCTCAGCGCCTTGCGCGCCTTGAGCGGGTCCGACAAGGGGTTCGCCGACTATGCGCTGACGCTGCTGAAGCGGAAGGATCTCGATCCGGAGGTGAGAAAATGGGGTATCCATCGATTCGTGGGCTTTGCGAACTATAATCGAATCACACCCTCCCAAAAGAAAGACTTTCTGGCGATGCTGGACGCGCTTGCAACATCAGGCGCAACTGTATCGGAGTCGGTCGCCCTGTCGGCCAAGGAAGCGCTGGCCTATGTGAGGGAGTCCAAGTCGTTCGGCGAGTAACTCTGCCTTGTCTTCTCGGGATGCAAAACGCGACCCACGACCAGTCATCAACCGAAGTAACCGGTCGTATCCCTGTTCGTCTCGTCCATGCCCGGCGTCGTCGGATGTCGAGGCGCCGTCCGGCTCTCCTCATTGACAGGTGTTGCGCAAGTGGGTAGCGTGTCTCCGTTTGCTCAATCCCTCTCCATTCGGTAGCCCCATCACTCTCACGAGGAGACGACTATGCCGTCGTTCATGCAAGGCTATGCCCCGCACGCCTACCACGGGTCCGGGATCTGGAGCATGGACGAGGCCTGTAAAGCCGCGTCGTCTCCTCCGAGAAGTCGGACGAAGGATTGAGCGAAAGTATTCTCTCTGGACCTTTTCGACAGAAGGGCATACCGGCAGTGAGCGAGGACGAGGCCCAACGGATATCCGAGCTGGTAGAACAGGTCTACCGCACCGAATCGCGCCAGGTGCTCGCCACGTTGATTCGTTTGCTGGGAGACTTCGAAACCGCCGAAGAGGCGCTGCACGAGGCCTTCGCCGTGGCGGTGGAACAATGGATAAGGGACGGCGTGCCGGCCAATCCGCGGGCCTGGCTCGTGTCGACGGGACGCTTCAAGGCCATCGACGGCATGCGGCGGCGCGCCCGGTTCGACGCCTCGTTGACGGAACTGGCCCAGCAACTGGAAACCACCACCAGCGAGCCGGAAGAACAGAGTGACGAGGCCGTCGAGGACGACCGGCTTCGGCTGATCTTCACCTGCTGCCATCCGGCCCTTTCGCCTGAGGCGCAAGTCGCCATGACCCTGCGTGAAGTCTGCGGCCTCACGACCGATGAAATCGCGCGCGCATTCCTCACGAAGCCGCCCACGGTCGCCCAACGGATCGTGCGCGCCAAGGCCAAGATCCGCGACGCGCGCATTCCGTATGACGTGCCGTCGGAGACCGACCTGCCGGATCGGTTGGATGCGGTACTCCAAGTCGTCTACCTGGTTTTCAATGAGGGATACAGCGCGTCAGCCGGCACGTCGCTCATCCGGCACGATCTCTCCGGCGAGGCGATTCGCTTGGCACGGCTGTTGATCCAATTGCTCCCGGAGCCGGAAGCGACGGGACTCCTCGCGCTCATGTTGCTGCAGGACTCGCGGCGCGCGGCGCGTACGTCTCCGACGGGAGACTTGATCCTCTTGGAGGACCAGGATCGCACTCTGTGGAACCGCGATCAGATCACGGAAGGGGTGTCGCTGGTGGAGCGGGCCCTGTCATCCCGCCGCATCGGTCCCTACACGATCCAAGCGGCAATCGCCGCAGTGCATGCCCAGGCGCCTCATGCCGCCGCCACGGACTGGGCCCAGATCGTCGGGCTCTACGATGTGCTGATGCAGGCCGATCCGTCGCCGGTGGTGGAGCTGAACCGTGCCGTGGCGGTGGCGATGCGGGACGGGCCGTCGGCTGGACTTGCGCTCGTCGACGCTATCCTCGCACGCGGCGATTTAGGGAATTATCACCTCGCACATGCAGCGCGTGCCGACCTCTGCCGGCGGCTGGGGCGGACAGCGGAAGCCCGCGCGTCGTATGAGCGAGCCCTCGCCCTCTCGCAGCAGGAACCGGAACGGAGATTTCTGGAGCGAAGGCTGAGAGAGCTGAGGGAATGAGTATATGAAGACGACCTCTCAGCTTGCACCTCCCTGCATCGGGCAGCCACTACTGTGTGTTCTGTCAACGTTCGGTGAGGTGCCGCATTACACCGCAAGTTTGACGACACGAAGTCGTTTGCGGCGCTGCTCAGCGTGCCACAGGTCATACTGGGTTTGCTGATTGAGCCAGCTCTCAGCAGAAGTGCCAAATGCCATGGACAAGCGGATGGCCATCTCAGGGCTAATCCCAGCGCGGCCGTTGAGAATGGCGGATAGGGTTTTACGGCTGATTCCCAATGCTTGAGCTGCTTGGGTGACACTGACACCGAGAGGGGTCAGGCACAGGTTTTTGATAATTTCACCGGGGTGAGGGGGGTTGTGCATACGCATGATAGGACCTCACTAATGATAATCCTCGTAATCAACGGCATCCGCGTCTTTGCCGACAAATCGAAACGTGATCCGCCAGTTTCCGCTGACAGAAACAGCCCATTCGCCCTTGCGATCACCCTTTAGTGGATGGAGATCCAATCCGGGGAGTGCCATATCTTGTGGCACGGTGGCCGCGTTCAATTGGGCTAGGATGAGGCGAAGCCGCTCCGCGTGCTGTACCTGGATACCTGATTTATTGCCGGTCTCGAAAAATCGGCCTAAACCTTTGTGCTTGAACCTGCGGATCACGAGACTCACTGTAACCTATTGAGTTACAGATGACAAGCCCGTAAGATCGAGCCGCATAAGTTGGCGGGGGTGGATCTCTGCCGGAGATTGGGGAAAGTGGCGGACGCCCCTGTCTCTTACAAACGTGTATTCTCCTTCACGCAGCAGGAGCCGGAGCGGCGGTTTCTTGAGCGGCGACTGAGCGAGTTGGGTGTTTGAGGCGGCGAGCCTTTCTCCTGATTCTGTCCCTGGTGGGGACGCTCAAAAGCGGTGGACGTACGTCCACCGCCCTCAGCCAGTCTCGGGCCAATCCACTGGCTGCCCATACTGCCGATGCCGGGAGAGCGAAGGCTGCCTCAGACATAATGGACTTGTTGCTGTTCGCCTCCGCACCGGCAGTTACTTTCGCAGTTGGGCCGCCATTCAGCAGCGCACGTCATACGTATCGCAGTTGCGTTTGACACAGGTTTTATATCTGCCGGTGGGCGAGTCCGGGTCGCGATGGCAAGGCCCGCACCCGGGTCTACAGAATTGACCCCCTCTGCCGGCACCGCCTCCTCCACCTCCCTGATCGAAGCATTGCAGGTTGCACACCGACCTCAAAAATGGGTCGCTGATGTGGTCGCAATTGGCTTGGCAAAAGCCAATGGGAAGTTGGAGCAAGACTCCGTGATTGCCTGGCGTCACAAAGGAACGTCCGATGCTGTTGTAGGTCCTTGTCGTTTTGTAAAGCGTGGACCCGGCAGTAAAGCCTGGTAATTTCATGGCGGCATCTCCTCTCGGATAGTGAGTTGCTGATCCAATTCCTCGTTGGTAACCCGCGGTTCAACCACATCCTTTCAGACAGTTAGTATGCTGCTGATCACAAATCATGCAGTTGAGGGACGGCTTGGGTTGTCCCACGTGCCTTCGCAGGTCTCCAAGCAAGAGCGCCAGGCGGTGTCGCACCACAGCCTGTGTCATAGCTTGTCAAGCAGTGGCCCCCGTGTGCGTGCATGGTGCGGGTGGTGATGGTGGTGCCGGTGGCGAGAGCAATGTCGCCAATTTCTCGGCAGGTGTGAGGCCGTGGAGGGCCATGGAAAATCGGTCGTGGTTGTACCGATGCTCCCAGGCGCGCAGCGCCTGAGCCGCGGATGTGAACTCGTCAAACGTCGAGCGACTCCAAAATTCTTCCTCGTCGATGCGATGACTGCGCTCCACCTTCCCATTCTGTTCGGGCCGGCGCGGCTTGATATACCGCAGGCGGATGCCGGCTTCTTGCACGGCCAGAGCAAAGGCCAGCGGGAATTCGGTCCCGTTGTCGACCTGACCTTTCCGAATGGGGAACGGCAGGGTTTGTCGTACGGTGGCCAAGAAGTCGAGACTGGTGCCGTGATACTTGCGCGGATACAGGCGCAAGACGCGATACCGCGTGCAGTCATCGAGGGCCGTGTATTGAAAACATTTCTGGCCGGCGACCTTCACTTCCTTGACATCGACCTGCACACACTCGCCGGGGTGCTCTTTCCTGAAGAGGATCGGGTGGCGGGAGCGCCGCGGCTCGGTCCGCCGAACCGGGGGATAGCCGAGGTCCCGGCAAATCCGGCGGATCGTCGCGGTCGCTACCCGAATGCGATGCACCCGATCAAGCCAGATGCGCGTCCGCATCGCCCCAAACTGCAAGATCGCGGCGGGCTTGCGTGATGCGTCGTACGGTCTCTTCGGAAAGCCGCCGGCGGCGCTTCAGCGGATGGCGCGGCACCAATCCGGCGGGCCCACTGGCCACCCAACGGCGGTGCCAGGTCCGGACGGTCTTGCGGTCCAGTCCGAATCGCCGGGCGGCGCCTTTGAAGCCATGCTCCTCAGCAGAGCGTAAGATCGCCAGCCGGCTGTTGATGGTGTGGTGATGCCGTGTGGCAATGCGCAAGGTGCTCAGTTCCTTCGTCGTGATCAATCGCATTCGATCCCCCCTTGTCATGGCGCGTGACTGTAGCCCATGCGGGGGGCCAACTCTCAACAAGATATTTCAGCCTGCATAACCAACTCCCCCAGCCGCCGAAAAGACCGAGGCTTACCGAGCTGCGAAATGGATCGAAGCCAAGTTGAGGACGAACGGGTTGTGCTCCTGCTCTGCGAAGGCCTTGCGCCTGTACCGTCGCCCAGCGCCCCCCTTGTTTTGTAGAGCGAGGCACTCGCGGTAAATCCCGGCATGCCCATGGGATGTCTCCTTTCGGTTGCTGCACGAAGTTAAAGACGTTAAATCAGAACATCGAGCCCACACTCGTCCCCGTTACAGCAGATCCGGGGAATGCCCAGGTCTCTCAGATCGATGCAACAGCCCTTCATCGAGCAGTACGCGATAGGCCGGGCAGTTGGCCAGGCACGATCGGAAATTCTTCCATCGTGTCGGAGCGCAAAAGAACTTTTCCAAACTGAGTGGCCGTGGTCTCCTCCGGATAGGCAACAAAGAGGACAGTTTATTTTTATGAAGATCAAGATTGCGTAGCCTGTCCCCCTTGTCGTTTTTGAGGGGTAACGGTCATAGTATGGCGACATCTTGGTGCTGAGGAATGGAAACTTCTTGGTCACTACGCGGGCTAATTCAAGTCGTCACAGACGATAACGTCGTCACCCTTTTGCTGACAGCATTGCATCTTTGGGTGCTGCACCCTACCCCTCCTTTTTCCCGTGCATTCAAAATAGTGACGATTTTTAACATTATTCATCAGGTCCTCCTCTATTTTTTTCTGGCATGGCGTCGCGGCTTTGGATTGTATCTGCCTAGCACTACAGTTACCTAACTCTGGTATAGGTGCATCCTTATCAAGCGGGACACCACCGTTACCACCACCGCCACCCGGTCTACCGCCCTCACCGGTCTCGCCCGGCACGCCAGGCGTACCAGGCTCACTACTGCCTCCTCCCGGCTCCGTTAAAGGATCGGGCCAGCAGGTTCCGCCAATATCGCTCCAGCCGGGTGGGCAACTGTGAATCTCGATCACCTCCCTCGCCGGATGTATCGGTCGAATCATCTCGGCCGATAAATTGATTGCTTGTCTACCGGTTCGGTAATGCCCGCTCGTTTTGTAAAGTACGGCCTCTGCGGTAAATCGTGGCATATTCATGGTCATTCCTCCTATCCAATCCTCACCGTAACGGTCATAGTACGGCGACAGTTTCGTCACTAGGAATAGGATACGCGGGAGCAAAACCTGCTCTGAATTACCAAGACGCCACGCCTGAAGCATTGCCTGCCACTTCTCACGTGGGCGGCACCTCCTCGGCGTGATAGCAAATTATGGGATCTTTAAACCTGCCGTCTTTTGTGAAAGAAAAGTAACAACAGCCTGAGCTGACGGTTCCGTCCGGATGGTCGCGGCATACAAGCTGCGTTAGAAGATTCTTTTTGCCCTTACTTCGCTTCGCACAATCTAGCTCTGCTTTATCCCGGGCTTCTCGTCCTCCAGGAAAGTCCAAGGGTTTACAGTAGCGACCCGGTGGACGCATACGTTTCATACGTTCTTCAAGTGTTTCTATGCCTTTGCCGTAAGGCCCGCCATCATCCGGTCGTCCACCAGGGGGCAGGTCTTCGCCTCCACCTCCGGCACCTCCCGGTGGAATGCAAACGCAAGTGATATTGGGCTGCTCGCCTACCGCGATGCAGCCGGCCGGGCAGCCGTGGACGTGGATCACTTCCCCCTCCTGCTCCTGCTCCAGAGCTGGCCAGATCGGGCCAACCGTTTGCGCGGATGGATTGACCGTATGTCGGCTGGTCCGGTACTGCCCGTGCGCCTTGGAGAGCGAGGCCTCTGCGGTAAATCGTGGTAGATTCATGGTCCGTCCCTCCTATCCCATTCTCAGCTTAACGGTCGTAGTACGGTGACAGCTTTGTTACCAGGAACGGAAACTCCTCGGTCACATCGCAGCGGACAACAAACTTCTCCGTAAAGTCCGTGTTGCGGTTGGTGTAGGCGAAGATGCAATCGACGATCTTCCGCGTGCCCCTCAGGGAAGGCAGTGCCTCGACCGCCGTCAGAGAAAAATCTCTTGCAAATTCTTCCGCCGCCTTGGCATAGATCGCGGGATAGCTATTCGCCAGATAATTCCAGGCGCGGTGCTCGTCGGTGGCGCCGGCGTTGTCGGTCATCTGCATGATGCGGGCGAACAGCTCTTCTGCGGCCGGCGCGAACTGCTTGGGAGTCATCTTCTCCGGCTTGGGCATGGCTTTGATCAGTGAATCTCGGTCAAAAGAATAAATTTGGTCGAAGGCGACGATCGGCACCATGAGCCCATTGCACAATTCCGGCGGCGCGATGGGGCCGCGCAGCCCGATGACCACATCAATGTCCATCGGACTTGGCTGGGGTCGGATTGCTTCCACCAGCAGATCAATGTCCGCCGGATCACGCGGGCGCAGCAGATAGGAATCCAACCCCTGGATGCTCAGCACCCAACAGAGCTGGCGGACGAGATAACGGTGTTCCCGCTTGGAGAGGACGGCGTGGAACGTCTGTTGGTCGGTTTTGCCGGCTGTGTCTGTCCGGGCGGCCGCCTGAGCGTATTCTTTTTCCACCGCGAGGTTCGGAAAACGCGGCCCTTCGATATGGCCGATGGCATACACAAAGGAGGGAGGCAGAGTCCACGGTCCGCCGAAACAAGTCGGGCAAGGCGCCATTCCGGCTGGCGGAGCCACGCCGGTATTGTCCTGGGAGGGAGTCACAGGGGAACCCTCGCGGTCCGCCACGGCTTGACTGGTTGATTGGCCTTTCGTTTCTTGTTCATTCATGGTCCCTCCTTCTTACTTATGTCACTGTGGGTGCCTACTGATAAATACGAGCCACCGATTCAGCGCAGCGGCCCGTTGTTCGCAACCGCCACATGGCCTCACGCCGAAGGCCGAGGTGACTCGCTTCACGATCGTCCCGAGACCCACGTCTTCGTGGAGAATGAAGCCGGGAAGGCGTACCTTGTATCGCGCCTGAGGGCGGCCCTCCCTCCGAATCGCTGTGGGCTCCTTTGATTTCATCGACACCACCTCCTGATCTATGCTGTTGCCAGGAACTGATAAGCCGCCCAGGCGTTCAATAGCGGCGGCACCAGCGATGTTCGTCTGGGCGCTGCCGCTTGTGTGATCGCAACCTTCACTTGCGCCGGGGTCGCCTTTGGAAAAGCCGACCACAATAGGGCGATGGTCCCCGTCACAAAAGGCACGGCGATGCTCGTTCCTCTGAGCGTGAGTGGAGCTCCTTCCGTGCTCAAACTGGTGATGGCGTCACCGGGTGCGCTCAACCCTCGCGTGCCGATCGAGTTGCCCAGATTCGATTCCTGCATCGGCCGACCACGGAGGTCACAAGCCACGACTGGGATGACCCACGGATGCCGGGTGATGGCGGAACCTCCAATGGTGCCTTGATTGCCCGCCGCCGCCACGATGAACACGCCACGCCTGATTGCCTGATCCAGTGCTTCCGTCAAAGTCCGCTCTCCTGTGCTGGAAGGTTGCACAAGGGCAAGACTCAGGTTGATCACTCGTGCGCCTGCATCAAGGCACTCTAAGATCGCAGTGGCTAGTTCCGCGGGCGTTGCGCCGGGCAGCTGTTCCCGGTCGGCCGTCGTCTCGGTAAAAATAGGGCGGATCAGAACTGTACAATCGGGGCAAATAGCCGGTGCGGGAGAATCCCGCTTTGCAGATAAGACACCGGCGACAAAGGTTCCATGCAGGCATGCGGTGCTCGCCGCCCGAATACATGAACCGCCCCCGTGACCTGAAATCTCAAGAAATCGTTGACTCGAGAGATCCGGATGTCGCGTCATGACCGGCCCGTCGATGAGCCCGATCCTGAACTCGGGAATCCCGGTGGTGCGTTGCATCAACGGAGTGAGCTTGACCAAGTCCAACGCGAGCATAAGGTGAGTCTCGTATGGTATCGGCATTCCTCATAATGGAATTGCCGAATGGTCGAAAGAAGCGTACGGCATTCCGGAGATCAGTGCAAGAAATGGTGAGACCCTCCAGCAACAATCTGACCGGACTGTGCCGGAATAAGACAAAAGTGTCCTTTCCGACAAAGCGCCGACTTAACCAGTTGGGCTTTGAGCTCGCGGACAAGTGGAACCTGAATCGGTCTGTCATGTCCGAAAACAGCGAGCAGGCGTCGCCCCGCCGTGCTTATTGCTTCTATGGACTCCACTTGAGCCGTTACGCGCCACCGGCGCATACTTGCCACGACCATGGATAGGTATTCCGCATCTCCTTCAGCGAACCTTGCGGAGCAGTACCAGGCGTTGCTGGAGGTCACGGAATCCATCGTGGTGCTTCATGACTTCACCGACCTCTTTCACGATCTCGCGCAGAAGCTTCCCCGAATCGTGCAATGTGCCTCCATCGCCCTGGCCTTGCATGACCCGACCAAGAATGTGATGCGCCTGCATGTGTTGGAGGCCTGCCAACTGGTTCCCGTGGTTCCGGTGCCTGAATATTCGGCCGAGGACGTTCCGGGCGGGTGGGTCTGGCAACATCAGCGGCCCTTCGTCTGTGCAAACGTCGAGCACGAGACTCGATTTCCCAAAGTGATGCCGATGGTTCGCGCGGCAGGCGTCCGGTCATTCTACATGGTTCCGCTCACGACTTCGCGCCGGCGGCTTGGCGCCATCGGGGTTGGAAGCCTGGAGGAGCATCTCTATGAAGAAAACGAGGTGGACTTCCTACAGCAAGTTGCGAAACAGGTTGCCGTTGCGGTTGAGAACACGCTCAATTTCGAAAGCGCGCGGGCGGCCGAACAGGAACTACGCTTATTGCTGGAGATCAACAACGCGGTTGTGTCGCAGCTTGAATTGCCGGACCTTCTGAAATCGGTTTCCGTCTGTCTCAGGCGTGTCATCCCGCACGACCTCGCAGGGATTGCACGCTATGATCCCGCGATTCGCCAACTGGTGGCTCATGCTCTGGGCTTCCCCCAGCATCAGGATTTCGTCGAGGTGGGCGTTCCGATCCCGATAGAAGGGACCCCGGAAGGGTTGGCGTTCAGTACTCGACGAACGGTGTTGATCAAAAAGCTCGACCTTGCGGAATTTCCGGCTGAGATGGTGAAGCGAGCTGAGGCTGAGGGCTTGAAGTCCGGCTGCGCTGTTCCCCTTATTTCGCATGGCCAAGTACTCGGCACCTTGAGCGTCGTCAGTCTGCATGAGGGAGCGTTTACCGAGGACGATGCTGAATTGCTCGGCCGGATCGCTGTACAGATCGCGATCGCCGTCGAGAATGGACTGGCCTATCACGAGCTCGCGAGTCTGAAAGACAAACTGAACAAAGAGAAACTCTACCTCGAAGGCGAAATCCGGACCGAGCACAACTTCGAGGAAATCATCGGCGAGAGCCCCGCACTCAAGCAGGTGCTCAAGCAGATCGAGATCGTCGCGCCCACCGACTCCACGGTGCTGATTCTGGGGAAGACCGGCACGGGTAAGGAACTCATCGCCCGCGCCATCCACAACCGGAGCAACCGGCGTGAACGGACCTTCGTGAAGATGAACTGCGCCGCGATCCCCACCGGACTTCTCGAAAGCGAATTGTTCGGTCATGAGAGAGGAGCGTTCACCGGGGCGATCGCCGCCAAAGTGGGGCGATTCGAGTTGGCCGACGGAGGGACACTCTTCCTCGACGAAGTGGGAGACATTCCCTTGGAATTGCAGTCGAAGTTGCTGCGAGTTCTCCAAGAGCAAGAGTTCGAACGTTTGGGCAGTACGAGAACGGTCCGGATCAACGTGCGATTGGTCGCCGCGACGAATCGAGATCTCGTTCAGATGGTCGCCGACAAGGAGTTCCGCAGCGACCTCTATTACCGGCTGAATGTCTTCCCTCTGGCCGTACCTCCGCTTCGTGAACGTCGTGAGGACATTCCGACGCTCGTTCGCTATTTCGCACAACAGTTCGCCCGTCGCATGAACAAACAGATCGACAGGATTCCATCGGAGATGATCATGGGATTGTCTCGATATGATTGGCCGGGCAACGTCCGTGAACTGGAAAACCTGATCGAGCGAGCCGTCATCCTCTCTCAGGACTCCGTGCTCAATGTCCCGCTTGCCGAACTGAAGTCTCCTCTCGGAGACAAGTCATCACCCACCCCGACGTTGGACGCAGCGGAACGAGAACACATCCTGCAAGTCCTCAAGGCGACCAGATGGGTCCTCGGCGGGCCGTCCGGTGCTGCGGCCCGGCTCGGGATGAAGCGAACCACTCTTCAATCCAAGATGCAGAGGCTCGGTATCACCCGACCGGTCTAGTGCCGACCGCGTCGGCACTTGCCGCGATGTCGGCAATGCCTCCTCGTCACGTCGTTCCCTCCCCACGATCAGCCTCCTTGGCTTGCGCGGTAATTACACTGGTCTGTCAATGACTTACGCGTGGTCAGTATGAACAGCCGTTGATGGAATGCTTCGTGCCATAGGCAGTACCAAGGTGAATTCGATGTCGAAATTGTAGAAAGGAACCGCACCATGATCCCTGTTCAGATTCTTCTCATCCTCGCGATCGCGGCGCTGCTGGGCGGCGGAGCGAACTGCGTTGAGCCCAAAGCCTGATCACTGAAAGGAGTCGCCAGGTGCTGGTCACCGGCGGCGGGAGTTTCCCACGATTACATTCAAGGAGAATACGATGGAACTGAAAATGCCGAGTTCGGAACAGGCCTATTGGGGACTGCGTGCGATGAAAACCGTGGCCATGGTGGACGGGGCGATCGATGCGTCGGAACAACACATGATGGAATCCATCCAGCGGATCTTCGGCACCACACACGAACTGGAACCGCTTGCGCCTGTCACGCCGGTGGAACTGGCCCTGGCGCTTCCAGATCCACAGATCAGACGGCAACTGGTGCAGGGCCTGATCGTGATGTCTCTGATCGATGGGAAAGCCAGTCCGCAAGAGACTGACCTGGTCGAGCACTTCGCGCAGGCATTGGAGGTCAGCGCTCCCGAGGTGAAGAATCTGCGGCATGTGCTGAACAGGGAGATCGTTCAGCTTCGCCTCGACTTGGTCCGCCGAGTCTGGTTGCGGCCCAAGGTCAAAGAGATTTGGGAGAAGGAGGGGATCCGTGGGCTGTTCACGTTTGTACTCGGGATGGCCGGAAAATATGAGAACGCGGCGCTCGCGGCGCGTTACCAGGCTTTGGAACAGTATCCTCCGGTTCACTCGGCCGTGCCTATTGGGAATATTGTCGCAAGAATGGGTTTGCCCTGCCGGGGGAAAGGGGTGGCGCACCGGAACAGATCCTGTTTCACGATTGCGCGCATGTCCTGTCTGGTTATGGAACGGCCCCCGAAGAAGAAGTCCAGGTTGCCTGCTTCAGCGCAGGCTTTCAGCGGCGCGAACCGTGGATCTTCGTGTTTTTCGTCCTGCTGCAATTCCACGTGGGTATCCGCATGACGCCCATTACCGAAGCGAGAACGGGATTCTTCGACCCTGAGAAGGCACTCGTCGCGCTACGACGGGGCGCGGCGATGAATGTGGATTTGAACAGCGGCTGGGACTACTGGCCCGTGATGGGTGAGCAGGTCGAGGACCTGCGAAGGCGATACAACATCCTCCCATTGGAGGCGTTCAGACCGGCGAATCGGGAAACGGTCGGGAATGTGATGTGACGAAGGGATGGTGGTTCGCACCGGGCTCTGACGCCGGTGCCGCTCAAAGGTGCGATCGAGACAGACCAGCTGTGCGGCATCTGACGCGGCCTTGCAGAACAGCTGGGACATTCCGCGCTGGCGGATCTCTACTGAAGATTGGAAACCAGATCGTCGTATGAAAGAGCTCTCAGCTTCTCGCAACAGAGCGTGGTTCAGCGATTTCTTCATCGACAGCCGCCGATATTCCTGCAAATTTACGGCGGAACTGAAGTCGGTGGGCGGCGTCACAGACTCGGTTCACCTGTCCGGCTCCGTTTCCTCAACAGGACCAGCCCCGCGATGAGCAATAGTCCAATCGCGAGCCCGAAGAGCAGGAGCGAGCGGTGCAGCGCCGGTGAGAGGCGACTCCATTCCTCGCCGAGCCAGTACCCGATCATGATGAAGGTGCCGGACCAGAGCAGCGCGCCGGCGTAGGCGAATCGCATGAAGGTTCCCAGCGGGAGTTTCGACATCCCGGTCATGAGCGCGGCGAGGTGTCTCACTCCCGGCACAAAGTACGCAATCAGCAGCGTGTATTTTCCCCATCGTTGCACCCATTGCTGCGCCTTCGCGATGTGTTCCTGATTTATATGGAGCCTTCCGCTGAATTTCGTGAGCAGGGCTGGTCCCACGAGGCGCCCCAACGTATAGCTGAGACTGATTCCGCAGGCACTCCCGAGGAACGCGGATGCGATCGAGGGCGCCAGTATGAGTTCACCGCGAAAATTCAGATACCCGACGAACGTCAGCAACGCTTCATCCGGCACAGGCAGTCCCACGATTCCCAACATCAGCAATCCGAAGATGGCTGCGTACCCGTAGGACGAAATCCAGGTAAACGCCGATTCCATGATGAGCGTGCGCCGGCGATCAGAGGTGGATAACGACGGACTCCAGCGACATGACAGGATTGCAGAAAGGCGAATGCCCAGGGCAACCTGTCGCACCAACCTAGACTGTGGGAGGGGCGATGTCAACGGAGTGGTCGGCGCACGAGGCGGCAAGGGACTGTGTCAGTATCTCTTCGTTCACAACGCTGTATCTCATCCAATATACCTGCATTGGCCTGAACGAGACGTCGTCTGCGTAACTTCACTTGACACCATCACATCCGGCACTATCCGAGTCGGAATGTTTCTTGCTCCGTTGAAAAGGTATGAGATCGCGTTTCGAAGCGAGTCTTGCGGTGGCACGCAAGATCCCATGATCAGCACGAAAGGAGGGACTCTCCATGGCATGCAACAGTTGCGAAACCGGGTTTCAACAGTACCAGACGGTCGTCGTTTCGATTCAAAAGTCAGGCACAACCGCGTTGCTGTATGTCCAGAATCAGGGCCGCAATATCGTCCGGATCAGACGGATTCTGCTCTGTTACACTGGGCACGGAGGCACAACGACGTTGTACCTGAGGCCTTCGCCAGATCCGATCTCTTGGGTCTATCCATCGGCGTTTCTCGAAACCGGCATCACCGCACTGTTTTACCAACTGAACAATGTGACGGCTGAAACAATTGTCCAGGCGCAGGCAGAATATATTGAGATCGACGGGCGTAGTCGCAGTTGTCCCACTACTTTTTGAGGTGTACCGATGAAGACCTACTACTACCGATATACGTTGCAGGGGGAGGTGTCCGCGACCGATGCACAGCGATCGCTCGGCGAGGCGGCGTCGCAAGGCACCATTGTGCGTGTCGACAATATGGGCGGCCAGACGCATGTCTATCTCGCCAGTCGGGTTGCAATGAATATGAAAGCACCGTTGTCGGGCGGAGCGAAGGCTGCCGAGGTGTCGGAGAGCGAGGTGACCAAGATCGGCTGAATCCGCCGGTCCGTGAAGGCGCAGCCTCGGCGTCCCTGTCGCGGGAGCAACGACGCTCGGTGATCATCTTGCGGGCTCCGCACCGAATTGCCCGGAGCCCGTGAGGTGGGTCTGTGCCGAGGACTGGGATGAACAGTGGAAGCGAGAACGTCTTCGGAACGGGCTAAGCCTCGCGCCATGGGAATCGGCAACAGGGCCGAGCTACGTCCATGGGACTGAAGAAGAAGGTTGCTTGTTGAAGCCCAATCTTCGTTGTGCAATGGGTCCTACGGAGAATGCTCTCGACACATCTTCATCGGTCATGAGAGTCATCACGCAATGGACCTACCGATGGGGGTAACCCGGCTTCACGTGAGGTATTGGCTGATACTTCGAATTCGTTCAGCCACAAGATCGGAAAGAAGGCCAGCCAGGAAGAACGATCACGTGTGCGAAGATCGGTGAGGATGGTTCCATTCTGGCGCTGAGCTTCTCTCGCCACCTTTTCCACTGTAATGATCCGTTCCTCCGTTGTATGTGGAATGTACGAGATTGCGACGCCAAGGGGTTTCTTCCGCCGCCGACCATCAAATCCTTTGGCATGGTTGTCAAGGTTCAGGGACTGAACCGAGGTTTTTGTCATTCCGGAATCCAAGTGGTAATTGCCGCGATATTAGCTTCGGTGGTTGATTGTTCCGTCACAGTTTGGGATCAGGTCGTTGTCTTTTGAATGCGCCGAAGCGGCAACCTTATCGCTTGGTGTTCAAGCTGACTCGGACCGTGGCCGTGGCGATGGGCGACGAACTGTTGGTGAGACCTGGGCTCGTCGATGCCATTCTCGCACGAGGTGATCTCACGAATTATCACCGGGCTCATTCGGTTTGGGCTGATTTCTGCTGCTGGCTAAGGCGGACGGCGAAAGCGCGAGTCTCTTACGAAGGGGCACTGAGTCTGATGCAGCAGGAACCGGTGCGGCGGTTTCTAGATGACGAAGGTCAAAAATAGACTCCCGACCCCTGTTGTCTTTCCGTCCTTACTGCGAGCCAATTGCCGTTGGGTCATATTTGGCTGGAGTGGGAGATTCAGCAGGCGCGTTGACCACTGGAGCTGGCCGCTTGATGGGCTCAATCACTGGTGCTGTCCCATCAATTTTTCTCCCTACCAGGGCAGAGGCTTCCCAGCCACGGATGGTGCCGACAATCTCCGCGCGATAGCCTACGCTGATCTCGCCGACGACGAGTTCATTCTCAGGGACGCCGAACTGCTTCGCCGCCTTCTTCTGGATTGCTCGCTGATAGGTGTAGCCTGGGGGTGGCTGAGGGAGGCTCAGCGGCCATTCATAACCGCCATCTTCTTTCTGGCAGAGTCCGCCTTGACAGGCAGTGACTTCTCCTAAGATTTGAATGCCCTGTTCATTGAGATCGGGTGTCTGTGCTGTGCCTGGATAGAGTGAGCTTTTCGTCACGCCGCAGCCTGAGAGTAGCAGAGAGGTGAGGATGATAGATACGGTCCATATCATATGCATGCTCGGTGTCTCCAATAGTCGATCGTCATATCGTGTGGGTGGATTGGTGAACGACCAGTCATGGCAGCTCCCAAACCCGCCGAAACTCCTTCTGGGCGGACTATCACTCGGTTACGAAACCGTGTCAAGCATTACATCCCGGGGAAAGGTACTGCTGTTCCGGTTTTCTTGTCTCAAGGCGCCTCCGTATTTGCCTTCATTCCGAAATATTCAATGTCGCCGCTGCTTTTAGCAGTGGCTTGTCCAAGGTCCAAAGCGTGTACCCTGTGAGAAGCGCCGAAGCGAGGAGGTGTGCATCGACCCACCCCAAACCGCGACCGTATAGGTGTCGCCCTTCCAAGAAATTCAATACCTCCTCATGTTCCAGCAACCGAACTTGAGGCAAAGCCCTTAGCAGACTGAGTATCTCGTGTCGGTTCCGTAATGTCCCGCAAGCCAACTCACCTGCTATGAACGGATGGCAGACTACCTGTTCCTCATCGAGCAAAGACCGCAGCTGCTCACTCCCTGTGCGGAAATGATGAATCCAGACTGATGTGTCGACCAAGATCATGCCGGGTGGCCGACACGCCGTCTTCGGATAGGTCGGAGCCCTTTTTCTGTCCCTGCGAGCTCCGCTAAGCGGCGGGCACTGGCTCTAGAGATGAGAGCCTCCAAACCCAGGCGCACCAGTGAGGTCTTTTCATTCACTCCCGTGAGTTTGGCGGCGCGGCGTAGGAGGGAATCATCAATGTTGAGCGTCGTCCTCATATGCATCAGTATGTCCTATTGATACATACAGATCAAGCTCCTGACCTCAGAGATAACGTTAACCATGAGCAGCCGCAGCAAGCAAATACTCGAAGGAGATGCGAGGGAGGAGCTGTTGGCGTCACGGGGGTCTGGCTGCCCACGCCTTCCGGATGAATCCACGCATCAATTCTCTCGGCCCGTTTTGCTCGTGAAGTTCCCTGTCGATTTCCGACTTCCTCGACGACTATCTGATGTCAGCAGCAGTCAACCCTGAATTGGAGGCCGATGGTCATGATTTCGTGGAGGGCGCTGTCGATTTTGACCTGACCCGACGACTATCTCATAGAAACGCTGTTGCAGATTTGAACAGAATGTCGGTTGCTGTCGCACGGAAAAGCCCCTGTCGATTTGAGCCTCGCCGAACGACTATTTGCTGTGAACAGGTTGTGACAACGACATCGGAGGGATGGAACCATGAAATTTGTGCTCCTGTGTTGCATGGAGGAAAGGAAGCTGGAGGCCCTCTCCAAAAGCGAGGTCGAGGCGCTCATGGACGAAACCTCGGCCTACTGCGAAGCGCTCCGAAAAAATGGCCGTCTCATCCTGTCGGAGCCTCTTGAGCCGGTTCAGATGGCCGCGACCGTGCGGGTGCGCAACGGTACCTTGTCTACGACCGACGGCCCCTTTGCCGAGACCAAGGAGCAGATCGGCGGGTTCTTCCTCATCAATGCCAGGGATCTCAACGAGGCCATCCAGGTGGCGTCCCGGTTTCCCTCGGTGCGCCTCGGGAGTATGGAGGTGCGGCCGGTCAGGGAGTTGAACGGGCTGCAGCGATCGTGACCCGTTGCATAGGCTATCGGAGGTATGCACCATGGATGGAGCGGTTCCGGCTGACTGCCGATGTAGGCATGCGTTGTTCGATTTACAGATGGAGGCCACCACATGAAATACATGTTGCTGATTTATTTCGACGAGCAGGCAGGGTTGAGCGAAGCCGAGCGGCAGGACTGTTACAAGGAGTCCACGCAACTTGCGCAGGAGCTTCACTCGCACGGACGGTTTATCGCGGCTAATCCCTTGCATCCAACCACCATGGCGACCAGCGTCCGGGTACGTGACGGCAAACGGCTCGTGACCGACGGCCCGTTCGCGGAGACGCGAGAACAACTGGGCGGCTACTTTCTCATAGAGGGGAAGAATCTCGACGACGCGATCGCCGTCGCTGCACGGATTCCCATGGCGAGCAAGGGCACCGTTGAAGTGCGGCCGGTGATCGAGATCCCAGGACTGCCGGGCTGAGCATCGAGCATATGGCTGAGGGTTGGTAGCTGATAACACAACATATTGCAGATATCGACCTGTCGATTTCGAGCCTGCCCGTTCGACAATGAGATAGGGACTGGCTCACTGGCACTCATAAGCGACTTCAGACAAAAGGAGCACGAGGAGATGCAAAAGATCACCCCATGCTTGTGGTTCGACGACCAAGCCGAAGAGGCGGCAAAGTTTTATGCATCGATTTTCAAGAATTCCAAAGTGAAATCCATCACCCGTTATGGAGAGGCGGGCGCCCAGGCTTCCCGAAGACCGAAGGGCTCGGTCATGACCGTGACGTTCGAAATCGAGGGGCAGGAGTTCGTCGCGTTGAACGGCGGACTGCTGTTCAAGTTTACCGAGGCGATCTCGTTGATGGTGAAGTGCGAGACACAGAAAGAAATAGACGACATGTGGGAGAAGCTCTCCCAAGGGGGAGAGAAGGGACCGTGCGGCTGGTTGAAAGACAAGTATGGCCTGTCGTGGCAGATCGTGACCCCTGGAATCGATGAGATGCTGAACGACAAGGATGCCAACAAATCGGAGCGAGTCATGGCGGCTGTGCTGACGATGGGCAAGATCGATTTAGCCCGTCTGAAGCAAGCCTATGAGCAACGTTGAGGCCGCTGCGAAACGATTCGGCTGCGGACCAGAAATCAAAAAGGAGCAACCACGATGCGATTCATGATCCTCGTCAAGGCCACGAAGAATTCCGAAGCGGGAGTGCTGCCGAGCCAGGAACTGCTGGCAGCTATGACGGCATACAATCAGGAACTGGTGGATGCCGGCGTGATGCTTGCCGGCGAGGGACTTCAGCCCAGTTCAAAAGGCTGCCGGGTGAGGTTCTCCGGTAATAAGCGGATGGTGACCGACGGCCCGTTCGCAGAAACCAAGGAACTTGTCGCCGGCTACTGGCTGTGGCAATGCAAGTCGAAGGAAGAAGCGATCGAATGGGTCAAGCGTTGTCCCAACCCGATGCCGGGCGAAGAGTCCGAAATCGAGATCCGTCCGCTGTTCGAGGCGGAAGACTTCGGGGCCGAGTTCACGCCCGAGCTGAGGGAGCAGGAAGAGCGGATGCGGGCGCAGATCGGCAAGAAGCAATAGGAGGAGTCTATGCTGAAGATTATTGGTCTGATCGTTGTTGTCCTGATCGCTGCGCTGCTCATCTATGCCGCCACGAGGCCGGATACGTTTCGTCTGCAGCGTTCGATAACGATCAACGCGCCATCGGAAAAGATCTTTCCATTCATCAACGATTTCAAGAATTGGCTGGCCTGGTCTCCCTACGAGAGGATCGATCCGAATCTGAAGCGGACGTATGGCGAAGCGACACAGGGTCACGGTGCGGTCTACGAGTGGGACGGAAACAACCAAGTCGGGCAAGGGCGCATGGAGATTTTGAAGTCGATCCCGTCGTCGAAGGTGGTGATCAAGCTGGACTTCATCAAGCCGTTCGAGGCGCACAATACCGCGGAGTTCTCGCTGGACGGCGCGGACAGTACCACGACCGTGACATGGGCCATGTACGGTCCGCAGCCCTATATGGCAAAACTCATGAACGTCTTCGGCATGATGGAGCGCATGGTGGGGCCGCAATTCGAGACCGGCCTAGCCAATTTGAAGCACGTTACGGAACGATAAGAAGGACGGTGTCCATGCGATACGTCGATGGGTTTGTCATTCCGGTGCCTAAAAAGAATTTGCAGGCCTACATTCGTATGGCAAAAAAAGCCTGCAAGATCTGGCGCGAGCATGGGGCGCTCGAGTATCGCGAGTGCGTCGGGGACGATCTCAAAGTAAAAGTCGGCTTGCCGTTTCTCCGATTGACGAAGCTCAAGCCCGGAGAGACGGTGGTGTTCTCATGGATTGTCTACAGGTCCCGCGCGCATCGCGATCGTGTGAACGCCAAGGTGATGAAAGACCCACGTATCAAGGCAATGGGCGATTTCTCGTCCATGCCCTTCGATGTCAAGCGCATGAGCTATGGCGGATTCAAGATCATCGTGGACGCCCGGTAGCCGAGAAGAGAATGACGAGGGGCCTCATAGGTGCGCTCGGCAATGCGATGAACCCCAAGGAGGAGCAGATGAAAATCAACGACAAAACAATCTTGATAACTGGAACCAACCGCGGTATCGGGCGGGCACTGGTGGAGGAAGCCTTGAGGAGAGGTGCAACGCGGGTGTATGCCGGTACGCGTACCCCCTTGGCACACGTCGATGAGCGTGTTACGTCCCTGACCTTGGAACTGACGAACGCGACCCACATTCAGGAGGCTGTCGAGAAAATCGAGTCTCTCGATATCCTCATCAACAACGCCGGCATGGCGCTGTACAATGACTTGAGCGATCGTTCCATGCTCGAACGGCACCTCGCGGTCAACTTCTTTGGCACATACGACGTGACCCAGGCCTTCCTGCCATTGCTGACTCGTTCTCAGGGAGCCATCGTCAACCATCTGTCGCTGAACGCCTTCGCCCCCTTGCCGCTCATTCCGGCCTACTCGATCTCGAAAGCGGCCGCGTTCTCTCTGACGCAATCGCTGCGAGCCCTTTTAGCCGGGCGGGGGGTGAGGGTCCATGCTGTCCTGACCGGCCCGGTGGACACCGATATGGCGCGAGGCTTCGACATACCGAAGGCCGCTCCCGAGTCCGTCGCGCGAGCCATATACGACGGAGTGGAGAACGAAGAGGAGGACATCTTCCCCGATCCCTGGTCACAGTCCATGGCTGAGAGCTGGCGCAGCAGTGCGGCGAAGGCGCTCGAACGCCAGCTTGCGGCGTTCGCAGAAGTCGAGCGCGTCAATTCATGAGCAAGAGGACCGTGCGAATTGATAACAAAAGTGTCACCGAAGTTGTGTTGACATACGAATATGTGTCTAAGGCCGAAGTGGCCTGGGCCTCAAACCTCTGGAGAAGTGGCCATAAGAGGCGAACATTCATCACAACTGAACGGAGGAGAAATGGTAGACATCATTCATAGAGTCGGCATTAAGGCACCCATTTCAAAGGTCTACGCAGCGTTATCGACGGTCGAGGGTATCGCCGGTTGGTGGACAAAGGAGACTTCCGGCTCCTCGAAAGTCGGGGAAACGATCAGGGTTCGTTTCCTTTCTATGGAGGGAAAAGAAATCGGTAGTATGGACATGGAAGTCCTCGCGCTGGATCCCGACAAGAAGGTGCAGTGGCGTTTTACATCCGGACCGGAGGAATGGGTGGGAACTGACGTGATCTTCAATCTATCCCAGGAGGGGAATTACACCATCGTGCTCTTCGGTCACAAGAACTGGCGTGAGGCGATCGAGTTTACCGCCCACTGCAGTACGAAGTGGGCAACGTTCCTGTTGAGTCTCAAAGATCTTGTAGAGACAGGGAAAGGGAAGCCATCTCCCAATGACATCAAGATTGACAACTGGAATTAGACATCGTCTTGCATTAAGTCGAACGGCTGCACAGATCTCGATGGCAGGCACGCTATTGTCATGCAGTGCATGATGCCGGCCGATGCGACCGGATACCGCCGTGACCGGGTTCGAGGACAACACGAAGAGAACAGCTCATGAAGCCCAGAATCACACTCATCACGTTGGGCGTCGATGATCTCGATCGGTGCGGTTCTATCGAGACGGATTGGGGATTGAAGACTGAGGGCATCATCGGCACGGAATTCGAGCACGGCTCAGTCGCCTTCTTTGATTTGGAGGCCGGGCTGAAGCTTGCGCTCTGGCCGCGCATGAGCCTTGCCCACGACTCCGGTCTTCCGCTTGGGCCGCCAAGCGCTACCGAGTTCTCACTTGGTCACAACGTGCCGTCGAAGGACGAAGTGAACGCCGTCATGGACCGGGCGCGCAAGGCTGGAGCAGTTATTGTCAAACCCGCACAAGACACCTGCTGGGGCGGCTATGCGGGCTATTTCCAGGATCCCGATCGGCACCTGTGGGAGATCACCTGGAATCCCGCATGGGAGCCGACAGGATAGTGATAGGGATCGTTGGATGCACGAGTCAATCACCCAGCAGAAGGAGTCGGACATGATCAGCAAAATCTTCGTCAATCTTCCCGTCAAGGATCTCGACAAGTCGATGGCGTTCTTCAAGGCGATCGGCTTTTCGTTCAACCCGCAGTTTACGGACAAGACGGCGGCCTGCATGGTCATGAGCGACGACATCTACGCCATGCTGTTGACACACGACAAGGCCAAGCAGTTCACCGGAAAGCAGATCGCCGATGCGCACAAGACGACCGAAGTGCTCACCGCCCTGGCCGTCGAGAGCAAGGCGAAGGTGAACGAAGTGGCGGACAAGGCGATCCAGGCCGGCGGAAAGGAGCCATACTCCCCCAAGGACTATGGTTTCATGTTCGCGCGGAGCTTCGAGGACCCGGACGGCCATATTTGGGAAGTATTCTGGATGGACCAGGCGCAGGTACAGAAGGGGTAGGCATCGCGTCGCCTGCCCGGCTATCGCTACACGAAAAGAAGTGAGAGAGAACGGGATGCGGAGTCAAGCACTGCAGGGACGAGTGGCGCTGGTCGCAGGGGCGACTCGCGCCGCGGGCCGAGGGATCGCCGTCGAACTGGGTGCGGCTGGTGCGACGGTCTATTGCACCGGCCGAACCACCCGTACCCAGACGTCCGAGATGAATCGTCCTGAAACGATCGAGGAGACGGCTGACCTGGTCCGGCAAGCCGGCGGCGAGGGGATCGCCGTACAGGTGGATCACTTAGATCCGGGGCAGGTGCAGGCGCTGGTGGCGCGTATCGAGCGCGAGCACGACCGCCTGGATGTGCTGATCAACGATATCTGGGGCGCGGATCTCCTAATCGAGTGGAACATACCGGTGTGGGAGCATTCGCTGGACAAGGGGTTGCGTATGCTGCGGCTCGCGGTCGACACGCATATCATCACCAGCCACTTCGTACTGCCGCTCCTGATCAGGCGGCCGGGCGGACTGGTGGTCGAGATGACGGACGGCACGACTGAATACAACGCTACGCACTACCGGAACTCTCTCTTTTATGATCTGGCCAAGACCGCCGTCATCCGCATGGCATGGGCGCTCGCGGAAGAGCTGCGGCCCCATCGCTGCATCGCCGTCGCACTGACTCCAGGCTGGCTGCGTTCCGAGCAGATGCTGGACATCTACGGGGTCGGCGAATCCAACTGGCGTGACGCCACCGCCAAGCAACCACACTTCGTCATCAGCGAATCGCCGCGCTATGTCGGGCGGGCCGTTGCGCATCTGGCCGGTGATCCGCAGGTGGCGCGCTGGAACGGTCAGTCGCTGTCGAGCGGCCAGCTCGCCAAGGAGTACGGCTTCACCGATCTGGATGGTTCTCAGCCCGATTGTTGGCGCTACTTTCGCGAGGTGCATGATGCCGGGAAGCCGGCCGATGCGACCGGGTATCGGTAAGGAGCAGACGATGACACCATGTGTTCACATACAGTTACCACTCACACAGAAGGAGGCCACCATGCGTTTGATACAGCTTGGAATCGCAACGTTGTGCGTGATGCTGACCGTCTCGGCGGTCGCGGCGAAGGAGAAGAAGGCTGAGAAGCAGATGGACCAGCAGGCGATGATGGAATTGTGGAAGAAATTGGCCACGCCCGGCGAGCCGCACAAGTTGTTTGCCGGTTTGGCCGGGAGCTGGACGACCCAGACCAAAGAATGGATGGAACCGGGCAAGCCTCCCACGGAATCCACCGGTACCGCAGACATGAAGATGTTGCTCGATGGGCGCTTTCTCTACCAGGAATACAACGCACAGATGATGGGGCAGCCCTTCTCCGGGATCGGCATCGACGCCTACGACAACATGACCAAGAAGTACGTGACGGCCTGGATGGATACGATGGGTACCGGGATTTTCATCATGGAGGGGACGGCCAGCGCGGACGGTAAGACCATCACGCTGAAGGGATCGCACCCTGAGCCGGGCGGAGGGAAGATGACGCATCGCGCCGTGTGGAAATTGGTGGATGCGAATACCCAGACCTTCGAGATGTATGGGACCCATGGGCAGGGCAAGGAGATGAAGATGATGGAGATCACCTATACGCGGAAGCAGTAGGTCGAACGGCCGGCGCGAAAGACACGAATGAACTCGCTCATGTTCGTGAAGGAGAAGAACCTTCGGCTGAGGGCCGCTCCGATGCCGCGCGAAAGGAGAGCATGGATGATTACCGTGGTGTGGGATACATGGTTGAAGCCTGGGAACGAAGCGGAAGGTCTTCAGCTCACGCGCCGGATCTGGTCGGACATGAAGAGCTTTGAGGGCTTTCTCTCCCATCAGATTCTCATCGACGAGGACGCGCCGGGCCATATCATGGCCTTCGCGAAGTGGCGAAGACGACAGGACGCAGACCAGGTCCGAGAACGGTACAAGGATTCGGAGACGATCCGCCGGCTTACGCCGTTGCTCGCCCGTCCCCGGGAACGTTGGATCACGCGTGAAGATGAGCCGACACAAACCTGATTTCAGGCAGTGCCGACAGGGGTTGGCTGCGTCCTCGAGGAGCCCGAACGGTTCGTGCACATGTTGCGTAATGAGGTGCGGGCGATCGCAGAAGGGATCGCGGATTGTCGGGACAAGAGCACAGGCTAGTGGAATGGCTGTCGATTTGGACGGGCCCCGACGACTACTTGGCGAGGAGAGAAGAGCCTGATACGCCACATGCAGCCGGCTCTTTTCATGAAACGAGCGGCGAGTGACGAATAACGGAGAAAGGAGTCATCCATGAGCGGCATACGGTTGTTGGTCGGCACCAAGAAGGGGGCGTTCATTTTGACGTCGGACGGGAAGCGGAAGAAATGGGATGTGAGCCATCCACTGTTCGGAGGATGGGAACCGTATCACCTTAAGGGATCGCCGGCAGACCCGAATCGGCTCTATGCCTCGCAAACCAGCAGTTGGTTCGGGCAGGTCATCCAGCGTTCCGACGACGGCGGCAAAACATGGCATCCACCTGGAACCAAGCCCGAAGATCTCATGGGACAGGATGGGATGCCGAAGGGTGAAAGCAACATGTTTGTCTACGACAGTTCCCAGGAGACCGGGAAGCCTCTCACGACGCACCAGCATTACGACGGCACGCAGCGTCCCTGGGAGTTCAAGCGGGTCTGGCACCTCGAACCATCGTTGACCGATCCGGATATGGTCTATGCCGGCGTGGAAGACGCCGCCCTGTTTCGTTCGACCGACGGGGGGCGGACTTGGAAGGAATTGGCCGGGCTGCGCAGCGCAAAGGGGCACCTCTGGCAGCCGGGTGCCGGCGGGATGTGCCTGCATACGATCATGTTGGATCAGAAGAACCCGCAACGGATCTTCATCGCGATTTCGGCGGCCGGCGTGTTCCGGACCGACGACGCCGGCAAGACATGGCGGCCGGCGAACAAAGGCTTGAAGTCCCAGTACGAGCTCCCCGATCCGGATGCGGAAGTCGGCCATTGCGTCCACCGCATTGCGATGCATCCGACGCGGCCGAATGTGTTGTTCATGCAGAAGCATTGGGACGTCATGCGCAGCGACGATGCCGGCGAGTCGTGGCAGGAAATCAGCGGCGATTTGCCGAGCGATTTCGGGTTTCCGATCGCCGTGCATGCGCATGAACCGAACACCGTCTACGTGGTGCCGATCAAGAGCGATTCCGAACATTATCCACCGGATGGAAAGTTGCGCGTGTATCGCAGCCGGACGGGCGGGAATGAGTGGGAAGCGCTCACGAAGGGGCTGCCGCAACAGGACTGCTATGTCAATATCCTGCGTGACGCGATGGCCGTCGATTCGCTCGACCCCTGTGGCCTGTATTTCGGGACCACCGGCGGACAGGTCTATGCATCGGCCGATGGAGGGAACAGTTGGAATCCGATCGTCCGGGATTTGCCGGCGGTCCTCTCGGTTGAGGTCCAGACATTGCGTGAAGCGTGAAGCGTGAAGCGTGAAGCGTGAAGCGTGAAGCGTGAAGCGTGAAGCGTGAAGCGTGAAGCGTGAAGCGTGAAGCGTGAAGCGTGAAGCGTGAAGCGTGAAGCGTGAAGCGTGAAGCGTGAAGCGTGAAGCGTGAAGCGTGAAGCGTGAAGCGTGAAGAAAGAATCCTCGCGACGCTTTCACGAGAGACGAACGACGAGATACGAGGAACGAACGATGATTCGAGTCGTGCTTCCGGCACATTTGCGGACCTTGGCGCGCGTCACCGGCGAAGTGACGGTCGAGCTCGAGGGGCCGGTCACACAGCGAGCGATCCTCGATGCCCTCGAAACCCGTTATCCGATGTTGCGGGGGGCGATTCGCGACCACGTGACGCAGCGGCGTCGGCCGTTCGTGAGGTTCTTCGCCTGCGAGCAGGACCTGTCTCACGAATCGCCGGATGTTCCGCTGCCGGACGCCGTCGCAACCGGTGCCGAGCCGTTTCTGATCGTGGGCGCCATGGCGGGTGGATAACGTCTCTGAGGTGGTGATGATCCGTTGAGTGTCCGGAAAATCATCAGCTCAGAAGATTCCGGAAGAGGAAGAGATGGCCAACAAGGAGGAACCGATGGGCACACAAACGAAAACCAAATCGTCGGCCAAACGTAAAGTCGCGAAGCCGAGTCGCCCCGCCTCGCGCATCTGCTGGTTTGAAATTCCGGCAGACGATCCCGAGCGTGCGAAGAAGTTTTACGGCTCGTTGTTCGGTTGGAACATCAAATTGTTCCCTGGAATGGCGGATTATTGGCACATCGACACGGGCGGCGCAGACGAGACGCCCGACGGCGGGCTGATGACGCGCAAGCACCCGCAACAGCCCATCACCAATTATGTCAGCGTCGCCTCTGTGACCAAAGCCATGGCAAAGGTCGAGAAACTCGGCGGCACCATCTGTAAATCCAAGACCGCGGTGCCGCAGATGGGCTACTTCGCCATCTGCCGGGACACGGAAGGCAACGAGTTCGCCCTCTGGGAAGTGAACGATCGCGCAAGGTAGACGTTCTCCAAAACAACGAAACGAGTCATAAGATCGAGCCAATCGGAGTCATACTCTCCCCGCTGGGCAACCGCGAGGCGGCGCCCTGCCAGGGACGCGAAGGCACCCCGGAAGCCACTGAAGCTCGCGCCTCCGGTGTTGCTTCAGATTTTTGGAATCCCGAGATCCTTGCAGATTTTCACTGCCAGACGATCAGAGATTTCTGTATGGCGTGGAATTGACGTGGTTTGCTTCTTGGACGGATTGAAGTAGATGGAATGTCTTGCTCCCTCTCGAAGCAACCGACACCGTGAGCATGCAAGTGCGCCAAGACAGCATGACGTTTCATGAAGCCTGGATGACCAGGTCTTCCTTGATAACTGCGCGACCTGCGATCTCTTGCTCAGCGAGTTCACGGTTGGCTTCGAGTATCAACGCCACCGCTTCTTTCAAGTTTTCACGAGCCTCGTCCAGAGTTGCACCCTGGGTATTGGCGCCCGGTAGTTCCTCCACGTATCCAATCCACCAGGGGCCATCCTGCTCGAACACAGCCGTGAAGTGATTCTCCATGAATTTCCTCTCTTGCGCAGATTCTATGCTGAACCCACTCGACAGGCAAGGGTTTTCCTCATGGTTTCCGAGTGTCCTCATGAGGCCGTGGGAGGAAGAATGGATGCCCAAACATAGTGACTCCAACGTCCGTATTATCCAGACCTTCTCCAACGGTAAAGTATTCGTCGCAGTAGGCGCGCTAATGAGCTCCGTGAATCAGACGCAGCAAGATGGAGGTGGTATCGAAGAATATGTTCCTCGGCAGTTAGTTGGTTCCCATGAATATCGACTTCTTTGACGACGGAGTGGAAGTTGAGGTCTGGTGCATGTTGCGGGATCCAATCAGGTTGATGCGTACGAATGGAATGATCAATTACGGTGTACCCGTGAAACATGAGGGCAGAGACTTCGATGGCCGAAAACCGATTAAGATCTGTTCTTATTGCTGCGACATACGGAATTAGTTCGTCAGGTAGTCTCTGGGCATCAGGAATCCAAAAGCGAGGCCGTGGGTTGAGCTCAATGAAGATATTGGCCTCAAGAGCCTGATTCTCGTAGGCTTGATCCTCTGCAGATTCTGCTGTGATTGGGCCTTTCGCATTTTTTGAACTCGGCGGTTCTTTGCTATAGCTGAGAAGTCTGTAGAGACCATGACGAGCCTTGAGAAGGTCATAACCAAGCTGACGGGCACGTTCGTATGTGATTTCTTGGCTGCGAAAAATGACGCCTCGACCGACTGGTATCAATTGCCAACTTGAAGGGAGAGACCTTGGCTGTATGGTTCTCGCGGCGTCACTTGCTATAACGGCACGGCATCTTAAATCGAGGAGAACGCCCGTCCCCTGATTATCTCTTATCCCCCCATCCGCTATACGAAAGAAACGATGTCTAAAGACTGCGAGCGTTGGGAAAAGCAAGCTATGACGAAAGAAGGGGGATCGCATTGTTATGGGAGTAAATACGCCTGGAATAGCCGAAGAGGCTGCGACGGCGCGTGCAAGAGAAATGTCGGTCGGCATAGGGAGCGGCTGTCTGTCTTTAAGTGCCTCCTGGAGGAAGATGGGAATGTTCACATTCATTGGCTTTTGATCAATACCCTCCCATAGCCGTTCCCACTCCGGTCCCTTAGCAGTGTGTGGGGCGGTAAAGACAAGGTTCGCACCGGTATTGAGCAAAGTGGCATTGATCAGTATCCGCGGCCAATATCTAGAACTGTCAGGAGTTTTGTTCAGATAAGTAAGGTCGGCAAGCTTGTGCCCCTTGAAAATATAACTATCGTAGGCTTTCTCCAACAGGATGCTGCTTATGTAATGCCAATAGACGTAGGCTGTCACGAATGTCGCGAAGAGGACACCTGCCAAGGACCAAACAGAGGAAACCCCAGAGAAAAAATGTAATATCAAGTTGACGGTTGCGAACAGGAGGATCCAGGGGATACCAAGTCCTCGCCGGATGAGCCGCTCTCGCAGGCCGTTCCGCATCAACGTAATCATTGATTGCTCGAACTCATTCCATTGTCCTGGATCGGTAAGGGTGTCGCCCTTGGTTGCCTGCCAGTGGACCCAACAGGCTGCCGCTATAGAGCCCCCTGAAACACTTGAAATAATATCGACTTGTCGTAATAGTCCGAGTTCATTAAGGCGTTTTAACACGCCAAGATGAAAGGCGGTTGCACGAAAACCTCCCCCTGATAGGGCGAGTGCAAAAGGATGAGGCAGGGACATGTGCGGCTCCATCACGGAACGGCCAAATGTGCGTAGCCGTGATGCTCTGGGCAACTTGCCGGCGTAATCGTCTTCCATTCTATGCCGCTGCGTACACCTTTTCTACTGTCCAATAGCTGAAGGTCAGGTTGATAAGGACCTGATCATGCAAAAGAAACCTGAGGAGTCTACCCCGTGTCGATTTTCTGTTTCCCAAACGACTATTTGATGCTGGCATCAGTTAGTCGCGGGACTCAGAGTAAAAGGATGCGCCATTGGAGGCCATCGACGGGACGCCCATCGTCGATATGAAGCCGGTGCTGCCAGATCGGCAGACTCATCACGCGACGACTTCCGTGACACGCGGGATGTTCGGTCTACCACATGATTATCGGATGCGAATGGAGGAGGCTTCATGAAATATCTGCTGCTGGTTCGCCACAATGAAGAGACCTTCGGCACGTTCAGCGAGGCCAAGCGGCAGGAGATGCTGGCGGAGTCCGTGCGACTCACCCATCAGCTCCACGCCGACCGACAGTACCTGCACGCCTCGCCGCTGCTTCCCTCATCGACGGCGGCCGTCGTGAGTGTGCGCGACGGCAAACGGCTGGTGACCGACGGCCCGTTCATCGAGACGCGCGAACAGATCGCCGGCTATTTTCTGGTCACCGCCAAGGATCTCGCAGAAGCGATCGACATCGCGGGCCGGATTCCGGGAGCGCGCATCGGCACCGTCGAGGTTCGACCGGTGAGGGAAATCACTGGGTTGCCGGGAGAAGGCTCGTGAAGCGTTCCACAAACGTCACGTGGGCCATGTACGGTTCCAATCCGTTCATGGCAAAGGTGATGCAGACGGTTCTTTCCAACCTGAACACCTTGGTGAAGACCTCGATGTGACATTCGGGGTGCCGTTCACGCGCCGGATCAGGCTCAAGCTTAGTGAGACGGTGGTGTTTGCGTACATTCTGTTCAAGTCACGTGCGCATCACGACCGTGTCAATGCCAAGGTCATGAAGGATCCGCGTCTTACCGATTCGATGGATGTGAAGTCGATACCCTTCGATTGCAAGCACATGGTCTATGGCGGGTTCAACGTGATCGTCGATGCCCAATGATCGTGGTTTTTCCCTGACTGACCTTGCATGAACCCTGCGCTCATGCCGATGATGAAGAGCCGATATACCAACCCGCGTCGTCGTGACCGAATGAATTGGAACGCACGATTGCGTCGAATAGTTGTATGTCACGTCCATCGCTCTCTCGCCCCAAAACCGGCTGACCCTGTTCAGGAATCTGTGGAAATCCGGCGAACATTTTACGTTAGAAGGGAGAAGCATATTTTTTGCGCGCCTGAAGAAGCCATCGCCATGTTCAGCCGCGCAGCCCGTCGTGTTTCAGATTTGGACAGTTCGTAAATTGCGGGTGGCTCCGCGCGCCTTGATGTGGTAGCGTGAAAATAGTCCAGCAACATAGTCTGGAACCGATCGCCCGCCTTCTTACATCCGTTCTGCGGCCCTTTCCAGTCTCCAACACGTACCATTTCTCAGAGGAGGATGAGCCTATGAGACGCTCCCACACATTTCACCTAGCTTGTTGTTGGTGCGCGGTTCTATTCGTCCCGGCTATTGCTGTGCACGCCGGAGACCTTAAGAAAGGATCATCGCAAATGACTGTCTCCAACGGTACACAGGTGACATTGGAATACACGCTTAAGCTGGACGATCATTCTGTCGCGGATTCGAATGTGGGCGGAGAGCCCTTGAAGGTGACCCAAGGCAGTCATCAATTGATTCCTGGGCTTGAGAAAGCGTTAGAAGGTATGGCGGTCGGAGAGAAAAAACAGGTCACAGTGGCGCCGCCGGACGGATATGGAGTCGTCGATCCCAAAGCGTTTCAGGAGGTGGACAAGAATTTGATTCCGCCCGATTCGCGGGCGGTCGGGACACAGTTGCAAGCGAAAACGTCCGACGGCCGGACGGTCTATCCGCGTGTGTCCGAACTGAAGAACGACACCATCGTGCTCGATTTCAACCACCCACTTGCCGGAAAAACGCTTCACTTTGATGTCAAGGTTCTTGACGTCGCCCAAGTCTCGCCGCCGAGATGATCGCCGGCGGGGGGGTCACGGAGATTCCCAGTACCGGCAAGTCGTAGGGTCGGTTTCGGTAGGAAACGATCGATTCAGGTGACACTCGTGCGGGGCGATTCCGCCTCGCACGAGATATCACGACATATAGTGAGCCTCCCCGTTGTGCGCCACATCTGACTTGACCAAGTGCGCCGCCCTATGCTGTGCTGTTTCCGAAAACAGATCCAACCGAGCGCCTGACTTCGATCTGGACCCGGCACAAGATTTTGAATTCATCAGGGAGTAAATCATGAAGAAGCTGGCTCTGGCGGTAGTGATGGTCGGTGCGATGTCGAGCCAGGTGTCGGCCCAATCGCAGGAGATGGAATTCACGCCGGGCCCGCGGATGATCCGAGCCATTGAGGAGATCGCCGGCTATTATGCGCACCTCGGACACACCCTCGGGCTGACGGCGCAGCAGAAGGAAGCCATGGCCGGTCTCGTGCAGAAGATGAAGACCGACATGTGGATGAAGGAAGCAGTGCTGGTCGGCATGTTTCAGGAGCTGGAGGAGAAGCGTCGGCATGGCCTGTTGCAGGGCAACGAGTACCGCATCGCCAACACGTTGACCGGCGGGATTGAGACCGATGAGCTCAATCTGTTCATCGACACGCTCGCCGGCTTGCGGGGCCTGCTCACGACCGAGCAGCAGGCCAAGGTCCGCGCGTCTTCGCATCCGGCCCTGACGTTTCGGTTGTCGCAGGGATTCAATACCAAAATCGGCTTGATGTCGTTGGAGGGCATCGGGCGGGTCTACAACGGGTATCGCTCCGACTTGCGTCTGACCGACGCCCAGGCGCAATCCATTCACTCGCTGCTGGAAGTCGCACGACGGGAGGTGCTTCGGTTAGGGACCGAAATCGATCTCAGCCGCGTGGAGGCCGATGAGCTGGTGATGCGGCCGGACGTGGATTCTCAAGTGATCCGCGCCAAAATGCAGAAGACCGGCGAGACCGAAGGGGTGTTGTTCAATAAGCTGTTTGAGGTTTCGGATCACATCGAGGCACAGTTGACGGAAGAACAGCGGAAGAAGCTGGCCGAGCTCAAACAGAACCGTCCGGGCCAGCCGGGGGAGAAGGAGCGAGCCGGCCATGCAGGCGCCGGTCATGGCCCACGTCCAAACCGCCTCGGCTTCGACTATTTTCTCGATCAGGTCGAGCTGCTCGGTCTCACGTCGGAGCAGCTCGCCGGCTTGGTGGCCGCCAAGAACGAGACCAGAAAAGCGGTCTTGATCGAGGAGGCAAAGCTCAAAGGGGCCGAACTGAGGCTCCTGAATCTTCTTCGCTATCAGGACTCGGAGGCGCCGTCCGAAGCCAAGATCGCGGCCGCCGTTCAAGGCCTGGAAGAGATTCGGAGCAGGATCACCGAGACGAAAGCCCTCGGCTATCTCAAAGCGCGACAGCTCCTCACCCGAGAACAGCAACAGCGCGTCCATCCTCCGCAGACGCTGGAGGACGGTCGCTAGGCCACAATGGGCTAGGTATCCCCAGACGTCATTCGTCGCCCGTCGTTCATATGCATGTCTCCATGCTGCCTCCGTCTGAGTGTTCAATCATGCCGGGTCTCACTGGCGTACGGAGAAGTATCGCGTGTTTCCTGCTCTGGATACTCTCCACCGCCCTGCTTACGACACCGGCTCCGGCGGGGATGGAATTCTCGCCGTCGTCGGTGGGGAAGGGTGTGCTCTTGGTGGCCAGCCCCACGCTGAATGATCCGAATTTCCGCCAAACCGTCGTGCTCGTCGTCGAACACGGGCCTGAGGGAACACTCGGCCTCATTCTGAACCGTTCGACGAACGTCCTCCTGTCCGAGGCGTTGCCGGACGTCACCGCACTCAAGGGGACCAGGTACCGGTTGTTTGCTGGTGGGCCGGTAGAGGCAACCCGCCTACTCCTGCTGTTCCGAGTCGAGGAACCTCCGGCAGAGGCACGATCGGTCTTCGATGGGGTCTATGTGGGAGGCACACCAGCGCTCCTGGAACGCATCATGACGCAGGCCAAACCGACCGAAACCTTCCGGGCCTTTGCGGGATCTGCCGGGTGGGCGCCGGGGCAACTGGGATATGAAATGCGCCAGGGGGCCTGGGCGACCCTGCCGCCAGGTTCGTTCGACATCTTTGACAACGACCCGGCCACATTCTGGCAGGACTGTCTCAGCCGCCTCCGGTCGCCGAGGGTGATCTCCGATTAGAGAGAGGGGATGGAGACCGTTCATCTCCTGTGCTCGCGCAACGCGCGGCCTCAGAAGGCCCTCGTTGGACGCGCGCAGTGGGAGATCAATCAGTCCCCATCCTTGAAGAGAGAACGAGCAAGCTCGGAAGGACCATTTATAGTGGGCCCTTCCGTTGCAGGCCTTGAGAAAGACCGCGTTCCGGGTGATCGATTGCGAAGCAATCAGAGGGAGGGTGGGTGAGAAACATTCAGTCAGGGTGGGCGGGTGAGATGACCGCCCTGGTCGGCTCCGCCCGCCAAGAGGGGAAACGAGAAAGAAAACGTTGAGGTGGTCGGTTAGCCTCATGAAGGCTTGGCTGAATTCGTCGGCTCACGATACTTGGCGAAACAGATGAGATCCAAGTGGTGGTAGTGGTTGGGTAGCACGGTTTCCGCCTTATAGCCGAGATTCAGGAAGAATTGAATGTTCCTGGCCGTGCGCAGCATCGTGCAAGCATAGAACTTATGGACATCGGACGTCACCCGTTCGATCTGCTGGAGCAGCGCTTTCCCCACCCCATGGCGTTGGTGGGAAGGACTCACGGACAACAATCTGATCACGCACACTCCGGCCACCGTCCAAAAGCGCACCGATCCGATGACCGCTCCCTCCGATTCCGCCACGAGGATCCGTTTTTCCTTGGCGTCCTGCTTGAGGCTGTCGAGCGTTTCCGTGGTCCATGCGCTCACTTCGTACAGATTGGCGTATTCGCCGAAAGCAACTTGCTGAACCTGGAGCAGAACTTCGAAATCGGCTTCTGTTGCCGGTCTGATGTGAATCATCACGTCTTACCGTTTACCTTGCGACCATGAAGATAGTAAGCCTGCCCATCATCTTCCATCTGACGCGGCCAATGGACGAGCTTCCATTGGAAAAGTAGAATGCCCCCATACGTCATTCCTCCACCCGATGAACCGACAGATTCTCATCGTCAGCGCGCATCCCGATGACATGGAAATCGGCATGGGAGGAACCGTCGCGAAACTGGTTGAGAGGCGGGCCGAGATTACCTCTCTCATCGTGACAGACGGCGGCCGGGCGGCAAACCCCTTTGGCTGGACGGAGCAACGAATGGCCGAAGTGCGGCGGACTGAAGCCCTGCGGGCCGCAGAGATCTTGGGCGAGAAGGACGTCATTTTCTGTGACCAGCCTGACGCGGCGGACGAGGTCGATGTGAAGGCAGTCAGGCGAAACCTCGTCGAAGTCCTGACTCGCCTCAAGCCCACCGAGGTCTATACGCTTCACGAAGACCTCGATCGCCATCCGGGCCACCGTCAGGCGGGCCGGTTGGTGCGAGAAAGTGTCGTCGAATCGGGTCTTACACCAGGCGGAGGGGTCTGGGCTTATGAAGTCTGGGGCCCGTTCGCGAGATGGGATTGCATCGAGTACATCGACGCCTATGTGGAAAAGAAGAGACTGGCCATCGCGGAGCATCGCAGTCAGGTGGCGACGATCCCGTATGGGGACGGGATGCGGGGATTGAATCGCTGGCGCGCCGTGTACGCCGATCCCATGGCCGAGACCCCGGCCGGCACCTATGCAGAAGTGTTCCTTCGTTTGGCCTTTCCCTCTTCCTAGTTTTTCGCCGCCCCGCTCTCTCCCGTGCGTGCCATAAGCCATTCGCTATCAGCTCTTTCACTCCTCCCTCGTATCTCGTCGTTCGTGAAGCGCATCGGGCCCTCGTTGGTCGTTCGAATCTCGAGATCGAAAGCTACCAGTAGTCACATTTCAGCCATCAGCTATTACCCATAAGTTAGCAGCTCTTGTCTTGGAACCTCAGCACGTTACAGCGACTCTTTCTCCTCCAGGGATCGCTCGATGTGTTTCTGGCGCTTGCGAAATGTTGACAGAATCAGGGCTGGAACGTAGGCTGTGCTTCCATGGGAAGGTTCAGCAAGTTGTGCGAGGACTGTGAGTGATGGCAAGAGTCTCTCGCTCGGACACACAGCGGAAGCTTCAGCGATACATGGATGCCCTGCGCTGGGAGTTGCCGACACTGCAGGCCAGGTTTCATGTCCGGTATCTTGGCCTGTTTGGTTCATATGTCCGGGGGACTCCACGGAGGAGCAGCGATCTCGACGTGCTCGTAGACTTTGCCGAAGAGCCGAGCCTCTTCGAGTTCATCGAACTGGAAAACCATTTATCCTCCCTCTTGGGCGTCAAAGTAGATCTCGTGATGAGGGACACGCTCAAGCCTCTGATCGGCCGTCAGATTCTCAGCAAGGTTGTGGGTCTGTGACGCGGAAACACGAGCCGACGGGAGCGCGAAGCATATGCCCGACTCGCAGATTGATTTTTCCGATATTCCGGAAGCCACCGACGCACAACTGAAGCGCATGCGGCGGGTTGGCAGGTCGTCCAGCGGGATGGCGAAGCAGCTCATTGCCATTCGCCTCTCGCCACGCCTCTTGAATCAGTTGCGGAAAATGGCAGCCAAGCAACACAAGCCGTATCAGACGCTCATCCACGAGCTGTTGGAAAAACGGCCACTAGAGCCGCGTGAGCACAGGAGATAAAGACTCCTGAGCTACCCCGGGTTTGACGGACACCTCAAAAGGGGGCAGGATGAGCCCCCGCAGGAGGTGCGCCATGGGCCAGCGACGAAGGTTCACACCGGAATTCAAACGACAAGCCGTGCAACTCTTGAACGCGGGGCAACGGCCGGCGGCCGAGATTGCTCGTGAATTGGGCATCCCACGCAATCGTCTCTACAAATGGCAAAAAGAAGTCGCCGCGCACGGCGGTGCCTTCCCGGGGTCGGGGCGTCAGGCGGAGCCAGCGGCGGAACTGGCGCGGTTGAGACGCGAACTCGCGCGGGTCACCGAAGAGCGGGACATTATAAAAAAGCCGCCGCGTACTTTGCGAGGGAGTCCACGTGAGGCATGCGTTTATCCGGACTCAGGAACCGCACCATCGCGTGACGCGCCTCTGTGCGGCCCTGGCCGTGAGTCGCAGCGGCTACTATGCCTGGCGGGATCGCCCGACGGGTGCGCGCGCCACGGAGGATCAGCTGGTCCTGCGCCAGCTCCATCACGAGATGCGTGAGGAGTATGGCGCGATCAAACTCTGGCGGGAGGCCACACGCCGAGGTATTCGGTGCGGTCGGCATCGGGTAGCGCGGCTCCGCAAGCAGGGTGGGCTAGAGGCCCGACGGGGACGACGCTTCCGCGTCATCGTCGAACACCATCAGTTGCCGCCGCCGGCACCCAATGTCCTCCAGCAGCGTTTTGAGGCGACCGGGCTGAATCGCGTCTGGGTCGGCGATGTCACGATGGTCGCCACACGGGCGGGGTGGCTCTATGTCGCCGTGCTCTTGGATCTGTATTCGCGGCGGGTGAGCGGCTCTGGGCCATGAGGAGCCAGCCGGACCAACACCTGACGTTGGACGCGCTGGCGATGGCCGTCCGTCAACGACGCATTCGACCGGGCCTCGTCCATCATTCCGATCAGGGCGCACAATATAGCGGTCTGGCCTATCAACGGCAGCTCACTACGCTCGGCCTGACGCCGAGTATGAGTCGAAAGGGCAATTGCTATAACAACGCGGTGGCGGAGAGCTTCTTCAGTACCTTGAAAAATGAACTCGTCCATCACCAGACTTACCACACGCGGGATCAAGCGAGTCGGGAGATCTTTGCGTTTATTGAAGGCTTCTACAATCGCCAGCGGCTCCATCAGAGTCTGGGATATCTTAGTCCGATGCAGTTCGAACGGCGGGTCACTGAGTCTTAACCCGGTGTCCACGAAACCCGGGCCAGCTCAGACCGCCCCTTTTCTTCTTCTCAAACGTGCTTCATATCCACCCCGAGCCACAGCCGGATAACCTCTATGAGATGTGGAGGGACAGGCGGAAGGCAGAGAGGAAAGAGAAGAAGCGGAAGGAAAAGAAGGGCGCGAACCAGTAGTTTGTGCCCTCCCTGTGCATGGCGAAGCCATCGAACTGTGGTAATTTATCCCCAACTCCAGGCCATCAATTCACACCACGCAAGACGATTACGATGTCGGCGTGCGTGTCCGCCAGATGCGGATGTCACCGCCATAAGTTCCAACCGCAAGGAAACGTCCATCTGAGGAGAAACCAACCGCAGACACCTCATCGCTGCTATCAGGTAGAGAAAGTGTCATTAGTTCTCTGGCTCCTCCAACGTACCAGAGACTAACCCTATGGTCTCTACCTAAAGCCAGCACTTGACCGTCTCGATTGAACGCCATGCCTTTTCCAGTAAAGCTGACTCCGGCGCGCTCAAATTCGGTTTCATTTTCTAGGTGAAGAAATTTCACTTGGCCTTGATACGCATGATAGGCCAGAACCGTGCCATTTGGACTAAGCGCGACAGAACCCCAAGTGGTCAAAGGTGAAGACCATCTCGCTTCCCCCTCGTCGACATCCCAAACTTGTACTTTATTGTCAAGGCCGGTTGTCACGAGAGCGCCATCCGAGCGGAAAGCGAGATTGATATAGTCGTCGGACGTTGAGATGCCAAAAACCTCCCGACTGCTCGCCACGTCCAGGATTCGAATTGTTTTATAGTCGTTTAATCCGATCCAGCTTCCATCGGTACTAAATGCACACTGTGCGTCACGCGAATGGATCTCTTCGAGCTCGCGTGCGGTATTATTATGATTAAGATAGATAAGGTAGACGCGGTAGTTCCGAATAAAGGCCACCCTGTTGTTGGTCGTAGCCCCACAAACCTTGACTTCGTTTTTGAGTTCGTCCCCACGTTCCATATCTATCATCCGAGACCATTCGGCATCACGCATGTTCGCGAACAGATATTGACCATCCGAAGTGAATACGAGAGAAGTCACTTCCTTGCTGTTCGGTACGGCTGGTATCGTATGGATCTCTTCAAAATCCACAGTCGAACGAACGTCATCCGTGATGGCGAACTCTGCAAGCCTTGCGCATCCTAGCGCGGCCAGCGTAGTCACGAGTCCTCCGACGGCACCAACCGCCATGCCCGTGCGCAATGACTGACCAAACCAATGCTGGTTGCTGGCCCACTCGGCAGAAGGATCGGGAATCAACTCTATGGGCCTGAAGTACCGGAATCGTCTGAGAACGAGAAGAAGGGAGATGCCGAGCGATTTGCCAAAGCCTTTCAACGCGCCTGAAGCTAACCCGGAACCAACCTCAGACATGGCGAGGGTCGCCAGTAGAGAAAGAATCGACGTGATACAAACGGCTGCAATGATAATTGCCAGTAGGAGGGTTAGAAATTCATCTAATGGAGGGAGTCCTCCCCCACCGCTTCCCCCAAAGTAACCCGCCTGGATGAGCAAACCATAGGCAGTTCCATCTCTGATGTCATGCCATGCACCGGAGATCAGCTGCGGAGGCTCAAAGAGCCCAATGGCACCAACCGCAAGGCCGCACAGTGCACCAAAAACGATGTGAACGACGACGTAGGCAAAACCGAGATGAGTAGCGGAGATCGTATCCCGTTCCATTGCCGCGTCAATTAGTTCCTCAACGACACGACTTTTGAGAGCATACCGGTATCGCATGAAACTGAATAGGAATCCTGCGGCTGCTCCAAATAGAACATCCCAGATCAGGTTGAGCCACAGTGGGCCTGTAAATAGCCATGGGGCGCTGGCCACCCCCATAAACAGGACTCCACAATAGGTCAGCGTAGGTAAGATGAGCTGGAAGAGTATCCCATAGGCAATGAAGCCGCCACCGATCACGAGCACAAACCCTGCCACTAGGTCTGAAAAACCAGTGTCGCCGGTGGAAGGACCGATAGTCCCTCTATGTAGGCCCATGGCGGTTTATTCCCAATCTGGAGCCGCGTCTTTGGTGGATATCCTCATCTTTGAACGTGACGTACGAGTACAGGGGTCGCAAGGCATGGAGCCCTCGGAGACTCTTTGTATCAACCAATGGATCCGCTTGATTGAAAAAAGGTATTCCTAATCAGCCGCAAAGGCAAGATCCGACATGTCGCGGAATGCCGATGGCGATCCGATTCGACGATGGGCTTGCCTGTGGTCCGTTAGACAAGCGGACCACAGGCGTTCTCTCGTAATTTGGATGTCTGCAGGTAGTGAAAAGAATTCTTGGAACTGATTGCAAAACCTGACTTTACGTTTCGGGAACGTTCCTTGACGGGGCCACGCTGAGCCAATAGCCTGCCGCCATTCTCTCCCCATCCCGGTTCCCTCTCCACCTTGGAGCGACGCGAAAAGAAAACCGGGGTCTTCTCCTTATCTAGCCGCCTCGTCCGTGCACGGCGGGTTCAATAGCTGCCCCGTCTCTATTTATCTCCTGCGCATCCGACCCCCTTTTCTTCGCTTTTCTTCCTTCGACAATCCTCCAGGAACTCTACCGCATCAGCTCATCGTTTCATTGAGCGGCCTTATTTGATATGGAAGAGAAAGGTGTCAGGAATCATTTTTGCCTCGTCCGCCCGGCGGCCGTCCAGCTCATCTTGTTTTGCTTCGGCGGAACCCACGGGTAGAGGCGTGGAATCGTGGCGGTCAGAACCGCAGCGACGGCGATGGCGCAGACGGTACCGATTTGGGGTGTTCTTGTTCGTGCCATCCGCTATCAGCTATGAGCCAACAGCCTGCACTCCTATGGGTTGGACATTGGCTCATGACGAGACTACCATGTGCGAAAGAGAATTCTTCTTCGTTGTTGAAGGATGACGATGAGTGAATTGATTTTTGTCGTCGAAGAGGCGCCTGAGGGTGGGTTCACTGCGCGTGCGCTCGGGCAGTCAATTTTTACCGAGGCGGATACGCTTGCCGAATTGCCGGAGAAGGTCCGCGATGCGGTCCGTTGTCACTTCGAGAAAGGGAAGGCTCCTAAGGTCGTCCCTCTGCACCACTTGCGCGAGGAAGTCATCGCCGTATGAGGCTTCCCCGAGATCTGTCGGGAAGCGTAACGGACAGGGGATTGCGTTTTTTATGCCGAGACGTCGACGTATTCGACTTGGCTGCTGGGAGGGGGGACCGGAAGACCATCTGCTTTGAGCCCTTCGAGATGAAACTCGATGGCTTCGCGGATGAGGGACTCGGTTTCTGCCACGGTAGCACCGGTGGCAATACAACCGGGCAAATCCGGAGCGTATGCCGCATAGTTTGACGGGGCCTTCTCGATCACGATGGCATACCGCATGTTAATTCGCACCTTTTTTCCAACCGGCTTGCTTAAAGATACTATTCAATGTGCCAGGAGGCAAGTCGTCGCTGGGTTTGCCTGCAACGGTCACGCGTCCAGGTTTGGTGGCGTGTTTGAACTGCCTGTGGCTGCCTTTCGTTGCGACGAGGAACCAGCCATCTTCTCGCAATTTGTCCAATACCTCGCCAACCTTCACGCAGGAAGCATAGCCTAGTCATGGGAGGAATCCAAATCCTCTCTGGTGCGTCGAGAAGCGTCAACCTGAGATTCGAGAATGATCGATCCCGCCAACCGCCCACCGCGGGCCGACTGCGAAGAGCAAATAGCATATGGCTTATGCGGCCGAAAGAGTCCTGGGTTGAGCGTCAGGTCTGGCAATCACACATCGCAAACCGAGGCTCATGTTGCATGCACAATGGGCTCACTCCTTCTTCAATGACTTCTCGGATCGAGGGACTGGAGCAAGTCCAGATACTCCGCTTCCGGGATCATCGCTTGACCGTCACCCAGCAACGAGCCTCACGCCTGGGCCGCCCGCCTGTCCTGTGACCAAGTTGGGTTGAATAAAACTCTGAACCGAGACCACAATGCCTGAAAGATCACAGGAGACCACCTCACATGACCGATCGCCTGCGAATAAGTTCAGTGGAACCCTGCCAATCTGCGGGGATCATTCGGGTTGCTCAGTTGATGCTCTGTGTGTGGTTCGGCCTCTTCTGTTCCGGTTGCCTCGCCCTTGCGGTCGGGGCAGCAGGCGGGGTAGCCGGCGCAGTCTATGTCATGGGCAAGTTGAAAGACGAGCTCAACCACTCGGTGCCCATGGTTCATGATGCCACGGCCGCCGCCATGAATGATCTGGGATTGAAGCTCTCGGAAGACAAAGTCGATAAGATGTCCGCCCACATGGAGTCAGCGTTCGCGGATGGCCCGCATGTCTGGATCGATCTGGAATCGGTCTCGGATTCCAGGTGCCGCTTGATGATTCGCGTCGGTCTGACCGGTGACGAGGTCCGGTCGAGAAAGATCTATGACACGATCAAACAGCATCTTCCCGCCCAGCAGAGCAGGGGTGGTGAATGAGACGGTCGTTGGTGAGCGAATAGGAAATGGGAAAAGTTGCCGCACGCCTTACCTTGTACGCCGCGCCGCGTACTTCGTGCTGTCCAGTTCGGTGATCTCCATCACCCCGTTGCCGGTGAACTCGTACCACATGGTGCCGATCTGGCCAGAGACCTCGTCGTACAGCATCATCTGGCCGCGGGATGGTTCCGGCCGGCCCCGGACCGGGTCGCGGCCGATCTGCACGTCCATCTTGCCGGCCGACGTGGACCCGTCGGCCGACACCAATCGGTAGCTCGCGTCGGACTCGATCGTGAGCGTCTTCTTCGGCAGAAACTGATTGTTCGGTTGCATCTCCCAGTGCCCGACCACCTCGGGAACGACGCGCGCCCTCGGCGCCATCTGCCGTATCGCCATGCGCGCCCGTTCCTGATCCTGCTGCATCTGCTGGTCGATGTACGGCCGCTTTTCGTCGCTCATCCCCGCATACGGATCTCGCGGCTGACGCGAGTGCAAGCGCGCCATTGCCATGTTGAGCTCGTTGAGCTGTCCTTGCAAATGGTCCGGCAAATTCCGGCCGGCCTCGTACAGGACCTGTTGCGCACCCTGAAGGTCACCCTTCGTCATGAGTTCCTTGGCCAGATAGAATTGGGCCTCGGCGGCCGGGGCGCCTGCCACACCGCTGAAATTGCTATCGCCCTTGGCGTTGCCGATCTGCGGGATGCCGGCCATTTTGAGCGGGCCGTACATGGCGGCTGCCCGGAGATGCGTGATCGAGTCGTCGTGGCGGCCCATGGAGGCCAGCAACTTACCGGTCCGCAAGTGCGCATCGGCCACGAGCGTGGCGGCGTTCTTGGGCGCCATCACGACCGCTCCCTTCTCCGGCTGTTGATCCGGCCACATGGCCGTGAACATTTGTCGCGATTCAAATCCCCGGCTCATCCGTTGCTCGTATCCGAGGACCGCCTGGTAATGGGCCAGCGCCTCCGCTTGTTTTCCGGCCTGCTCCGCGAGCCTGGCAAGATGAAATCGCGCTTGAATCGCGAGTCCGAAATCCAGGGCATCGCGTCCCGGGGGAGTGCCTTTCGGGACCCGCGGCTCGTCGAGCGCAAGCCGCGCCTCTTCCAATGCCAGTGCGATCCGATAGGCGATTGCGGCCTCCTCGGGCTTGTCCTCGCCTTCGAGCACCACCCCGCGATAGGCGGCGATGCGGGCATCTTCGGGATCGATCGCACGGGCCCGGTCGAGATAACCTTTCGCCCCCTGCCAGGCCGTTTTCTCCGTCCGATTCCATGCGAGCCGCAGCAACGGTGCGACGCTCGTCTGGATCAAGTTGACTGCGAGCAACCGTTGTTCTTCGGCTTTTTCTTGCTGTCCCGTCTGCGCATAATGCTGCACCAGACGATCCTGGGCTTCCAGCGACTTGAGACCGAGTTTCACGGCCTGTTCCAAAAAACCCTGGGCTTCCGTCGTCTTGCCGTCCCACAGGGCAAGGTCCGCCAGGATCAGGTAGCCGTCGACCGTTCCCTTGGTGACTTTCGCCGCCTTTTCCATGGCGGCCCGCGCCTTGCGGCGGAGCTCAGCAGCCATCGCTTCCAGCTGCGCTGCCTGTTGCAGGTCGGATTGCGACGGGGGATAACAGGTCGTCGTGGTGACCCGGTAGACGCCGTCGCTGCGGTGCTCGTCGTGCGAGGAACTCGAACAGCGCTCTTGCCGCAAACTGCCCGCTTCATTGGACAGTTGGTTGGCGCGCATGGCGCGGAATTTGGCGTAGAGGCGCAGAGCGTCCGGATTCTCGCCGGATAAGGCCAACGCTTGATCGGCAAGCTTGTCGGCCTGGTTATATTGTTTCAACCCGGTCAAGGCCACCGCTTTCTGCATGATCGCCCGTACGTGTTTGGCCTTCAGGGCGAGCGCGCGATCCGACAGTTGAATGGCTTGTTGAAGCTCTCTTTCACGAGAGATCTGGAAACGGTAGAGCTGTAGCTCGCGGCGTGGTTCGACTTTCTCTCCACGGTTGTCCGCCTCTTCAATGAGGTAGGTTGCCAGATCGACGAGGTGGTCGGGATTCTTGGGATTCTCTCTCACGGCCTCTTCCAATAGACGCAGACGGTCCTGGTAGATTTCGCCGTACCGGAGACGTTGCTCTCCTGCGACGCGATGGAGTTTGGAGGCGATGTCGATCAGCGATTCCATGGGTTTTCCGGCCCGAGCAGCGCCGTCCAACTCGCGAAGTAGGTCTTCGCTCGATCCTTTGACTTTGCGTTCGGCCAACTCATTCTCGACCGCCGAGCGGGCGGAGCGCGTCGAGAGCCATCCGCCTTTCTTGTAGACGTCCAGATCGGCGGCCATCCGTTTCTCATCCCCCAATTGAGCGGCCGCCGTCGCGCGTCCCAGATAGGCATCGGTCAGGTCGGTCTTCAGCGTGAGCGCGATCGTGAATTCCCTTCGGGCGGTGGCGGCACGCCCCATTTCCAACCAGGCTTTGGCCGCTTGATAGTGCGCGTCCGGATCGGCGGGATTGGCCTCGAGGGCACGCTCGACGTCGGCCATGTTTCCCCCGGCCGCCTTGCCGGTCCCGGCCTGCTTGGCGCGCGACACGTTGATCGAAGCCAGTTCAGGCCGCCGATAGTTCCGTTCCGCAAAGAGTTGTCCCGCTTTCAGCATCGCTTGCCGCATCTGCGGGCTCTTCATGCCCTGGGGGTCGCCGGATCCACCGAAATCCGCCGGCAGGCGATGCTTCTGATAGGCCATGCCGAGCTGGTAGACGATGAAGGAGCCGTACTCGGTTGGGTAGTCATCACCGCCTTGCGCGACATGGCCTGGAATGCTGACCACCGCAGGACGCTCGGTTCCCTGTCCGCGCGCGCCGCTGAAGCCGTGATAGGGCACCACGATGACCCCGCTCATCGCTTCGGCGACATAGGTCCAGAGTTCCGGCTCGCGTCCACGGTACCCCAGGCGCTTGACGCGATCGAGGTCTTTCAGGGCGCGAGAGAAATCTCCCGCGAGAGTACCGGCCACTCCGCGGGCCAGCACGATCTCGGGGTTGTCGCCATCGCCCTCCAGCGCCCGTGAGAAGGCCGCCACTGCGTCCGGCCAGCGCCCCTCGTTCAAGGCGTCCAACCCTTCCGCATAGGGGGTGAGGGCTTGAGTGGAGATGGCGGCATCGGCGAGGAGGGGATTCGGCACACAGGCCGCGATCAACATCAAGGCGGAGGTGATGGATCTGACCGAGGCCATGGAGGACCTCCTGCATGAGAGGGGCAACGCGGCGCACCAGCCCACCGGCGTACCGACAGAAAAGGCGTCACAGCTTACAGACCGATTCCGGCTCAATCAAGAGGGGCGCCAGCACTTTCCCACCACGCGGTTTGGGACTCGGTCGCACGTTCAACGGTAGAAAAGACGGCTGGTTCCCTGTCAAGATCGGCGCGAGGCGTTGCAATGTCAGGCATCCCTCCTGATCGTGGAGATTCAACGTGACGATTCCGCATGGGCAGCATAGGGAGTGCTTCAACCTACCGGCGCGCATCTATCACCTTGCGGAGGCGGCGAATTGGCCCTCGATCCGCCGCAACGGCCTTTTAAGTACAAAGAGACTGCTCGATCGAGCCGGTCTTCGCGGGAAGGTGCGGGAGCGGATCGAACGTCGTCGTCGGCTTGAACAGCTGTTATTGCCGAACGGCATCTCCGTACGTGACCAGAAGCCGCTTCCGGAACAGGCGCTGGAGCAATGTTTGGTCGGCATGGCCCCTTCTGAATGGTATGCGCTGATCAATTCCAAGGTCTTTTTCTGGTTGGATATTGGCCGGCTCAATCGGCAGCGAAGGGCCTGCGAGCCGCGCTCCCAGGTGGTGTTGGAGATCGATAGGGTCAGGCTGGTGACGCATTATAGCGAACGCATCGCGCTCTCACGGATCAACACAGGCAATGCGCGGCGTCTGCCGGCGAAACGCGGGCGATCGACCTTCGTGCCCTATCGGCAGTGGGTGGAGTCCGGGTGGAAGAGCGAGATGGAAGGATTGGGTCTGCTCAGGGACAGAAAAAGCGATCCGCCGGTCGAATTGACCGTCGCCGATGCCGTGCCGGATATCATGGAGTATGTGGTCGGAGTACATCGCTTAGAACCGGGAGACCTGTTCATGCCGTATTTGCCGAGCGACTCGCGGCGAGGGTGAATAGGTGGTGCCAAGTCGGTATGGCGGAGGGGCTGCTGCCGACTAATCGGCACATGCCGAATGATCGGCTTCGATCGGTCGGCACCATTCGACATATGCTCCCCCTCGCTAGGACCACCAAGGGAAATGCCCTGTATTTACAATTCGAAAACCATGCTGAGCATCGTAGTGAAACAGGGAACGGTCATTGCTATGTTGTCTGTGTGGTCGGCGAGAGAGTGAGGTTGGGTGCTCGATATGCCTGTTCGACTGCGATGGACGGACGGAAGGTTGAAGGCTGGGATGCGACTATGTTGAGGATCACGTCGGATTGTTCGAGTGAACCAGTGCGGCTCCGGTTGGAAGGTCGCCTTGCCGGTCCCTGGGTTCAAGAATTGGAACGCTGCTGGACGGACCTTTCTTCCGAGCAGCGTCGAGAGGCGGTCGTGGACTTGGCCGGCGTCACCTATGTCGGAGACGACGGGAAGGTGTTGCTGAGGAACTTGTGGCGGCAGGGCGCAACCCTCCATGCCTGCGACTGCCTGATGCGATCGATCGTCGAGGAGATCACCGGTCGTGAGGCGAATCATTGAAGGCGCCGCCCCTCCGTTGCCAACAGGTGGTTCGCCCAGTAAGATAGGCGCCGTCATCGGCATAACCAGAATTGCGTATTCAGACTTTCATCAGGGAGCAAGCATGGCCAGGCGAACAGGATCATCGACTCTAGCCTCGATTCTGTGGGGATCGCTCGCGCTGGCCCTGTCGGCTGGTTGCAAGCAGGAAGCCGGTTCTTCCCCGGCTCCCCCGATCTCCGAAGTCGGCATCATCGTGGCCGGGGCGCAGGATGTGCCGGATGAACCGGAATTCATCGGGCAGGCCGAATCGTCCCGGCCGGTGGAAATCCGTTCGCAGGTGACGGGCATTTTGAAACAATGGTTTTTCAAGGAAGGACGCGACGTCAAAAAAGGCGACCGCCTGTATCAAATCGACCCCGTTCCGTTCCACGCCGCGATGTTGAGCGCCAAGGCGAAGGTGGCCCAATCGGAAGCGCGCCTCGTGCAGGCCAAACAGAACCTGGCTCGGGTCAAGCCGCTGCTGGCCGAGCAGGCCGTGAGCACCAAGGACGTGGATGATGCCGTCGCCGAAGAACTGGCGGCGAAGGCCGCCCTGGAAGGTGCCAAGGCTGAACTCGTCAAGGCCAAATTCGATCTGGACAATACCCTCATCGTGGCTCCGATCGACGGCATGATCGAGCGGACTCGTATCTATGAAGGACGGTTGGTTTCGGCGCAAACCGATCTGCTGACGTTGATCCATCAGGTCGATCCGATGTATGTGATCGTCAGTGCGCCGGAAAGTTTCCTGCTGAAGCGGCGGCGGGACAGCGATGCCAAGCGGATTCAACACCCCGGCGTCTATCACTTGCGCGGCGTCCTCACCTTTGTGGATGGGACCACGTACGGGCAGGAAGGGGTGTTGGACCTGCTCGATGTCGGACTGAAGACCGACACAGGATCGCGGCAGGCCAGGGTGGTGTTCCCCAATCCGGATCGGGTGCTGTTGCCGGGCCAGTTTGTGCGGGTGCGATTCAAGGGCACGCTCAAGACGGGGGCGATCCTGGTGCCGCAACGTGCCGTCCAGCAAGGCGCTAAAGGCTCCATCGTGTTCGTCGTCGGGAACGAGGACAAGGTTGAGATGCGGGAGATCCAGGCGACGAGCTGGCAAGGCACCCAATGGATCGTCGAAGAGGGACTGCAGGTCGGCGACCGTGTCATCGTGGAGGGCCTGCATAAGATCGCGCCGGGAGCACAGGTGAAGCCGGTTCCAGTCCGTGAACCGGGCGCGTCGCCCGCCTCGGATCCCGCCCAACCGCAACCGGAGCGTGCCTCGTGATCTCACACTTTTTTATCGATCGGCCGATTTTCGCATCGGTCCTCTCGATCATCATTATCGTGATCGGTCTGGTCGCCCTGCGGGCGTTGCCGGTCGCCCAATTCCCTGAAATCACTCCGCCGGTGGTCCAGGTCGAGGCCGACTATCCCGGAGCCAATGCGGAGACCGTGGCCGATTCGGTGGCGCGACCCATCGAGGTCCAGTTGCCCGGGATCGACAATCTGCTCTATTACGATTCCACCAGCACCAACGACGGGCACATGTCGATCAAGTTGACCTTCGAGATCGGAACCGACGTCGACATCGCGCAGGTGCAGACGCAAAATCGTGTGAAACTGGCGGAACCGCAGCTGCCGCCTGAAGTCGTGCGCCAAGGCATCAGCATCAATAAAGTTTCGCCGGACCTCCTCGCGGTGGTGGCCTTGAGTTCCACAGACCCCACGCACGACACGGTGTATCTGTCCAACTATGCGATTCTCCGCGTCGTCGACAATGTGAAACGGTTGCACGGTGTGGGCAATGCGATGGTGTTCGGCTCGCAGAACTATTCGATGCGGTTGATTCTGGATCCGATCAGAATGGCCCAACTCAGCCTGACGCCGACGGATATCGCGAACGTCGTCCGCGAACAGAACCGGGATTTCCCGGCCGGGACGATCGGCCGTGAGCCGGCGTTGAAAGGCACCGAACTGACGATCCCCGTCATCACGCAGGGCCGCCTGACGGAGGTGAAGGATTTCGAGGAGATGATCGTCCGTGCCATGCCCAATGGATCCATGATCCGGTTGAAGGACGTGGCCAGGGTCGAGCTGGGCGCCCAATCCTATACGCTCGAGGGACGCTGGAACGGCAAGCCGAATGTCTTTCTGCTGACCTTCCTCTCGCCGGGAGCCAATGCGTTGGACACCGTCAAACGGGTCCGCGCTGAATTGGCGCAGGTTTCCAAGAGTTTCCCCCCCGGAGTGTCCTACGACATTCCCTACGACACCACGCGCTTCATCGAAGTCTCCATCAAAGAAGTCATCAAGACGCTGGCGGAGGCCATGGTCCTGGTCATTCTCGTCGTGTATCTCTTCCTCCAGAGTTGGCGGGCGACGTTGATTCCCGGCGTGGCGGTGCCGGTCTCCCTGGTCGGGACCTTTGCCGGCATGCAGGCGCTGGGATTCTCGATCAACACCTTGACGCTGTTCGGCATGGTGCTGGCGATCGGCATCGTGGTGGACGACGCCATCGTCGTCGTGGAGAACTGCGAGCGCCATATGACGCAGGGGAAGCTCTCTCCCAAGCAGGCAGCCAAGCGGGCGATGGAAGAAGTGACGGGACCGGTCATCGCGATCGTGCTGGTGTTGTGCGCGGTGTTCGTGCCGGTCGGGTTTCTGGGCGGCATTACCGGCGAGTTGTACAAGCAGTTCGCCATTACGATTTCGATCGCCGTCATTATTTCCGGGTTTGTCGCCTTGACCTTGAGTCCCGCGCTCTGCGCGCTGGTGCTGAAGCCGGGCGAGGAGCGTCACCACGGGTTCTTCGGCCTCTTCAATCGGACCTTCTCCTGGATGCAGCACCGGTATACGTCGACTGTCGGCACGGCGATGAAGCGTCGCGTGCTGTCGATGGCGGTGTTCGGGGTGCTGCTGGTCGGGGTGTTCATGCTCTTCAAGGTGATTCCCGGCAGTTTCTTACCGGAGGAGGATCAAGGCTATTTCATTACGATCGTCCAACTGCCGGACGGCGCCTCGAAGCAACGAACGGATGCGGTGCTGAGCAAGATCGAGAGTTACTTCCTGGCGAGCCCGGTGATCCATTCGACCGATGCGCTGTCCGGTCAGAATTTCGTCTTCAATACGCGGGGGGCGAATGCCGCTACGATGTTCCTGCCGTTGAGACATTGGGACGAACGCACGGCGCCGCAACACCATGTGAAATCCATCATCGGTGCGGCCTACGGCGAATTCGCCAAAATTCCGGAGGCGCTCATCCTTGCCTTCAACGCGCCGTCTATTCGAGGGCTCGGCGCCACGGGCGGGTTTTCCGTGCAGCTCCAGGACCCGAGCAGCGGGGATTTCAATAAGTTCTCAGCCGTCGCCCAGGAGTTCGTCGCCAAGGCGCGGCAGAATCCGGCGATCGGAGCCATCGGGACGAGTTTCCGCGTCAGCGCGCCGAGGATTTTTGCCAAGGTGAATCGGGAGCGCGCCAAAGCGCTGGGAGTTCCGATTTCGGAAGTGTTCGACACCCTGCAGGCCTATTTCGGCAATCTGTACATCAATGATTTCGTGAAATACGGCCGCGTGTTCCGTGTGCAGACGGAGGCCGAAGCGCAATATCGATCGACGCCCGAAGATATTTCAAAAATTTATGTGCGGGCCATCGGTCCGCAAGGTACCACGATGATTCCATTGGATACCGTGGTGAGTACGGAGTTCACCAGCGGTCCCGATCCGGTCACGCATTTCAATGGGTACAATACCGCGCTGGTCCTCGGCGCGGCGGGGCCGGGGTTCAGTTCGGGACAAGTGCTGGATGCGTTGGAGCGGGTGGCGAAAGAGGTGCTCGTGCCGCAGGGGTATGGAATCGATTGGAGCGGGATCTCGTACCAGGAACGGATGGTCGGGAGTCAGTCGCTCTATGCCTTCGCCTTCGGATTGTTGATGGTGTTCTTGGTCCTAGCCGCTCAGTACGAGAGCTGGGTGGTTCCGTTTGCCGTGATTTTGGCCGTGCCGATCGGACTGTTCGGAGCCTTGAGCGCCGTGTGGCTCAAAGGCATGAGCAACGACATCTATTTTCAAATCGGGCTGGTCACGTTGATCGGACTGTCGGCGAAAAATGCCATCTTGATCGTGGAGTTTGCGAATAAGCGCTATGAGGAGGGACATTCGGTGCTGGAGTCGGCGGTCGAGGCGGCGACACTTCGATTTCGGCCGATCGTGATGACCTCGATGGCCTTCATCCTCGGCGTCGTTCCACTGGTGATCGCTACCGGCGCAGGCGCCGCCAGCCGCAATTCCATCGGCACCGGGGTGTTCGGGGGGATGTTGGCCGCCACATTTCTGGCCATCTTTTTTGTGCCGTTGTTTTTCGTTTTGATTCGCTCGTTGAGTGCCCGTGTGAAGAGGCAGACTCCCCATTCTGCCTCCGATGCACCGGTTGAACCACAGAAGGAGCGAGACTATCAACATGCGTAAACTGGCTCTCGTGCTCTCGTCGACCCTCTTGGCGGCCTGTGCCGTCGGACCGGACTTTACCAAGCCTGATGCCACCACCCCGTACGGCTTTCGCATGGCCGAGCCTGGTGGTGATGCCACGTCGATCGCCAACACGCCCTGGTGGGAACTGCTGAAGGACCAAGAACTTCAGAAATTGATCCGTACAGCGTTGGAGGAGAACAAGGACCTCCAGCGTGCCGTGGCGGCGGTGGAAGAATTTCAGGCCCGGTTGTTCATTGCGAGGACGGACTTCGCCCCGCAGATGAGCGTCACGGGAAATTTCCCGGCGTTTGGTCGGAAGGCCGTATTCTTGTTTCCGGGATTCCCGAACCCGTTCAATTATTACTTGCAGGGTAATCTTTCGTGGGAACTCGATATTTGGGGCCGCATCCGGCGTTCCAACGAGGCGGCGCGCGGTGATCTCCTGTCGCGAGAAGAAAACCGCCGCGCGATCGTGCTGCAGCTCGTGAGCGGCGTGGCGGAGGCCTACTTTGATCTGCTCCAGTTCGATATGCAGCTCGATATCTCGCATCGCACACTCAAGTCGTGGGAAGAATCCGTCAGGATCGCACAGGCGCGATTGCGACAGGGGATGATCTCGAAGCTTGATGCCGATCAGTTTGAGGCGGAGCGAGCCAATGCTGCGGCCAGGGCGGCGGAATTCGAACGGCAAAAAGTACAGAAGGAAAATCAATTGAGTGTGTTGCTGGGGCGAAACCCCGGCCAGATTGCCCGGGGCCGTTCCCTGACGGAACAGGTCATGCCTCCCGATGTTCCCCCCGGCCTTCCTTCCGAATTGCTCCAGCGGCGGCCGGACATCCTGCAGGCGGAACAGAACCTTGCCGCAGCGACGGCCCGCATCGGGATGGCGAAGGCCGATCGGTTTCCGAAGCTCAGCATCACCGGCATCTTGGGCGTGGCGAGTCCGCATTTAACGCAACTTGTGGCCAATGAAACCTCATTCGGCGTGGTCGGGCCAGGCCTGACCGGTCCTCTGTTGAATGCGCAAATTTTGGGATTCCAGCAACGGGCTGCCGAGGCACAAGCGCGACAGGCCTTGGCGCAGTACGAACAATCCGTGTTGGTTGCATTCAAGGAAGTCGAGGATTCATTGGTGGCGGTTCGGACGGTTCGAGAGCAGCGCACGGCGCAATTGCAGCAGGTCGAGGCCTTGCGGTCTGCGCTCAACCTGGCCAATCTTCGCTATAAGGGTGGGCTGGCGAACTATCTCGACGTGTTGATTGCGCAGCGCAACCTGTTCGAGGCGGAGCTGGCCCTGATGGGGACTCATCGCCTGCACCTGGTTTCCATCGTGCAGCTGTACAAGGCGTTAGGCGGTGGATGGAATCCGGAGGGACATTCGCCGGTTCAACCGTTGCCGGTCATCTCCGATACTGGGAAAGGATAACGGTGACCAGGGCGGTCCATCACAGCACGGTTGATAACCTCCTACAGCTCCAGCTTTTTCTTCTGCGCCGGACTGTCAGGCCGGGAAATGTTGCGGGCTGATTTCCGGCTGCGCAACCATCGACTCGCGCGTCTATACAATGCATCCACCAGGTTATCGACGGCGAGGACTACAGCGCCGATTATGAATAGCCCCAAGACGAGGGCCATCTCTAGGTCGATGGACATGCTGTTGCCTTCTCAAGTCGGACGTGTGAGTCGTGAAGACATCTACGCATCATTCGCAGACTTATTGAATCGGGCGACGGCAAGGACCAAGAATCGTTTCGCAGGGGCTGTTCGTCCGTCCTGGTCATTGCCCTTGTCGGATTCCTCCCATCATGCGGCCAGGCGAGTCATCGCCTCTGCCCCCAAGGGAACCTTCTCGCCACCGCCGACGGAGCCCTCATGGGCAATGGAAGGCGGTTTGGCTCCCTGTGTTTGACGATTGTGGCGCAGTACGCTGTCGAATACATTCCCGCAGTTCATGCATCGCCATGCTCGTTGCCACATGGGACCGGAAGAATCCTCCATGTCGAGCATGTAATCTTCGATCATACATCCGTTACAGCGAGAACAACTCATAGTGGCCTCCTTCATTGTTCAGTGCCTATGGGTAAGCCTAGAGTCTGAAGGGTTTTTTCGGTAGACCTGAACGCAGTACCTCCTTGGCGGTAGCTTTGTGAGGAGGTTCGATAAAGCAAACATACCGAACCTATTCCGCCGCCGTGATGATCAATGTTGATCGTGAGTCGTGACATTCCAATTCCAGAGGTAGGTATTGATCGACGAACTGTGTCAGGCGAATGTGCTCGTCGGCATCCATCATCAGGATTTCCACTCCGAACCGCCCTCCTCGGACCCAGATTACCCTCGCCAACCTCACCGATACCGACCGACGGTTTTCAGGAACGCCCAACTTGAGCGTCAGGTACTCTCCGGTGACGAGGCTCTGCAGGGTTGTAGGCAAGATTCCGGTGACGCAGGTGCCGAAGATGCGAGCTTCCTCTGCGCACCCCACAGTCTCGCGGGATAGGACGCAGTGAACGACGAACTTAGGAAAGGACGGACGCGGCATCGTGACCTCCCTGTGCGCCGGCGAGCGAGTCCATCGCCCATGCTGTTGAGGAGCGTACCTCCTCAATCTCTGATCAGATAGTCTGCGAAGAGAGTACTTCCAAGGAGGGGCTCACCGGCTTGTGTTGCCACGAGAGAGGAGAGCGGGAACCGGAGAAATGTTCATCCGAACCGCAGCACGCTTTTCAGTCCTTCGTTATGCGGTCGGTAGCGGAGATTGTGCAGCAGGCGGGTATGGACTGAGTCGTCCAGCACTTCCGTGCCCGTTCCTGTTTGCATGACCGGACGATAGAATCGTGAGTGAAACCATTTCCGGAATCCCCCGAAGCATTCACTGAAAGAATCGTGAATCGGGCCGAGCGCGTTAGGCTTGAGGAGGAACCTGCTCGTTTCGACGGCCAGCCCTTCCAGGATCGATCGCTGCTGCATCCAGGCCAAGACACAGTCCGCCAAGTCCCGATCTTGATAGGTCCCTCCCACATCGCCGTGTGCACCCGTGAACCAACGCTGTTCGATCTTCTGTCCCGATCGAGGAGGAGACGTCCATAACGTGGCGTTGTGGTCCGCACGGTGCTCATCGATGGCGAGGGCTTGGTAGGCCTGTTTGACGATGGGGCTCAACTCGGTATCGTGGAAATTATACCGATGTTCGTTCAGCCACCTGAGGGCATTCGTCGGAATTCCAAGGGGACCGACGGTGTCCCAGATTCCCAAAACGGTGACGGTGACGTGCTGCGTCGCTCGTCGTCGAAAGGCGGCGGATGCAGAGGTATGGGCATCGTTGTGAAAATTACGGTACAGGCGATAGGCCTCGTCGATCGAGTGATTGGAGGGATCGAGAACCATGTCGGTCAGATCCTGTGCAAGATCGTGAGACGGTGCGACGCTGTTGCCGGGCATGGCGGTCTTCCGCACCCTCCTGATGCTGTCCGGATTGAGCAGCGTCGTGGAGAGAATCCCAGCGGTCGAGAGCAGCCCTACGAGGGATCGGGCGACATAGGCGCCTCGACTGAATCCATAGATAAACAGGTCATCGCCCGGTTCATAGGCCGCAATGAGGTAAGCATATCCTTGGAGAATCGTCTGGTCCAGGCCGTATCCGAATGCGCCGTCGCGAAATCGGCGAAACCAGGGGGTCTCGCGTCCAGAGTCATACCATTTTTGCTGCAGATGTCCATTGTGCGTCTGGGGTAGGATCGAATGGTATAACTTCAACACATTCGTCGCCGGGAGCGAATCAGGTCGTGAGAGCGGGGTTGGGCAGCGATCGAAATCGTGCGATGGTTGGGGAGGTGCTCCGGGGTCGGGAGGCTTGTCCCACATTCCGTCGAAGCACAGAATCAGTCGTTTGGGCACAGAAGTTCCTTTCCCGAGAGAGACCGGTTCCCGATCGGGCATGTCTGCGTGGTCCCCTTGTCTTGATCTGTGAAGGATCAGCTCGGGGTAGAGACGTGACCGCATCGTTCGAGCGTAGGAGATAGCAATGTTAATGCCAGTATTCTTTTGCCGCATGTGATGACGGGGCTGTCGTTACGGAAGATAGGTAGAGGCCGAATGGATGGACGGCACGGTTTACCGGCGTGCTGTTGTGCGAGAACGCTCTAGCAGGGCGAGTGGCCTGTATCGGAAGTGATACGCAGTCGTATCTAAATGAATACGTAGCTACCGACTCAGTGAGTTGGTGGCGGCAGTTGATCCATTGAAGTGCGAGAACGGGGAACCCGTCGGCTATTCGACAAAGGCATCGAGCGGCGCAACCAGATATTCTAGTGGTTGCGGCCTTTGAGAATGAGATCGTGGTCTTGTTCGATCTGAGAGGCCAATCGCTCAAGTGCCTGGGCCGTGGCTTTCGCGATCGGTTCTTGATCGGAGGCGGTCACCCAGCGGATGGATGACCCCATGGCTTCTCCATCGGCCGCATAGGTCTTGAGGGAGGCTCGCCCTGAAGGTGACAGGTCGGATTCCAGATGAACTCGGTACTGGTAGCGGTCAGGTGCTCGAAGGGTGAGCCAAGCCTTCACCACGAGCTGCATGTCGGCGGGCTCCGTTCCGATAGCCGTAAAGGTTCGACGTTGCGCGAAGTACTCGATCAACGTGTGCCGAAGGTCTTTCGCCGGCCATTCCAGGAGGGGAATGCCGGGCATGTGGTCGGCCCCTTCGATGGCAAGGAAGGGCACGTCGAGTTGTACGCTGATGGGGAGGGGCGCCTCCGCTGTTTCTCCTGTCGGAGGGGCCACGTGAATCCTATGAACACACCCGGGTCCAAGGAGGCTTGCGCCGAGCACCATGATCAACAGCCGCCTCCTCTGCATCATCGCTCGAAACGGCATGCGGCTTACCGCGACGGCGAGACGGGGGAGGGACTGAGGATCTCCAGATCACGAATGGCCCGCGCCGCTTGATCCCGATAGGTGCGTTCCGTCGGGCCGGTGTAGGTATCGATGACCCGCTGGTAGGTCGCACGGGCCTGCGGATATTGTTTCTTGATCGAGAGGTATTGTCCCAAAGCCAGCCAGTTTTGTGCGGCAGTTTCATTGGCGGTGCGCAGGTCGGTCCATTCACGATCGACTTGGTTGGTGCCCGGTTGATTGACGCGTCGAGTGATGATGTCACCCAACTGAGAGGAGAGGTGTTCGATGGCTTCGTTTTCCCGGACGGCCGCCGCCACCCGGTCATGTTTCAAATGGTCATAGAAGGCTTCAACATGGTCCTTGACCGTGTCGGCGCGCTTCTCGTGGATGTCGTGGGAGCAGTGCGTGAGCATGATGCAGACAGAGAGCAACAGCAGTCTCTGCCACAGGGAAGCCGTTCGTAAGCGGGTCGTCATCGTCGCCTCCTCAATGGACCGAACATCCTTACCGCGCCCTTGCCTGCCGGCAGTAATCCTACCCCAGGCCGGGCTGAAAAGGCGAGTCTGGGGCGGTGCTACGAGGCAGGTTTGAAGAAGAGAACCGCCAGGGGAGGCAGGGTCAACGAGAGGGAGTGTGTACGGTTATGGGTCGGCACGGCCTCAGCCTGGATGCCGCCTAAATTCCCGAGGCCGCTGCCGCCGTAGATCGAGGCGTCGCTGTTCAATAGTTCTTTCCAGTAGCCGCCTTGCGAGACCCCGACCCGATACTGCAGCCGCGGGACCGGCGTAAAATTACAGACGACTGCGATGCTCTGTTGGGGTGACCGGCCGTGCCGCAAGAGGCTGATGACGCCGGCATCGACATCATCGCAGTCGATCCACTCGAACCCCCGAGGATTGAAGTCGTATTCATGGAGGGCCGGTTCGGTGCGGTACAGATGATTGAGGTCGGCCACCCATTGTTGAAGGCCCTGGTGTGGTCGGTACTGCAACAGGTTCCAATCGACGCTGTCGTCGTGCGCCCATTCCCGCCACTGGCCGATCTCGCCGCCCATGAAGATCAGTTTTTTGGCGGCCTGCGCATACATGTAGCCGAACAATGCGCGCAGGTTGGCGAATTTCTGCCAATCGTCGCCGGGCATTTTCCCCAGGAGCGAGCCCTTCCCGTGGACGACTTCGTCGTGGGACAGCGGAAGCAGGAAGTTTTCATGAAACGCGTAAAGCATGCGGAAGGTGAGGTTGCGATGGTGGTGTTTGCGATAGACCGGATCGAGCGCCATGTACTCCAGCGTGTCGTGCATCCAGCCCATGTCCCATTTCATTCCGAATCCCAATCCACCCGTATAGGTCGGGCGTGACACAGAAGGCCAGGAGGTGGATTCTTCCGCATAGGTCTGCACATCCGGGTGGCGTCGATAGATCTCTTCGTTGAGCTGCCGCAGGAAGGCGATCGCCTCCAGGTTTTCCCGCCCGCCGTGCCGGTTGGGAATCCATTCGCCTTCCTTCCGCGAGTAGTCCAGATACAACATGGAAGCGACGGCGTCCACACGCAATCCATCGGCATGGTACTGCTCCAGCCAGAAGAGGGCGCTGCTGATGAGAAAGCTGCGCACTTCATTGCGGCTGTAGTTGAACACGGCGGTGTTCCAATCGGGATGGAAGCCCTGTCGAGGATCCGCATGCTCGAAGAGATAGCTGCCGTCGAATCGGCTCAGGCCGTGCCCGTCGGTCGGGAAATGCGACGGCACCCAGTCCAAGATGACGCCGATCTCGTGCTGGTGCAGCTGGTCAATGAGGTGCATCAAGTCCTGCGGCGTCCCATAGTTGGCGGAGGGGGCGAAGTAGCCGGTCGTTTGATAGCCCCAGGAACCGAAAAAGGGGTGGTCCATGAGGGGGAGGAACTCCACATGGGTAAAGCCCATCCGCCGGACATAGTCGATGAGTTTCGGCGCCGCTTCCCGATAACTGAGCGAGCGGTTGTCTTCGCCGGGAACCCGCATCCAGGAACCGAAATGCACTTCGTAGATGCTGATCGGGGCATCGAGCGCATTGTGCCGGGCGCGGCTCTGCATCCAGGCCTGGTCCTGCCATGTGTAATCGAGGGTCCAGACGACCGAAGCGGATTTCGGCGGAACCTCGTTCAGGCGGGCAAAGGGATCGGTCTTGATCAGTTCTGCGCCGTGATGTCGCGAGCGGATATGAAATTTGTAGAGCGTGCCGATTCCCACCCCTGGGACGAATCCTTCCCAAATGCCCGAGGATTGACGGGGTCGCAGGGGGTGACGAGAGGCATCCCAATGGTTGAAGGTGCCGAAGACCGAGACCTGTTCGGCCTCCGGGGCCCACACCGCAAAGTAGGTGCCCTCGATGCCTTGTACGGTCGTGGGGTGCGCTCCGAGTTTGTCATAGAGATGAAAGTGGGAACCTTCATTGAAGAGGTGCAGGTCGTCCGCCGTGAGCAGACTGTGGCTCGGCGGCGTGAGTCTGCCTTGCTGCGATGCCGAGTCGAGGTGCTCGCCTGGGCTGTGATTCAGAAGCGGGTCCACAGGTGCAGAGTACTGTGCTTGGGGGCAGGGCGTCAATCCGCCGGCAGCGTTCTCTTGCCGGGGTCCCTTTGGGATGTGGGCACATCAGTGCCGATGATTCAGGCTAGTGACACTTCTCAAGCAAGTATGGTATGAATCAACCCGCTTGTACGAGTCTCGCGTCGTCCCCATCGTCTAGCCTGGCCTAGGACATTGCCCTTTCAAGGCAGTAACACGGGTTCAAATCCCGTTGGGGACACCAACCCTTTTACCCTGCTGATTCCCGAGCATCCCACTCAACATCCGGCCCACGGCAGCTTCCCCAGTGAAGCGATATGTTCCATCGGCGTCATGGGACAGCCGGATGCGCGAGGGGAGCAGCTTCCGCAGGATCTGCCGGGTTTGTGCCGGATGCCGCGACGTCAGCGAAGACCAGTCTTTCAGATACCCCCTCAGCTCCTGCTCGACCTGGCCAACGTCGAACTGGTCGGCCGGGCGACCGTCCAGCATGGCCAACTCGCCCCGCACCTTCTGGAACCGTGCTTCCCGCTCCTGCATGGCCGACATGATCGTCGGTAACGAGCCCCCGGCCGCGATGGCCTGGGTGAACCGGGCCAGCTCGGTCTCCAGGTGGCGCAGCTCATTCGTGAGGACCTCGCGCCGCTGATCTGGATCCTCTCGGTCCTGCTGCAGCTGGTGGAGCGCTTTCTCCAGGGCCTTCGTGATGATGGCCGGTTGCATGACGTCTTGCTCGAGGGCCGTCAGGATCGCGCGGTCGACGTCCGGCACAGGCAGCAGCAGGCGTTCGGGGCAGGCCTCTGGGCCTCTTTGATAATGCACCACGCAGCAGTAGTGGAACGCTCGCTGGCGGCCGTGGCTGCGGCTGCGAACGTACACGCTCCCGCCGCAATGGGCACAGGCCGTGAAGCCGGTCAGCAGGTAGGGGCTTTCACGGCCGTTGGTCGGCCTGCCGTGCAGGCGGCCGTTCGTGCCCCGCAGATAGACCGCCCGCACACTGTTCCAGCGGTCCAGGGCCTCCTGCCATGTCGCGTCATCGATGATCTGCAGGTGCGGCACGTCGATCGTGAGCCAGTCCTGCTCCGCTCGCTTGTGCGGCCGCTTGATGCCGCTCGCGAGTCTCTTCTTCGTGCGGCCCCAGGTCTGCTGGCCGTGATAGAGGGGGCGCAGCAGGACCTCTCTGATGGAGCTGGCGGCCCAGCCGGCCGGCTTGCTCAACGGGCGCGCGCGAGGGCAGTGCGCCTGTTCGGCGTTCAGCAGCTTGGCGATCGTCTGGAAGCCGTGGCCGGTGACGTACAATTCGAAGATCCGCTTGACCACGGCCGCCTCGGCCGGGTGGATCCGGTATTCGACATGGCTCCGCTTCCCGCTGGCATCGGTGATCACCACGTTGGTGTACCCAAAGCAGGTGCCGCCGGTGACATGCCCGGCTTTGGCCTTGCGAAGAAGTGCGTCATAGGTGCGCTGCTGCGCTTTCTCCCGTTCCATTTGGCTGGCGTAGAGCCGGATCGATTGCATGAAGGAACTTGTCGCATCGCTCATCAAAGCTTCGCGGTCTTCGATGTAATAAAAGATCCTGACGCCGGCCTCAGCGAGGATCTGTGTGTGATATTCGGTCTTGATTCGGTCTCTGCCCAGCCGGCTCTCCTCGCTCATGATCAGTACCTGAAACTCCGGCTTGGGCTTCAGCGCGTTCATGAGCCGGAGAAGTCCCGGTCTCCGCTTGCCGAACTCCGCCCCACTGACGGCGTCGTCGCTGAAGATGAACCGCTCGTCCACCGCCCAGCCCTTCTTGGTGGCGTAGGCTTTCGCATGTTCGATTTGCCTCGCGACGGACTTTTGCTCGTCGCTCACGCCGTGTTGCTCCGTGGATTTGCGTGTGTAAATGGCGGCGATCATGGGTCAGCCCTCCTGGCCATCATGGCCATCCTGAGCCCGCCTGTTCGCGATCGCCAGGGCAGCGATGTTCTCCATGTCTGCAGGCGTCATGGTCATGAGAAACGCAATGAACTCTTTTGGCATGGCCGTCCGCGGTTGCCGCCGCACCCTCTGAGGTTGTCTTTTCGTCATGACTTACCGTCCTTTCTGCCCCTTCGGGGCCGGTTGATTGAGTTCCCGTTCCAGCAATGCCCGAATGTACCCGCTCGCCGTGTACCCCTCGCTCTTCTTGGCGTCGAGCTTCGCCTTGAGCACCTCGGGCAGATGAATCAATAGCTGCTTCACGGGCAACACCCCCTTTCGTTAATTGATACTGTATTGTATCAATTAATAACTATGTATATAAAGCCCTATTTACCCTACTCGGGTACTTTGCTACAGTGGCGGTCATGGCACGCCGGGATCCGAAAGACCACCAAGGCACCCTGAACATTCGCGGGATTCCCAAGGACCTCATCTTCAAGCTGAAGATGGCGGCCGCAGCCGAACACCGCAGCGTGAAAGGCTTCCTGCTGGCCCTAGTAGAAGAGCGGATTCAGGAACTGGAGCGAAAGGGATTGTTGCCGAAGGGAAAGGGAGGGCTCTGATGTGGGAGCATGTACGGCACGAAAAGTATAAGGGGTACAATTTCCGATCGAGCCCACGTGAAGTCACAAACGGGTGGAAAATACGCATCCACATTCCTTTCACAATGGGAGGAGATGGAGGCACAATTCGAGAACACCTCCGCGAGGAGTTGTACTCAACTCTTGATGACGCCCATACCGCAGGCATTAACTGGGGGCGTGAACTTATTGACAGCACCTTCCTCAAGAGGAAATGAGGACCATATCCAATCGCCCAAAAAAAGAAAGCAACAACTCATAAGCCTTGGTAGTGTCTCAGTTTAGAAATGAAAACAGAGGTACACGGGTTTCCTTATGGAGGACGAACGAGATCATGATGCACTCACTACTCGCTGGCTTGATGGCGCTGCTCCTCACCGGCTGCACGATCCTCTCGCCACAAGAAGAAGCGCACTACCGCTCGCGGGTCTACAATCTGAGTCAGCCCGTCGTCTTTGACGCCGTCAAGGCTCAGATGATCGACTATACGATGGCGCTCGCGACGGTCGATCCGGCCAAGGGCCTCCTCAAAAGTCAGCCGAGCGGCGTCGGCCATAGCGCCGCGCTTGCCGGCGGCACCGTCGGCTATCAGCTCACGGTGCAGGTCGAGCCAGTCACCGAGTCCTCTGCGCGCGTCACGCCGGCATGGGCCATGAATGTCTCGTCAGAAGCCTTCAGGCCGAATCTCGTGGCGATCCCCATCGAGCACCGGCCGATCCTCTACGTCGATTTCTTCGACGCCCTCGACGCCCGACTGGGCCTCAACACCGCTGCACGATAGGGTCGACTCAAAAGTGCAGACGTCTGCCCTCTGTTATTCAACTGACCCACTACCTAAGCCTTTCTTCGCCTTAACACTCGGATCCGTTCCACAAACTTTCCGGTTTAATACCAATCAACGTAGCAGGACTGCGGTGAGAAAGCGGGAAGCCCCCTGGGCCTCCCGCTCCCCAGCCCGTGCGCCTGCCCCGTGGCCGTCATATCCAGGCGCCGGCCGCCTTTGTCCGGCTTGATCTGGCGCAGCAGCTCCCCGCCATCGGTCGTCACCGGCGGGCATGCCGGCACGGTCAGGTCTCCACCGGGAACCAACCATCGGTGCAGACGTCTGCAGAAGGGAGGAGGCGATCAGGTAAGATCGTGCCATGACTACAGATCTCTTTCGAGCGAGCTGGGCCGATTTTGATTCCGCTGAATTACGGTTCATTATGCTCGAGCTCATCGGAAAACCCGGCCAGTATGCCGACCGCGAGAGCAATCCGAATACGTTCTATCTTCCGTTGGCGGGCTCGTCCTGTCGGATCAAGCTAACCTTCTCCGACAGCAAGCAGATCGTCGCCATTGAGCCTGGTCCAGCGTTCGATACCTCCCATTGGGCGCAGGCTGTCGAGGAGATCGAGAGAACCGGACCATATAAGGTTGGGCGCGACTGTAGCTTCAGCAGCTTCCGCGTGGCCGGTTCCTGGCGAGGGAAGCGTTCCGGCGTGCAGATCCTGCCGCCGCCAGCGGACGCGCCGCAAGCTCCGGTCGAAATGGCCGAGCATCCGTTCATCCTTGAGTTCCCGGTGAAAATGAGCGAGTGGTGGCCAGTCACGAACTTCCGGCGGAGGCGAGAGCACCGGCAGTTGTCATTCCTCCTCAACGTTCTTCTTGTGGGGAGCACCACTATCCAACCGAACCGCCCTCGGCATTTATGGGCAATCGTGAATGAGATCGGTCAAGAACCCAAATGGGTACAGGAGTTCTACTTCGCCCAGATCGGCCAACCTGTACAAGATGAATTGTCACCGCCGGCCGCCGACATCCTTGAGGAGATTAGCCCTGACACCTATTACACAACGGTTGGGCATGATGGCCGAGGCTTGCGAGTCCCGGCCGATCTTGATGATTCGATTTGTTGCTATATGCAGCTTTCGAAGGCAAACCGGGACAAATTCGGCATCGCCGGCTTCTGGATGGACATGGCCGCGCGGCAATGGACAGTGTCCCTCTCCGCCTCATTCGCTTCTCTGGCCATCGCCATCGAGGCGCTGGGCGAGCGCACTCTCGGACCAACGGAGAGATTCATCACCTTCATTGAACGATATGCCCCTGGTGCCAGTCTAGCGACGCGTCGCAAAGAAATGTACGCGCTGAGATCAGACATCCTTCATGGAAGCGGCTTAATGGAGATGGATCAGGACACTCACTTCGGCTGGGCTCCGCCTGAACAAAAGGAAAGGGACCTCATCAATGAGCTCTGGGGGTTAACGCGCATCGCCGTGCGTAATTGGCTCAAGAACCCGCCATCGACGTGATCACCGACCCTCTACCCACTACCGGGCCGTTGATTCTGCCCCATACGCGGGGAAATGGAGAGTGGTAGCACTTGCGCGCCGAATCACGTTAGCATTTCCCCTGATACACGCCTAGAGATCTTGCCGGGCTTTCCATCGCAGAATCCGACGGTCTGACTCATGCGGATCATACACGACGGGAACGGCCGACGCGACACCGTGCAGACGTCTGCACGGTGGATTCCTCAATACTCGTCTGCGTGCCGCACTCGCCACCGAATCACCCAATGCTCGGGATCATAGACGGTCGTCTGAACGCGGCTGGGAGCCGGCGGGGTGCTGAGGGATCGATGGAACAGAATCACTGGGTCCTGCCAGTCCCCGCAGATCATGCAATGCCAGCAGGGTACAATCTCCCCCTCATCCTGGAGAAGATCCCATCGCATCAACCCTGAGCAGCGAGGGCAGGTCATCCGGCGTGAGGCGGCGGAGCAGGGTGTCCCGCAGTGGGCTGGGCTGCGAGGCGAGACAGCTTGCGGTGAACCTCGGTGAGGGTCTCTTCGCGGTCGGCATGCGGGGTTTTGCTGAATCCTCCGTCATAGCTGTCGCGATACTTCTCGGGCTTGAGGGCCTTCAACAGGAAGATCAGGAGCACGTCGGAATAGCGGCGCACCGCACCGACCGCTTTGCCGCCGTGGTAGACCGGCTCCAGTGTGCCCTCAACCGCACGCCGCCGCGCCTCTCCTTCGACTGAATCAATTGCGATGCCGAGAGCCTCCTCGCAGGCGACAGAGAACGACTTGTCTTTGGCCTTCCACTTCAGGTGTGTCCGCCGGCTGACCCCGGCGTGTGACGATGCCGACGAAATGGATCCGGTTTCGGCGAAGCGTTCCAGAAACCGCCTCTTTTTAAGGGGGAACTTTGAGAACTCTGCTTCGAATTGTTGGGTTTTCGTGTTCATACTCGTCCAATCCATACGAGGTGTTCAGTCTGAAGGGCCCTGTGTTCCACGTCTGTGAGGCCTTGTGACCGATTTCCGCTCAACGCAAGGCATCATCGATGCCTCCCCTCAGATCATTCCGGATATCCTGTTCCAGCTCCTTGAGCGCTGAACGCAGAAACGACCGCTCGGGTAGATGCATATGGCGGCTGTGCGCGCTGACCTGGATTTGGATAGGAGCAATGGCGCGACGAAAGGCCTGCTTGATGGTTCGAAGATGCGCCTTCACACCGACCTGGCCGTCGAATCCGAATTCATGGGCTCTGGCATATTTCACGTTGGTGCCGCCCGTGCCTTCGATCATGATGGGCGTCGTCTGCATCTCCGAATGGATCGAGCGCCGCAGGCGGCCGGTGCGGACGTGCAGGGCTTGCCCGGTGAGCTTGGATTGTTTGACGTAGCGGGTCAGGCGCAGCAGGGCACGCCCCATGCCTTGCTGCAGGCCTTTGCGAATGGCCGGCGTGAGCTGCTCCAGTTCGAGGAGGACCTCGGGAATACCGGTCACTTTGATTTCGATCATGCGTCATCTCCCTTCATGCTGCGTGAACCGTCCCTCGGTCTTCGGGAGGCTGCCGCTGTCCGTATCCCCCGGCAGAGGCACATGGGCCAGTTCGTCACGACCACAGTATTCAACCAACAGGTGCCGACCGATGAGATCGGGCAAACTTGTGCAGTGCTTGAGGCGATCGTGCCCGGCGACGGGGCCACATGGTTCAAATTTGGCGCTTACGAGGAGATCGCAGATCTTCTCGAGCGGAGCGCCGTACTGCAGGGCGATCGAGGCTAGGCGGGCCATTACGTCGTACAGGGCGATGGTCTCAACCGTGCAGCCTGATCCTTTGACGCGAAGGAACACTTCCACGGGAGCGACATCGTAATCCACAGAGATGTAGAGGGTTCGGCCGGGGACTGTAACTTTCTGGGTGATGTGGTTGCGGCGGGTGGGGAGGGCAAGTCGGTGGGTCATGCGGCCACCACCAGGAGGTCAATCGTAAAGCTGAGGGGACGCTCCGTGGTTTGATGGATCCCGTTGGGGACACCACACAAAGGGTGGCAAGCTGAGCCGGTAAAAGTCGAAGGTAAGAACCTTTGCCGGAGACCTTGTAGCCTTTTCGTCCGTTTTCTTCAAAAGCCTCACACATCAGGATTCTTCGAGAAGTCTTCTTAGCATTTGACGAGCTTGTGCTCGATGGCGGCTAAGAAGATTCTTTGTATCCTTGACTCGACCTTCGAGGTCCCGTTTCATTCGGACTGCATCAATCTCCACAATCCCTGCAGCCCTCGTTAACTGATCTAGTTCTTCAATCAATTGCTTTTTTCATTTTTCCTCTCCCCTAAGTCTGGCGAGCAGTGGGTCCATGTTCTCCTCTCTGCCTATCGCAGCTACCAAATTGCTTTCATGGGCTTCAATTAGGGATAGCTTGCATTCGATCAGGGATTTGCGGCTGAGTCGTGGGCAATGGTAGCCCTTGCTGATGACCTGGCCTGGCGCGACAACGTACGTAACTGTATGGAGAGCTTTTGAGAAGAAAACTTCATTCTTTCAGGGAATGGGATCTTGGGCAGTTCAACGATACAGTGCCCAGCTGTGCCTGGTGAGGTGATGCTGAGAGCAGACCTCATAGGCATCCGCCGCAGTCCGGCGTATCCACCACTCACAGGCTGAAGGAGGACAGAATGGCAGAGCAATCCTCAACGAAGCAGCCCAATGACCGAACAGTCGCCATGCCGGTACAGTTGAAGGCAGACTATGAAACCAGTCAACCTGTCTTGGCCAACTACGCCCACGTGAGCGTCGCCCAAGGGCTGGCCTATCTGGATTTTGGTTTCCTGGAACCGGCTCTGATGGGTACGGTCCTCCAGCGGGCGCAGCAGGGTGCCACGTTGCCGAGGCAACTCGACGGCCGGGTTGCCACGCGCGTGGCGCTCCCACTCGACGCACTTGTGCGCTTGCACCAGCAACTCACCCAGGTGGTGAAGGGCCTCCAACGCACGCCCACCGTTCAGTCATAATCCACCCTCGGACGAAACACGATCTCCATGGACGTACCCGCCCACGAGTCCAGTCCGCCCGCTCCGGATACGGGACTCCATTGTCTGTTGTTACTGGCGCGGTTTCACGGCCTGGCGGCCGATGGTGCGCAACTTCAGCATCAATTCGGTGAAACGGGACGGCCGCTCACGCAACGTGAGCTGCTACGCGCCGCCAAACACGTGGGGTTGAAGGCCGGGCGGGTCACGGCCACGTGGGCCAACTTGACCGACAAGCCGCTCCCCGCCATCGCGGTCTGCACCGACGGGCGTTGTGCGCTGCTGGCGAAAGTGGAGGCAGAGCGGGTACTCCTTCATGACCCGCTCCAGCCGCAGCCTACGATCCTGACCAAAGCGTGTTTCGAGGCGCGATGGACCGGGGATCTCCTTCTGGTCACCAAACGAGCTGGTCTGCGTCCCGAAGATGTCGCCTTCGGCTTCAGCTGGTTCATCCCGGCGATCGTCAAACACCGGCGGTTGTTCGGCGAAGTGCTGCTCGCCTCCTTTTTCGTGCAGCTCTTTGCGCTCGTCACCCCGCTCTTCACGCAAGTCGTCATCGACAAAGTGCTTGTGCACAAGGGTTTCACGACGCTTCATGTCATGGCGGTCGGCATGGTCGCGCTGGCGCTGTTCGATGTGTTGTTGAGCGGCCTGCGGACGTACCTCTTTGCGCACACCAGCAACCGGATCGACGTGGGCCTCGGCGCCCAGCTCTTTCGGCATGTCCTCGCGCTGCCGCTGGCCTATTTTGAAGCGCGCCGGGTGGGCGATACGGTCGCACGAGTGCGCGAGCTTGAACAAATCCGCCAGTTCTTGACGAGCAATTCTGTGACTGTCGTGCTCGATGTCCTGTTCACGGCGGTCTTCCTTGCTGTCATGTGGTGCTACAGCTCGACGCTGACCCTGGTCGTCCTCGCCTCGCTGCCCCTCTACGCGATCCTGTCGGTGGGGATCACCCCGCTGATCCGAACCCGCCTCAATGAGAAATTCAATCGCGGAGCCGAGAATCAATCCTTCCTCGTCGAGACCATCAGCGGCATCCAAACCGTGAAGGCTCTCGCCGTCGAGCCTCCCCTCCAGCGCCGCTGGGACGAACAATTGGCCGGCTACGTCGGCGCCAGCTTCAAGGCGACGAGCCTCATCACGATCGCCGGCCAGATCGCCTCGTTCATCCAAAAGGTCACGACCATTGCCATTTTGTGGACCGGCGCCTATCTGGTCATCGGCGGGGACCTGAGCATTGGGCAGCTCATCGCCTTCAACATGCTGGCCGGTCAGGTGACGGGGCCATTACTGCGGTTGGTGAATCTGTGGCAAGAGTTCCAGCAGGTCGGCATTTCGATGCAGCGGTTGGGGGATGTGCTGAACAGCAGGCCGGAGCCTTCCTACAATCCGAACCGGACGACTCTGCCGCAGGTGGCGGGCCAGATCACGCTGGATGAGGTCACCTTTCGTTACCGTCCAGACAGCCGCGAAGTCCTGCGCAAGGTCTCCCTCATGATCCACCCGGGCCAGGTCATCGGCATCGTCGGCCGTTCTGGTTCAGGTAAGAGCACCATCACCAAACTGATTCAACGTCTGTATGTCCCGGAACGAGGTCGCGTCTTGGTCGATGGCGTCGATCTTGCGCAGGTCGATCCGGCCTGGTTGCGAAGGCAAGTGGGTGTGGTGCTGCAGGAGAACTTTCTCTTCAATCGTTCCGTGCGGGACAACATTGCACTGACCGATCCGGGCCTCTCCATGGATCGTGTGATTCAGGCGGCCAAACTGGCGGGTGCTCACGAGTTTATCCTTGAACTTCCGGAGGGGTACGACACGATCGTCGGGGAGCACGGCTGTTCCCTCTCCGGCGGCCAACGGCAACGGATTGCCATCGCCCGTGCCCTTGTGGCAAACCCGCGCATCCTCATCTTCGACGAAGCCACCAGTGCTTTGGACTACGAATCCGAAGCAATCATTCAGCAGAACATGGCGCAGATCTGCAAGGGTCGCACGGTCATTATCATTGCCCATCGGCTGAGCACGGTGCGTCCCGCGCATCGGATCTATGTCATCGATCAAGGACAGCTGGTGGAACAGGGCACGCACGAGGAGTTGCTGAAACGTCAAGGCATGTATCATCGACTGCACGCCCACCAGGAAGGGAAGGTCGCATGAGGACGAGCATGATGAGATGGTGGCAGGTCTGGTCTGCAGCCTGGGAGGCGGAGAGACGACAGCCGGTTGTGGCCACCCCCTCGCGGAGATCGGTCGAGTTCCTGCCGGCGGCACTGGAGATTCAAGACGCGCCTCCCTCGCCGATCGGCCGGGCCATCCTGTGGACGATCATGGCACTCTTCACGGTCTCGGTGGTGTGGGCTTCGGTCGGGCGGATCGACATCGTGGCCACGGCGCAGGGGAAGATCATCCCCAGCGGCTATTCAAAAGTGATTCAACCCTATGAGACTGGTGTGATCGCCTCCATCCAGGTGCAGGACGGCCAGGTGGTGAAACAAGGGGATGTGTTGATTGAACTCGATCCGACCCAAAATCGTGCAGACCGTGACCGCGCCTCCAATGAGTATCGCGCGGCTAAGGTCGAGGCCGCGCGCCTCCAGGCCCTCATCGCAGGAGCGCCCACGTTTGGGGCACCGCCGGATAGCGATCCCCAATACGTCTTGCTGCAACAACAATTGCTCCGTGATCAGTTGGCCGAGTACCAGGCACGAGTGGAGGCGGCGCAGCATGTCATCGCGCAGCGCAAGGCGGCGGTCGATGCGACCCTGGAAAACATCCGGCGGCTCGAAGCAACCGTCCCGATGGAGACGGAGCGGGCCGGCGCCTTCAAACGGCTGATGGAACGGGATGCCGTCACTAAGTTGGATTATCTCCAGGCGGAAGAACAGCGGATCGATAAGTTACAGGAGTTGGCCGGACAGAGACAAAAACTCCGGCAAGACCAAGCGGCCCTGGCCGAAGCGGAGAAGAATCGGCGGGCGCTGGTCTCGGAATTCCAGCAGACGAAACAAGCTGACCTCTCGGCCATCGAGACCAAAGCGGCCTCCCTCTCACAGGAAGTGACCAAGGCCGGGCAGAAGGCAGAACTGCAGCGGCTCATCAGTCCGATCGACGGTGTCGTGCAGCAGCTGTCGGTCCATACGGTCGGCGGCGTCGTCACCCCGGCGCAGCCATTGCTCGTCGTCGTGCCGCAGGACCATCCAGTGGAAGTCGAGGCGCAGTTGGAGAACAAAGATGTCGGCTTTGTCAAAGAAGGCCAATCGGCCGAAATTAAAGTCGAGACCTTTCCCTTCACCCTCTACGGCACCATCCCTGGCACGGTGCTCACGGTTTCAGATGACGCGATGCCGATCGACAAAGAGAAGTCGGCTGACAGGTTGGTCTTTGCGACACGCGTGAGTTTGGCGCACGGGACCATCCAGGTCGAGGGCAAGCAGGTGCATCTGTCCCCCGGCATGGCCGTGACAGTCGAAATCAAAACCGGCCGGCGGCGGGTGATCGAGTACTTGCTGAGCCCCGTGCTCAAGTCGTTGCAAGAGAGCCTGAGAGAGCGGTAAGGCGGATGTCCCTCCGACGAACCACACGACGGCGAATCGCCGAGCGACTCTTGCCGGCACTGACGGTCACGCTGGCCCTGATTCCTGTTCATCTCGTGAGCGCAACGGAAACGGAACAGGCGACCACGCTCCCTGTCCAGGAACTGCACCTGAGCCTCCGAGCGGCGATGGAAGCCGCCGCGCAACAGAATCCGTCGGTGCTGCTGTCGAAGGAGCGGATTGAGGCGGCAAAAGGGGAGGTCACGACCCAATTGGGCGCTCTGCGGCCGAATCTCTCGGCCAATGTTCGAGAAACCAAACAAACCCAGTTCCTCGGCACTTTCGGCCTCACCCCGGTTCGTACCGCGCCGTTCAGTATTTTCGATGCCCGCGTGAGCGCCTCCCAGAATCTCTTCAGCCTCAGCCTCATCCAACGTTGGCGCGCCTCGCGGGAAGCACTCCAAGGTGTCGAGTTCGACGCCGAGAGCAGCCGGTTCGATACCATGGCCAGTACCGGTCTGGCCTATCTCGAAGGGGTGAAAGCGGCCACCGCTGTGACGATGCGGCAAGCGAATCTACAACTGATTCGAGAGCTCTTGGCCACCGCCAAGGTTCGGCAAAAGGAAGGGGCCGCCACCGGATTGGAGGTTGCTCGCCTGGAAGGGCAACTGGCCAACGAGCAACAGCAGGTGGTCGCAGCACAGGCTGAGCTGGAGCGTGCCAAGAACACCCTGAGTAATCTGTTAGGCCTCACGTTCGAGGTGCGGATGACATTGACGGATCAATTGAAACCGCAGGTCCCGGAAGCAGCGGCGGCTCAGGCTGCTTGGGAGCAAGCCGTGACCAATCGGGCCGAAGTCCGGGCACAGGTGAAACGGATCAAGTCGGCAGAGTTGAGCTACTCCTCCGTGACCGGAGAGCGCCTGCCGTCCTTGGTCGCGCAGGGCGACACCGGCCTGATCGGCAACCGCTGGAACAACAGCCTCGACACTTACAACATGGCTCTCCTGCTCCAGATTCCATTATTCGACGGCGGGCAACGGGAAGGTCGGATCAGTACCGCCCGCAGCCAAATGCGGCAAGAAGGATTCCGGATGCAGGTGGTGCTGAATCAAGTGCGCACGGAGGTCAACGAAGCCCGCATCGCATTGGCGGCGGCCAGAGACAAGGCAGCGTTGGCTCAAGCCGGATTACAAGCGGCGACGAAGGAAACAGCTTTGGCCAAAGAACGCTACGCAGTCCTGACAGCAGCGAGCCAGTTCGATGTGATTACGGCAATTACCTCAATGGCAAGAGCGCGCGAGAATCTCGTCGGCGCCTTGTTTGAGCTGAACGCCGCTCGGGTGAACTATGCGCGTGCGACTGGCACATTGGACGCATTGAGTTAGAATGTGTTTCTGCCGTTGTAGAACGGCGGCAAGCGATCAGGTGAGGTCAGATCAAAATTTCCTGGCGAATAAGTGACTCAAGGATCTGGTCGGTGCAGGGAAGTCTAGGAGAATACGAATCATGGTCGAACAGATAGGCTGTTCAGCCAAATCGGGTGGCGATGTGCTCGTCAGTCGAACGGGAACCCGGACGTCCTGCTCACGTTGAACGAGAATTTCCAGAACGGCCAGTTCGGCATCACGCTGTATGATGCCCTTACCACGCCAACAACTTGGAAACCCGCACCAATACCGATTACTCGGGCGCCTTCAATGATCTCAGCAACGACGTCTTTCTGAGCGGGCCCTACAACAACGTCCATGGGTTGGGTGGAACGATACCATCATTGCCTGATTGATGCCGACGGAAACGACCAACTCTTTGGCGATGATGGGGACGATCGCTTGCAGGGGGAGGGCGGAAATGATCGGCTCTTCGGCGGGGCCGGGAGTGACCTCTTGTTAGGCCAATCCGGCGACGACCAACTCGATGGAGACACGGGAGATGATTTGCTCCAAGGGGGCTCTGGGGTGGATGTGTTACGGGGTGGCGATGGCAACGATTTGATGATGGGGGACTTCGGCGCTGATGTTGCCGACTCTCTCCCGTTCGATCCAGCTCGGGGGGCCGGCGACCTCATGGATGGTGGAACCGGCAATGACAAGATGGGAGGGGGAGAGCGACAACGATACACTGACCGGCGGCGCCGGCGGAACGGATTGCGAGGAGCCAATCGCGGCCTAGAATGACGGCACACGGCGAGCTGACAACATAATAGACATCTCGAGCCAGTCTCACCAGGACAAGAGCGCACTTCTAGGTAATAGGATGTGCAGCTGCTTGTTATGTACCTCGGCCCTTGTCCCCAACAGAGTTGGGCAATGCAGAAGGCACAGGCTGGAGATCAAGATTGGCTGGCGGAGGGAATGTCATTATAGCCTGCTCCACCCATGAATATGAAGCATGTCCGCCCAAGCGTAATGCATCAGAAACGAGAGGATCTGAGATGAGAAGCAAATTGAAGATAGGGTTGGCTTTAACAGTTCTCATACTGGCATCCAGGCTGGCCATAGGATTAGAGGCAACGAACTCAGCACATTCAACGGCAGCCGCCGAGCTAGTAACGACCCCTGCGGTTGCGCCGCTGGAAGATCCGATGAACACCGGCGATATCGGCGTCTGGACATACATTCCGGAATTTAGCGATTGGTTTAATCGGGTGAAGATGAAAGAACCGGGACCGACGGGTGCCTATGCGGTGAATTTTCAGGTGTGGCAGGTCGAAGAGCTGGATCGCTGCGTGTTCAATGTGTTTCTCGATAATCAACTTCCGATCGACTATCCGGAAGGATCAATCGGAGTGCTGCCGTTCACCTACCCGGCCTCCTGGGCGTTTCTCAAGTTCTCTCCCGCAGACCAACAGGCCGTCGAATCAGCCTATCTCACAAAGTATCGCGAGCCACGCGCCACACTGACCCATGGTGGTGGGAAAGAGCCGCTCACGCTGTATCAGGCGAGGAAGATGCATTTTCAGCGCACGGCGGTTGTGACACTGACGATTCCCTGTGATCGCGTCGAACAACTCCGCAATCCGCTCACGCTCCACATCCGCACGACCACCGGCACGATGCATGAGGTGCGGTTACCGGATCATTTTCTGGCTTGGATGCAGTGGAATCTGAAGAAATGGCGCCGGTCTGAGGCCAAAACGAGCGAAGAAGGATTAACCGATCACAATGTATGGTCCTACAGCGCCGGGTTTGCCAAGCGGTTCGGACTCCGGCCGCTGAATGAGCCGCCGCTCGCCGGCGCTGACGCCATCGCGTTTCGCGTAGAACGGTATGAAGGCGATGAACGTACTTGTCTGTTAGATCTCTATCTTGATGATTCAGTTCCGATCTTACTCCCTGAGGGAGAAGCGGGATCCATTGCCGTTCGACCACATTTTCTCTATTCACGGGGGAAAACCGAGGTTGAACAATCGAAACCGGTGAAACGACCAGGGCCGTCCTACACGCTGCAGATGGGATCCGCGAGGTCCGAACTGTTCGCTATTAGAGAACTAAGAACTGAGCGTGAACAGCGGACTTTTCCAATGAAGCGCCTTCTTGAGGGAAACCTGTTTCGAGTCTCGTTGAGCACCCCGCTTCACATTTATCAATATCGAAAACATGTGTTTCCGGGGGTCTCTTATCTGTCATTAGATTTAGGGTGTTCATTACCGGTGCCGGAAAAGGGTCCGGCTGGAGTAGCGATTCTTAGAGAAGATGGGAGTTTGTATGACATCTCATTCACTGTGCCATTCATGCAGCGGGCTCAGCGGCAACTCCAAGAGCGCGTCGTGCTTCCGTTCAAACGGCAATTCCCGAAGATGTATCCGAACATACCAGGTAACTGATTAAGGAGGCGATCATGCCGAGATTCGAAGATTATGCGGCACTCAGCAATCTAGTATACCAATCATCGCCTCCTCAACAGATCTTGGTGCCGACGGCTGTTCAAGGAGTGAATGAAATCTGGACATTGCTCAACTCGCGTTCAGACGACGCGACGGGCTACTTTGGCGCGGCCTATTTTAACAGCCGGACGAAAGAAGTGATTTTGGTCAATCGTGGAACGGAACCGACGGATGTCCGTGACCTCGCGAGCGATGCCCAGATGTTGCTCGATATTGTTCCCACTCAATTTGACCCGGCAGATGACTTTTACCGCGATATTCGAAATCGCATTCTTCGTGCGGATTCTGACAATCCGTTATTTGACGCCACCCTGTCCATCACTGGCCATTCTCTTGGTGGCTCACTGACCCAATTGCTCATTGCCAAACATTCCGCTGAGCAATTTGGTGGATTTGGGGTTTTCGGCCAGACCTTCAATGCTCTGGGGGGCAAGGGGTTGCTCAATGACCTTGGCCTGCCCAGCGCAGACTACCCCATTACCAATTGGGTCGTCCCCAGCGACGTGGTCGGCAACTTGGCGAATCATGTCGGTATCGTTGCCCCGCTCAGCAGCCTCCCCTTTTCCTATCTCTATCCAGCGGGTGTGCCAGGGGTTCTCTTGTTGGCGTTAGACAGTCATTCCATTGCCAACATCGAAAAGAATTTCATCGCCGATGATCGCCATCCATTGCTACAGGAGGCGCGCGAAGTCCTCATCAAGAATTTTGTCGACGATCCCGGCTTCCCGGTCACGATAGACGGCCGAGTGATCGTAGGGGGCAACAACCGGATTAATGTGGCCAACCAACTCACTGGGTCGCCGGTGAACGATTTGATTTTTGGCGGACGCCCAGACGACCGCATTCATGGAGGCGACGGCAACGATGTGATCTACGCCGGTCCGCGAAATGACTCGATCTGGGGAGACGGCGGAGCGGACATCATGCTGGGAGAAGATGGGAATGATACCTACTATGTGACCGAGACTGGGGATCGGGTCATTGAGGCGGCGCTCGGAGGAACGGACACCATCGTCAGCACTGTGAGCTATTCCCTCCCCAATAATGTAGAACAGCTTATCTTGTTGGGGGCGGAACCCCTCAATGGAACCGGCAACTCCTTAGACAATGTGTTGATTGGGAATAGTGCCGCAAATATTCTCGACGGAGGCCTCGGTGCAGATCGTATGGCAGGTGGGCTGGGGAACGATGAATACATTGTTGCCGATCTTGGTGATGTGGTGAGTGAGGTACCGGGAGAGGGGATCGATACGGTTCAGTCCTTTCGACCTGATTATCAACTTCCTGCCAATGTGGAGAAGCTACTTCTTGCCGGATCCCTCGCGTTTGGGGCGTCGGGGAATGATCTGGACAATGAACTTATCGGTAACAGTGGAGTCAACTTCCTGGCCGGCAGAGCCGGGGATGATCTCCTTGCAGGCGGCGGCGGCAATGACTTTTATTTTTGGAACACCGGTGATGGGCACGATCAGATTGAGGATATCGATGGTAGAAACACTATTTTCATAGATGGACAGTTGCTGCAAGGAGGAATTAGATCAAACGGCACAGGGAATACGTGGGAAAGTCCGGATGGCCAATTTACGTTTACCATGTCGGGCGGCGATCTGTTGGTGAGCAAAGGGAGCGGACCAGTCATCTTGACATTGAACGAGAACTTTCAGAGCGGCCAATTCGGCATCGTTCTCCAGGATGCGCCGTCCTATGCCAACAATCTGGAAACCCACACCAATGCCGATTACCCAGGCGCCTTTAACGACCTCAGCAACAGCATCTTTCTCAGTGGGCCCTATAACAACGACGTCCACGGTTTGGGCGGCAATGAGGCGATCTTTGCCTCGATTGATGCCGACGGACACGACCAACTCTACGGCGATGACGGGGACGACCGCCTACAGGGGGAGGGCGGAAATGATCGGCTCTTCGGCGGGGCCGGGAGTGACCTCTTGTTAGGCCAATCCGGCGACGACCAACTCGATGGAGACACGGGAGATGATTTGCTCCAAGGGGGCTATGGGGTGGATGTGTTACGGGGTGGCGATGGCAACGACTTGATGATGGGAGACTACGGCGCCGATGTTGCCGACTCCCTCCCGTTCGATCCGGCTCGTGGGGCCGGCGACCTCATGGATGGTGGCGATGGGCGAGACCTGATGGAAGGGGAGTCGGGAAACGATAGCCTCGTGGGAGGGGGTGGTGACGATGAATTGTGGGGGGATTTCGGTCTCTTCATTCCGCCGGGGGGCGCACTCACTGAGGCCTTGTTGCAACAAGGTGGGGATGATTCGTTGGACGGGGGCGACGGCAATGACATCGTGATCGGCGGAGTGGGAGCCGACATTTTGGCAGGCGGCGCGGGAAATGATCGGTTGGATGGTGATCTGCCTGTCGATGTCACAAGTCTCCCTGGCGTGTCCCGGCAGACGGTCGGCGGCAACGATGTGCTTGATGGAGGCGATGGCAGCGATTTTATGCAGGGTGGCGTGGGCGATGACGTGCTCTATGGTGGACAGGGGGCCGATACCCTGTACGGCGAAGATTTCATGGGTCTCTCTAACCCGGGCAACGATTTTCTCGATGGCGGAGAAGATGACGATTTTCTTGCAGGGGGCGGAGGTGACGATGTCCTGGCAGGTGGGACGGGCAATGACCAACTGTATGGAGGGGACGGACTCAACGTGCTGGACGAGGGGTCTGACACCCTCATGGGGCAGGAGGGTGACGACAAACTCTATGGTGCTGGGGGTCAGGATCGACTGGACGGGGGTAGCGGGAACGATGTGCTGATGGGCGATGACCTCGTCTTGTCGAACGGCGCGTTCTTCGCCTCCTTCGCGCCAGGGAACGATCAATTGGACGGCGGCGATGGGGACGACCGGCTCTATGGCGGTGGGGGCGATGACGTCCTCACGGGCGGAGCTGGAACTGATGTGCTATTTGGGGATGACTATGTTGAGGGTGTCCTCGAACAGTACAGCAACGGGCAAGATGTCTTGGACGGCGGTGCTGGCGATGACCAACTGGTCGGGGGCGCCGGTGACGACAAGCTCTTTGGTGGTAATGGCAACGATCAATTGATCGGTGACCGCACCGGGCGGCTGGAGTTTCTGAACCAAGGGGGGAACGACCTCCTGGACGGTGGAGACGGCGACGACCTGCTCGACGGTGGCCTTGGCGATGACATCTTGGTGGGTGGTGACGGCAACGATTCTCTTTCCGGTGGCGACGGTAACGATCAATTGGACGGAGGGGCCGGGAACGACGTGCTCCTCGGGGGAAGCGGTATCGATGTCCTCCTCGGGGGTGACGGCAACGACCAACTCAATGGGAGCGGTACGTTGGACGGGGGTGCGGGGAATGATCGCCTGCAAGGTGGGAGCGGCAACGATACCTACCTCTTCGATGTGGGATCCGGACAGGATGTGCTGGCCGGGCTAGGTGGCGGGAACGACACCGTGCAGTTCGGCTCGGGGGTCACCACGGCTTCAATTACGATTCAGCGCACGTCCGGGGCGCAGCTTCAAGGAGATGGACCGGATCTGCTGGTGAGTCTGACCGGCGGGACCGATTCGCTCCTCATTCAGAACTATTTCGCGGCGTCACCCACCGGGACCGTGCAGCTGCGATTCGCCGACGGCACGGTGTGGGGCCAGGACCTCATCAAAGATCGCCTCTTGATAGGCGACGGACAGACCAACGTCCTGCAGGGCTTCGGCGATCGCAATGACACGATCGAGGGCGCGGTCCAGAACGAAGTCATTGTAGGCCTCGCCGGAAACGATACGTTGAGCGGGGGCGGTGAGCAGGATCTGTTGTTGGGCGGCAGCGGCAGTGACGCCTATCTCTTCGGGGTGGGCAGCGGTCATGTGACGGTCTTCGATCGCACCGGTGCTCAGGACACCATCCGTCTCCAAGGTGGCCTCACGCCGAAGGATGTCCAGGTGCTGCGGAGCGGACAGAATCTGATACTGAGTCTGAAAGCCACTGGCGAAGACTTGACGATGCCGCTCTTCTTTGCAAGCGGTGCCGCGCAGATCGAACAGGTGCGGTTCAGCGACGGGACGCGGTGGGACGGGACGACATTGGCACGCCTGGCGCAGGGCATCGTCGGGACCACTGGAGTCGACAGCCTGCAGGGCACAGCGGCCGACGATGCCCTGTATGGATTGGCCGGAAACGATGCCTTGGACGGCGGGGCCGGTGCCGACACCTTGGTGGGTGGGCTCGGAGACGATACTTATCTCGTCGATGATCCGGACGATGTGGTGATGGAACTGGCGGATGAGGGGACGGATCTCCTCCGCAGTAGTGTGAGCTATAGCCTCGCACCGAATGTGGAACAGCTCACGTTGACCGGCACCGCCGTGATCGATGGGACCGGCAACGACCGAGACAACATCCTGATCGGTAATAGTGCCGCGAACGTCTTGACGGGTGGCACCGGCAACGACACCTATGTGGTCGGCACGGGGGATGTGGTGGTCGAGCAGGCGAACGAAGGGATCGATACGGTCGTCACCGATCAGACCTTTACCTTGGGTGCGAATGTCGAAAACCTCACGCTCACGGGGAGTGCTGCAATCAACGGCACCGGTAATGAGCTGGACAATACCCTGACCGGCAACAGCGCCGCGAACGTCTTGACGGGCGGCGCCGGCAACGACACCTACGTGGTGGGGGCCGGGGACACGGTCGTGGAACAGGCCAGCGAAGGCGTGGATACGGTCGTCACGGCCCAGACGTATACCCTCGGCGCGAATGTCGAGAATCTCACGCTCACTGGGACGGTCGCCATCAATGGGAACGGCAACAGCTTGGATAACATCCTGACCGGCAATAGCGCGGCGAACGTGCTCATCGGTGGGGTCGGCAATGACACCTATATCGTCGGGGCGGGCGATACGGTCGTCGAGCAGGCCAACGAAGGCATCGATACGGTCGTGACAGACCGGACGTATACCCTCGGCGCCAACGTGGAAAACCTGACGCTGACTGGGACGGCCAATCTGAACGCGTCCGGCAACGCCCTAGACAACCGCCTGATCGGAAATGACGGGGACAATCGTCTGGACGGCGGGCTTGGCGCGAATCAGCTGTTGGGCGGCAAAGGGAATGACACCTATCTGGTGGGGGCCGGGGACAGCGTCGTCGAACAGGCGAACGAAGGGATCGATACGATCGTCACCGATCAGACCTTTACCTTGGGCGCGAATGTCGAAAACCTCACGCTGACCGGGATCGGGGCGAACAATGGAACGGGCAACGAGCTGGACAATGTGCTGACTGGTAACAGTGGCGCCAACGTGTTCACCGGTGGGGTCGGCAATGACACCTATGTGATTGGGGCGGGGGATACGGTCATCGAGCAGGCCAATGAGGGCAGCGATACGGTCGTCACGGACCAGACCTATACGCTTGGCGCCAATGTCGAGAACCTGACGTTGATCGGAACTGCCAACCTCAACGGCACGGGCAACGACCTGGACAATGTGATGACCGGCAACAGCGGCGCGAATATCCTCGCGGGCGGGCTCGGGAGCGACACCTATCGCTTTGGCCGGGGCTCGGGCCAGGACGTGATCATCGAAAACGACGCGACCGCGACGAGTTTCGATACCGTGGAATTCATGGACGACCTGGCGCCGCAGGACCTGACGGTCGCGCGCGCCGGCGACGATTTGGTCTTGAGCGTCAAGGGCAGCACCGACCGACTCACCGTACAGTCCTTCTTAACCGGGTCGGCCAATCAGGTCGAGTTCTTCACCTTTGCCGATGGCACGCTATGGGATGTGACCGCGGTGACGGATCAGTTACCCAAGACGTTCACCGGCACAGCGGGACAGGACACGCTCTACGGGGGCGGCGGCGCCGACCTGTTTGACGGCGGGGCCGGCGATGACCGGCTCTATGGCTATGACGGCAATGACACCTATCGATTCGGCATCGGGTCTGGGCAGGATACGATTCTGGATTTCGATCCGGCGGCCGGCAATCTCGATACCGTCGAACTGGGAGCAGGGATTACCCCCGCCACTGTGACGGTCAGTCGGACCGGGGATGACCTGATCCTTCAGATCACCGGCACGTCCGACCAGTTGACCCTGCAATCGTTCCTCGCAGATCCGGCCTATCGCATCGAACAGGTGCGATTCGCCGACGGCACGATGTGGGATAGCGAGACCCTGCGTGATCAGGCGCGGCAGCTGATGACCGGCACGACCGGCAATGATTTCCTGCAGCCCACGAACTTTTTTAACGCACCGGTCGATCAACTGATCACGGGAGGAGCCGGCGACGACTTCCTGAACGGCGACACCGACGACGATGCGAGGTTCATCGGACAAGACAAGCTCCTCGGCGGTGATGGGAATGACCGGCTCATGGGCGGCGCGCTCAACGACGTGCTGGATGGAGGCGCCGGCGATGATCGTCTGTACGGCGATGCCTACTTTAGTCCCATTGTGTTGGAGAATGCCCAACCCTCGATACACCCAGGCGCGGATGTTCTCCTTGGTGGAGCGGGCAATGATTTCCTAGACGGCGGGGCCGGCAATGACCTGCTGGACGGGGGAGCCGACAACGATGCGCTACTTGGGAACATCGGTGACGATCAGCTGGATGGAGGCGATGGACTAGATACGTTGGTGGGTGGATTGGGGAACGACTTCCTCGTCGGAGGCCAAGGCGACGACGCCCTCTATGGAGATGATCAGGCCAACGGCGCCGAGGGCGGAGACGATGTCTTGGATGGCGGGAGCGGAAACGACACCCTCTCTGGCGGGGCCGGCAACGATACCTATTTCTTTGGCCGTGGCTATGGACAGGATACCATCACCAACTTTGATACGGGCTTCGGCCGGCGGGATGTGATCCAGCTACTGCCGGACGTGTTGCCGTCCGACATCGTGGTGGCGCGCGGCGTGGACCCTTCGCGGGCCGAACTCGGGCAGGCGGATCTCATCCTCACCATTGCCGGCACCCAGGATCAAGTGACGGTCCGGGGCTTCTTTGCCGCGGAGTTCAACCAAATTCAACAGGTGGTCTTCGGCGACGGGACCATCTGGGATGTTCCGACACTCGTGAACAAGGCCAGCACGCTTGAGGGGACGACCGGCGCGGATGTCCTCAAAGGCACAGGCCTCCTCGTGAATGAGACCCTGATCGGGTTGGACGGCAACGACGTGCTGGATGGCGGCGCGGGCGTCGATCTGTTGATCGGCGGCACCGGCGACGACACCTATGTCGTCGACAGCACGCTGGACCAGATTGTCGAACGGCCCGGCGAAGGGACCGATACGGTGCAGAGTCTCGTGAACTATACGCTGGCCGAGGGGCTCGAAAACCTGACGCTCCTGAATTCGGCCGGCAACAGTGTCAACGTAGGAAACGGCCGGTTTGGGCCGGATCCCGAGCGCGCCGCCATCTATGGGATCGGCAACGCGGAGAACAATATCCTCACCGGGAACCAGGGCGATAACATTCTGGAGGGCGGCGCCGGCGACGATACCTTGTTCGGCGGAGACGGATCGACCCGGGTTCCGGTGAACGGCGGCAATGACATCCTGATCGGCGGAACCGGGAACGATACCTTCCGCTACAACCCCCGAGGCGGCATCGATACGATCGTCGATCTGGCCGCTCCGGGTGAAGGCAATACGCTGGTCTTTGGTTCGAACGGACGGGAACAGATTACCGATAGCTCGATCACATTGGATGTCTTTGCTGGACAACTCCGTCTGACCACGGCACTCGATGGCAACGGGGATGTGCGCGATGCGGTGTTGCTGACGACCTTTAATCCGTACGATCCCTTCGGCACCCATGCGGTGGACACCTTCCAGTTCGCCAACGGCATGACCCTCTCCTACAACGACCTCCTCAGCCGCGGCTTCGAGTTCCAAGGAACGCAGGCGGATGATGTGCTGCTCGGCACGGTCCTGGACGACCGCATGACCGGTCGCGCCGGCAACGACGACCTGCGCGGGAGCGCGGGCAACGATACCTATGTCTTTGAGCTTGGGGATGGACAGGATACGATCGAGGATGTGGCCACTGCTCAAGCTGGAAACGCCATTGAGTTTGGCTTTGGGATTAGCTTGAAAGATTTGCAAGTCGTGCAATCCGGCTCAACTTTGACCATCGGGGTGGGCACCGGCCGAGATGCGATCACGCTCCGGGGATTTGATCTGTCAGGGGTGAACGGCTCGCTGGTCGTCCAGCAGCTGCGTTTCAATGATGACGGCAGTCAGCTCAACCTGGCCGATCTGTTTGCGACGCCCGCGACGGAAGGCACTGATGTGGTGTCCGGTGGAGCGGGAGACGATCTCCTCTTTGCTCGGGGCGGTGATGACACGCTTGCGGGCGGGGCCGGGAATGATCAACTCATGGGCGGGGCAGGCAACGATACCTATCTGTTCGGGGCGGGTGACGGGATCGATACGATCAGCGATGGGGCTCGTCCGGGCGAAGGGAACAAGCTCGTCCTAGGTGAGGGGTTCGATAGCATCACGGCTCGGCTGGAGCGGGTCGCGAATGAACGGAACAAGGTGGCGCTCACGTCAGGGGCGGATCAGGTGCGCCTGAGTCATTTCGATGCGGGCGATCCCTTCGGCGCGCATGCGGTCGACACCTTCCAGTTTGCCGACGGCACCACGCTGACCTATCAGCAACTCCTCAGCCGGGGACTGGACATTCGGGGTAGTGAGACGGATGCCGATGTGCTCCAGGGGATCGATGGCACGAACGATCGCTTGATGGGGCTAGGGAATGATGATGCGTTGATCGGAGGCACCGGCGACGACGTGTTGATTGGTGGGCAAGGGAATGATTCGCTCGAGGGTGGCGCCGGGAGCGATACCTATGTGTTCAATATCGGAGACGGCGTGGATTTCCTGCGAGACCAAGGCACCTTCGGCGACGTGAACCGTCTGGTGTTCGGGAGCGGGATCACGCTCGCCGATCTGCGTCTCGTGACGAGCTCCTTCGATTATCGCCTCGTGGTCGGCACGAACGGCGATGCCATTCGCTTCGCGAACCTGCTCTTCGGTGTCGAAGATGTGCAGCGGATCGAGTTCGCCGATGACACCGCCACCACCCTGAGTGCGCTGCTCCCTGCAATTGTGGGGACGGCGGGCGATGATGCGACCCTGACCGGTCGCGCCACCTCCGATGTGATCTTCGGACTGGCCGGAAATGACGTGATTCGCGGCGGCGACGGCGACGACACGATCGCCGGGGGAGCCGGCAACGATACCCTCCAAGGGACTGCCGGCTTCGACACCTATCTCTTCAACCTCGGTGACGGCGTCGATACGATCGTGGAATCGGCAGGCCCTGGTGATGCGAATCGGATCGAGTTCGGGGCCGGCATTACCGTCGGCGATGTCACGGTGACAGAGCATGAGGGACTCTGGACCATCACGGTGGGGACCGGTGGGGATACGATGCTCGTTTCCGGAAACTCTGCGCCGGCCGACATCCTACAGTTCGCCGATGGGACACAACGCAGTCTCGCGGCTTGGGCGCTGTCGGGGCCAGCGACCGGCCTGCGGGACGTGCTGGCAGGCGGCTCCGGGGCGGATACCCTCGACGGGTTGGCCGGGGACGATGTCCTCTACGGGGGAGCCGGCGATGATGTGTTGCTCGGAAGTGAGGGGGCCGACTACCTCCTGGGCGGAGCAGGACAAGACACACTCAATGGTGGGCTGGGAGTTGACACGTTGGAAGGCGGCATGGGCGACGATCTCTACATCGTCGATGATCCGCTCGATGTCGTCATTGAACGGCGTGGCGAAGGGACCGACACTGTGCAGAGCTTCACAGACTATCGATTGCGGGACAACGGCATCAATGACATTGATAACCTCACTCTGGTTGGATCGCAGGCTGTCTCGGCCTTTGGAAACAACCTCGACAACGTCTTGACCGGCAACGCGTTGAATAACCAGTTGGACGGTGGGGTCGGAGGCGATCGCCTCATCGGCGGTGCCGGCGACGACACCTATGTGGTGGATGACCTCCGGGATACGGTGGTCGAACTGGTCAATGAGGGCATCGATACGGTCGAAAGCTCCATCGACATGGTCCTGTCGGCCAATGTGGAGAACCTGATCCTCACCGATTCGGCGCTGGCGGGGACCGGCAATGCCATGAACAACGTCCTCACGGGGAACGACCTCGATAACCTCCTCGACGGTGGGGTTGGTGCGGATGTCCTGAGTGGCAGGGCGGGCAACGATACCTATGTCGTGGACGACGGCGGCGATGTGGTGGTGGAACAGGCCTATGGCGGGGTCGACTTGGTTCGGAGCTCGGTCAGTTTCACCTTGGGCGATCAGATTGAAAACCTGACCCTCACCGGCGCTTCGGCCATTGACGGCACCGGCAACGAACTGGCCAACGTCCTCATAGGAAACGCGGCGGCGAACGTGCTGTCGGGCGGTGCAGCCAACGATACCTTCTCGGGAGGGGCCGGGAACGACACGCTGAAGGGTGGCACCGGAAACGACATCTATCTGTTCAACCTCGGGGACGGTGTCGACACGATCGACGATACCGCCCTCTCAGGGGAGGGCAATCGCATCCGGTTCGGGGTCGGCATTACACAACGCGACCTGCGCCTGAACCAGACGGGGTCGGTCCTTACGATTCATGTCAAAAACGGAGGCGATGCCATTCGGTTGCTGAATTTTGACCCCACCGGAGCCAATGGATCCGTCGTCGTGGAGACCTTGGTCTTCGCGGATGGGACGTTCGCTCGCCTGGCCGATCTCCAGACCGGACCGGGCGAGATCACGGGCACGGACGGGAACGATACGCTCACCGGGACGCCGGATGACGACGTCATCAGCGCACTCGGGGGTGATGATACCGTGGATGCGCTCGCCGGGAACGATACGGTGAGCGGCGGAACCGGCAACGACTTCCTCCGAGGTGGAGAGGGCGCCGATGTACTCTCGGGCGAGGCAGGCAATGATCTGCTCGACGGAGGCATCGGAACCGATCGCCTGGTGGGTGGCGCGGGCAATGACACCTATGTCGTCGATCAGGACGACGATGTCGTGACGGAACTGGCCAATGAGGGCTCGGATATGGTGCTGAGTTCCGTCACCTATGCGTTGAGCCCGAACGTCGAGAATCTCGCGTTGACGGGGAGCGATGCCATCGACGCCACCGGCAACGAACTGGACAATGTGCTGACGGGCAATGACGGGACCAACGTCCTCACTGGCGGCCTGGGGAACGACACCTACATCGTGGGGGCGGGTGACACGGTCGTCGAGAACCTCAATGAGGGCCTCGACACGGTGCAATCGGCGGCGAGCTGGGTCTTAGGCAACAATGTGGAGCACCTCACCCTCACTGGGTCGGCGGCGATCAATGGGACTGGTAACGGATTGGACAACGTCCTCACCGGCAACAGTGCGGCCAATATCCTCGACGGCGGTGCCGGCGCAGATGCGATGGGCGGGGGCCAGGGCGATGACACCTACCTGGTCGATGATGTCGGCGACAGCGTGACGGAGCAGGCCAATGAAGGTGTCGATCTGGTCATCAGTGCTGTGTCCTACACGCTCGGGGCGAATCTCGAAAACCTTCGGTTGGCGGGGACGGCGAACCTCACTGGGACCGGCAATGCGCAAGCGAACATCTTGACCGGCAATGCAGGGGCCAACGTGCTCGACGGGGGGCTGGGCGCGGACACGCTCATTGGCGGGGCTGGCGATGACACGTATCTTGTCGACGGTGCTGGCGATGTGGTGACAGAGCAGGCTAATGAAGGCACCGATACGGTTGAGAGTGCCGTGACCTATACTCTCGGAGCAAACCTCGAAAACTTGACGCTCGCGGGGACCGACTCGATCAACGGGACCGGCAACGCCTTGGACAATATTCTCCTGGGGAATGCTGCCAACAACCAGCTGACCGGAGGGACCGGCAACGATCGATTGGACGGTGGACTGGGCAACGACACTATGATCGGCGGCACCGGCAACGATATCTACATCGTGGACAATGTCGGGGATGTCGTGACGGAACAAGCGAACGAAGGGACTGATACCGTGCAGAGCAACGTGAGCTACAGCCTGGGAACCAATGTCGAGAACTTGACGCTCACCGGGACAGCGAACCTCATCGGCACGGGGAACAGCCTGAACAATGTGCTGATCGGCAATGCCGGCAATAATGTGCTGGACGGTGGCGCTGGGGCCGATACGATGACCGGGGGAGCCGACGATGACACCTATCTGGTCGACAACAGCGGAGATTTGGTGAGTGAGGCCGCCAATGAGGGGGTGGACAGCGTTCAAAGCACGGTGACCTACCAGCTCGGGGCGAATGTGGAACATCTGACGCTCATCGGGACAGCCGCGATCAATGGGACCGGCAATGAGCTGAACAACACCCTCACCGGGAACGGAGCGGCGAACGTGTTGGATGGTGGGGCCGGGAACGATATCCTATTGGGTGGCGCTGGGAACGACACCCTGCGGGGCGGTACTGGTGATGATCGTCTCGACGGCGGGACCGGCAATGATGCCATGCTCGGTGGTTTGGGCAACGACACCTATGTCGTCGACAACACGGGGGATACGATCACCGAAGCGCTCAACGAAGGAGTGGACAAGGTTGAGAGCGCCGTCACCTATACCCTGGGAGCAAACCTGGAGAACCTGACGCTCACCGGAGCCGGGGCGATCAATGGGACCGGCAACACCTTGGATAATATCCTCCTGGGGAATAGTGCCAACAATACGCTGACCAGCGGGGCCGGCAATGATCGATTGGACGGTAGCCTGGGCAACGACAACATGATCGGCGGCACCGGCGACGACACCTACGTCGTCAATCAGGCGGGTGATGTGGTGACCGAAGCCGCCAATCAGGGAATTGATACGGTCGAGAGCGCGATCACCTATACCTTAGGATCCAATCTCGAAAACCTGACTTTGACTGGGACGGGCAATCTCAACGGGACCGGCAACGTGTTGAACAACGTGATCATCGGGAACATGGGCGCCAATGCGCTCGACGGGGGATCCGGCAACGATACCATCAACGGTGGGGCTGGAAATGACAGCCTACTGGGTGGCAGCGGAGACGACCAACTCTTGGGTGGATTGGGTGATGATACGCTCAATGCGGGTAGCGGCAATGACCTACTCAACGGAGGTGACGGGAACGATTCGCTCGATGCGGGTTCAGGCGACGATCAGCTCCTCGGCGGGGCGGGGAACGACCTTTTGACGGGTGGGAGCGGGGCCGACAAGTTCACGGGCGGTACCGGCAACGACACGCTGACGGGCGGGTCGAGCAATGACTTGTACAACTTCTTCCGAGGCGACGGGCAGGACACGATCATCGATCAGGACCCGTTCCCCGGAAATTCGGATGAACTTCTGTTCGGGACGACCATTAACCCCTTGGATCTCATCCTCAGCCGACAGGCGAACGATCTCCGGATTTCGCCGCATGGGACGACCGACCAGGTGACGATTCAGAACTGGTACGGAGGTGCGACGAATCAAATAGAAACGATTCAGGCCGGCAATGGGCAAACGTTGTTGAATACGCAGGTCGATCAATTGATTCAGGCGATGGCGACCTTCAGCCAGCAGACAGGGCTGACGTGGGACCAGGCCATCGATCAACGACCGCAGGATGTCCAGACGGTCCTTGCCGCGAATTGGCACTAGCGCGGATCGTGCACCTCACTGATCTATAGAGATGAGGATGCACGGAGGGGTCATGTCTTTAGGATCGACGGAAGGGCTGGTATTCTTTGTATTGAGGTCAGGCGGGCCTGGGCGACAGGCTGCCCGTTGCTCAATGCGACCTCGGCTTCACGCCACTTGGTAAGAATCTGCTCGGCGGCGTGACGCAGATGCGGCCCTTCCATGCGGAGGACCACGTGATTACTCCGCCCCATGCTTTCCGTCTGTCGTATATCGCAACTCTGTCGACTAAGCGTGCTGGTGTTCTGGAACGAGTGATCACGCCGCTAAGACGGTCCATGCGATCGCAAAGGTCAGAAACGGAATTCCCCTGTAGGAGTTCCCATTGGGGAAACCACCTCTCGCCTCTACAGGTCAAAACAGAAATCGCACATCCTGCGATGTTGCATTGTTGGACGATCATCTCATTTTTGAATCATCGTATTCCGATTTCTATATTCCATTTAAAATGGATATTTTCGACTTTATAATGCGGTGGCGATTTTTTGGGTTGAGGAAGGACCGAGAGACGTGCAATATAAGCGAGCGACGTCTCAGCGTTAGACCTGCCGGGTAAATCTTTTTACCGATCCCCTGAGAAGTCCTGCAAATCTGGATTCGGGCAACGGCTGGACCATCAGCACGTCCAGCCGTCGACGTACATGTGAAAGGAGTGACGCGTCATGATGCAACGACGTTCGAACAAGTGGTCGGTGAGAGTTGGAACAATCGCGGTGGTGGCGCTGGCGCTGTTCACTGCCGGCTGCATGCATCGTCCCGGTGGCATCGCGCCCTCCACGAAGCCCCTCGCGCCCGGCGGCTATACGGAACTCGGCAAGGTGCGTGGCCAGGACTGTATCTATCAAATCCTCGGCCTCATCCCGATCACGGGCGGGAATGAGATGAGAAATGCCGTCGATGATGCGCTTCGCATGAAACCACTGGCCGACGCGCTGGTCGAGGTCACGGTAGACGGTTATTACCAGCACTTCATTCTCTTCTCACGCGCCTGTACCCAGGTGTATGGCATAGCGGTGGAGACAAAGTAATGGCAGCTCTCCGCTGAACCGCGATCCATTGCCGGCCTCTTTATTGCCGCTCTCCGCCGCGTCTCGCGCAGTAAGAACCTGCGCCGCCGCCAGACCAACGAACAGTCCGTTCCGATACTTGACCGGTGAGGTGTGCCGCGCTGCAAGGTGATCGGGAGGAGAAACACCTATGCCGAGACCGGCGTCATTTCAGGTCGTGCGCGAGCATTGGCCCGAGTATCTGATGGAGGCGGCAGGCCTCGGTCTCTTCATGGTCTCGGCTGCGGTCGTCACGACTTTGCTGGAATATCCCCACTCGCCCTTGCACGATCTGTTCACCGATCGGACGACTCGGCGCCTGTTGATCGGGTTGGCCATGGGACTGACGGCGATCGGATTGATTTACTCTCCCTGGGGCAAGCGCTCCGGCGCACATTTCAATCCGGCGGTCACCATGACGTTTTTTCGCCTTGGCAAGGTCGCAGGGGTAGACGCCGCTTGTTACCTGATGGCGCAGTTCATCGGCGGGCTGATGGACTCCTGGCGGCGGCAAGCGCGATCGGTATGGCCATCGAACATCCGGCCGTCAATTATGTCGCCACAGTGCCGGGGGCCGGCGGACCGTCGGTGGCATTCGTCGCGGAATTGTTGATCTCATTCGGACTCATGCTCGTCGTGTTGATGGTGTCGAATACGAAGTCGCTGAATGTCTGGACCGGTCTCTTTGCAGGCGCGCTTGTCGCCACCTATATCGTGATCGAAGCGCCGCTCTCCGGCATGAGCATGAATCCCGCGCGTTCGTTTGCGTCGGCCCTGTCGGCTCATCTCTGGACTTCCTTCTGGATCTACCTCATCGCTCCTCCCTTCGGCATGCTGCTCGCCGCAGAAATCTACGTTCGTACCAAGGGGGTACAGCGCGTGTTCTGCGCCAAGCTGCACCATCACAACAACACACGCTGCATCTTCCGCTGCAGCTATATGGCCTGACTCCTCGTATCTCGTTGTTCGTATCTCGTTCGGATCAGATCGTCCGGCGAACCCCGCTTCACGAGAGACGCTTCACGAGATTCTGTAAGGACTCACTCCGTCGCCCGACAGACGTGCAGATGCGGGAAGACGAAGCGCTGAGCGCCTCGGCACCGCAGGTCACCCACACCATCCACATAAGAAGGAGGCGTTATGCGTGCACAGAACGTATTCACAATGGGGTTTCTGTCCATGGTTGCGGCGGCGGGATTGTTCGTGGCGTCGAACGGATTGGCGGCTGATGCCCACAGCACAGCGAAGTTCGAAGGTGTCAAGGCCAACAGCGGTACGGCGACCCATGGGCGATCGGGAAACAACGACACCTTGACCTGGTCCGATGAGTTCAAGATTCCGGATACGCCGGCGCCGCACTGGCAGGTGGTGGACTCGAAGGGCAACGTCTACCTCCTCAATCGGCTGAAGATCAAGGGCGGCCTGCTCGGCGGAGAGAAGGAAAATCGCACGATCACCATTCCCTCCTACATCCACGATGTCGCAAAAGTGCAGATCTATTGTGCCTGGGCCGAGGCCCTGTTGGGCGAAGCGTCCTTCCCCAAGCCGATCATGACGGCCTCGGGCGAATCGCAGATGAGCGGGATGCGTGCGGACAGCGGCATGAAGCATGACGGCATGGCGATGGGCCGTTAGCGGATAGCAATCAGCCGTCGGCGATCAGCGCTCAGCTTCTTTGGAAGAATGAGGCTGGCCGCTGATGGCTGAGCGCTTTCTGCTCAGCAGGAGGAGGACGACAACATGATCCGCTCGATGTTCATTGCGATGGTCATCCTAGGTGCGATGGTCGGCACCGTAGAGGCCCAGTTGGTTGAGAAGAAGGCCCTGACGTTGGAGGGCGCCAAGCAGATTGTCGCCGCCGCGGAAGCCAGGGCAAAGGCGGAGGGTGCCAGGGTCGTGATTGCCGTGGTGGATGAAGGTGGGAACCTCCTCCTGCTCCAGCGCTTCGATGACACGCAAGTGGCCAGCGTAAACGTCGGCATCGACAAGGCGAGGACCGCCGCGATCTTCCGGCGACCGAGCAGAGTGTTCGAAGAGCAGGTCAGGAACGGACGCGTGGCCGCACTGGCGCTTCATGGCGCGGTGCCGTTACAGGGCGGCGTGCCGATCGTCGTCTCGGGCAAGGTGATCGGCGCCATCGGGGTGAGCGGAGAAACGCCTGGGCAGGATGAGGCGATCGCCATCGTCGGAGTGTCGGTCGCGGCGTCGTTTGGAACGCCATAGCCGTCAGTTTTCAGCCATCAGGCCTCAGCTTCTGAGGGATATGCTCTGATCTGAAGGCTGATCGCTGAAGGCTGACCGCTCTACAAGCAGAAAGGAGAAACATGATGAGATATACGGAGGCGCTCACAGCAGCAGTAATGAGCGTGGTGCTCGCAACGGCGAGTCATGCGGATTCCGTGACCGATAATCGCGGCCTGACGCTCGAAGGAGCAAAAAACGTCATCGCTGCGACAGTGGCTGAGGCAATGCGCGTCAATGCGCCGGGCGGATCGATCGCCGTCGTCGATGAGGGTGGCAATCTCTTGGCTTTGGAACGTCTGGACCAGACCTTCGCCGCCAGCGCGAACATTGCGGTCGGGAAGGCGCGTACCGCGGCGCTGTTCAAGAAACCGACCAAGGTGTTTGAGGAGGCGATCAAGAGCGGCCGCACCTCGATGGTCACCCTTGGCGGCGATCTCCAGAACTTCACGCCGCTGCAAGGCGGCGTGCCGCTCGAATGGGAAGGAAAAGTCGTCGGTGCGATCGGTGTCAGTGGCGCAGCGAGCGCACAACAGGATGAAGAACTGGCGATCGTCGGCGCGCAGTCATTGGGATCGATGCAGGCGATGACTATGGCGAATGGCCATGCCCTCCTCCCCGTCACGTACATCGAGAGTCAAAAGGTTTCTGCGTCCTTTGCGAAAGGCGCGGTGCTGGTGGGTGAAGACGAGAGCATGATGCACGCGGCTCGGAACTACATGGTGCATGCGAGTCACCGCGACAGGGCCGGCCTCGTCGAGATCCATGAATTCGACACGGACATCGTCTATGTCCTCAAGGGGTCGGCGACGTTGATCACCGGCGGGAAACCGGTTGCTGCGAAGACGATCGCTCCGCATGAATTTCGTGCGCCTGACGTCGAGGGCGGTGAGACGCGCAAACTCGTGCCGGGCGATGTGGTGATCATTCCGAACGGGGTGCCGCATTGGTTTAAGGAAGTGGAGGGGCCGTTTGACTATTACGTGGTGAAGGTGCGGTGAGGGCGGGGAAGGATTGGCCTCCTCGCTCGCAGAACGCGCACGATCAGAATGTGCTCGTTCGATGCGCGCGGTAGACGCCAATCCTTCCCAGCCCTATGTGAGGTGGACGGAAGAGCAATCCAAAGCCTGGAGATGGAGTCAGAGGATGAAGTGTTGGACGGTTCTTGCGATAGCGGCTTTCGTTGTATCCGGGCACACTTCCTGGGCTCAGGTCACCGGTGATGCGCCGGGGGTGCGGCCGGATGCGATTGTGGATTTGAAGACGGACGAAGGGATGGCGCTGGTCAAGGGCCAGTGGCGATACCGTGAGGTGAAGGTCGTCGAGGTTGACCATCACGGCCCTGGAGCAGACCTCGCGCCTTCCGGCCCGCCGAATCGCACGCAAGACATCGACGTCCACGCCGGCGCCGCCGACTTCGACGATTCCAGTTGGGAGCAAATCAAACCCGCGCAATTGGAAGAGCGGCGTTCGACCGGACGGCTCTGCTTCAACTGGTACCGCACGAGCGTGACGATCCCTGAGAGGATCGGCTCGTTCGATCCCACCGGAGCGACGATCGTCTTGGAGGTCGCGATCGATGACTATGCGGAAATGTGGGTGGACGGGAGGTTGCCGCTGGTCTTGGGGCAAGCAGGCGGTCAGTTGATCAAGGGGTTCAATGCGCCGAATCGGGTCGTGCTGACAAGGAACGCAAAGGTCGGCCAGACAATTCAGCTCGCACTGTTCGGGATCAACGGCCCCCTGTCCAATCCTCCGGGGAACTTCATCTGGGTGCGCTCCGCCACACTCGATTTCTACAGGCCCAATCACATCGGGCCAACGCGGTTCGTCAAGACCGAGATCGTGAAGGTCGATCCGGGGCTCGATCAGATCGTTGCGCCGGGCACGCAACTCGAGCACCTCGCCGGTGGCTTTCTGTTCACCGAAGGACCGGTCTGGGTTCCGGCCACCGCTAATGCCTCGGGATACCTCCTCTTCAGTGATCCCAACGCCAACAGGATCTATCGTTGGTCGGCGGAAGGGCAGGTCTCCGTCTTTCGCGCCAAGAGCGGCTATAGCGGCTTCGACGTCGGTGACTATCACCAGCCCGGCTCGAACGGGTTGACCTTGGACAGGCAAGGTCGCCTCACGATCAACCAGCACGGCAACCGCCGTGTCATTCTGGTCGAGCCACACGGCAACATCACGGTGTTGGCCGACCGGTATGACGGCAAACGACTCAACAGCCCCAACGATCTCGTCTATCGCTCCGACGGGGTCCTCTATTTCACCGATCCGCCGTTCGGCTTGCCGAAGGCTTTCGACGACCCACGCAAGGAACTGTCCTACAGCGGCGTCTATTGCGTGAAGGATGGGCAGGTGAAGCTCGTGAGCACTGATCTCGATGCGCCGAACGGGCTCGCGCTCTCGCCGGACGAGCAGTTTCTGTATGTGAACAATTGGAACGACAGGCGAAAGGTGATTCTGCGTTATGACGTGAACGCCGATTGCACCTTGTCAAACGGCAAGCTTTTCTTCGACATGACGGACGCGCCCGGCAATGACGCGTTGGACGGCCTGAAAGTCGATCAGAAAGGCAACGTCTATTCCACGGGTCCGGGAGGACTCTGGATCCTCTCGCCGGAAGGGAAACAGGTGGGGCTCATCAAGGGCCCGGAAGATCCGCATAATTTGGCCTGGGGAGACGACGACGGCAAGACGCTCTACATCACGGCGTTGACAGGCATCTATCGCCTTCGTATGAACATTGCTGGGGTACGGCCATGAACTACCGATTCTTCAACCTTTGGGCATCCGCTCTGTTACTCATGTGTTTGCAGAGCATGACGGCGTGGGGCGAAACGATGGTTGTCACCATCACTAGCCTCGATCCGCGCTTCGATCAGCTCGTACCGAAAGGCACGCAGCTGGAAAAGATTGCAGGTGGCTTTACCTGGGTCGAGGGACCAGTCTGGCATAAGCAGGGTGGCTATCTGCTCTTCTCAGATATTCCGGCAAATGCGGTGTATCGCTGGAAGCCCGGCGAGGGTGTCAGCGTCTTTCTCAACAACAGCGGCTATAGCGGTGCAGCGCCATTCACTGGCAAGGAGCCAGGCTCAAACGGGCTCACGTTCGATGCAAACGGCAGACTCTTCCTCTGCCGCCATGGCGACCGGCAGATCGGGCGATTGGAAGGGAACGGTAACATCACGGCGCTGGCCGACCGCTATGATGGGTACAGGTTCAACAGCCCGAACGATCTCGTGTTCAAGTCCAACGGCGATCTCTATTTTACCGATCCTCCGTTCGGGCTCCCTCGCGCCTTCAACGATCCGCAAAAGGCTCCGGTGCAAGGCGTCTATCGAATCTCGAGAGATGGCACCGTCACGCGGCTGATCACGGACATCGCTGCACCGAACGGCATTGCCTTCTCACCCGATGAAAAGACGCTCTATGTCTCCGATGTCGATCCAAAGCGGGCGGCCTGGTTGGCGTACGATGTACATGCTGACGGAACCGTTGCCAATGGCCGCGTCTTCTTCGATGCCACCCGCTGGAGGCAGGATCCGTTCTTCGGCCCGGACGGCTTCAAGGTAGATCAACAGGGAAACATCTTCGGTGCAAGACCGGGCGGCCTCAGCGTGATCGCCTCCGACGGAACCCTGCTCGGTACGATTGAAACGGGCCTGCCCACATCCAACGTTGCCTGGGGCGAAGACGGCCGTACGTTGTTCGTCACAGGCGGGACGTCGGTCTATCGAATCAGACTCACGACGAAAGGCGCTACGTACTAAGGGAGCTGCCGCGAAGATGGATGTCGAGAACCAATGAGGGAGGAATGGTCAGGAAGTTTCACGCCGGCCGACATTCCAGATCGTCTCGGCCTTGCTGCCCAAATACCAAAAGCTGACTCCCAACAGTGCGAAGAAGAGAGCCTTGTGGAGCGAATTCCAGAACAGTTCGAAAAATCGTGTGTAGAGGTTGATGAATAGAAATGTCAAGCCGAACCCCTTCGTCATTCCATTGTCGTGCTTCAAGCCATGATAGACGGCCCCGCAGGCCACCAGGCCGAACAGGAGCGACCAGTGGAAGAGTTCGATCTGTCTGGCCCGTTCCCATTGATGCAGGTCGCCGTAGTTGCCGAAGATCGACATGATCCAAAGGGCGATCAAGAGGTAGAGCAGACCCATCGCGAGCGTGCTACGGAAAAAACGGCTCGCCCAGGGGTCTGTTTCAAGCGCCAGCGCGCAGGTCGTGAGCAGGCCGCCGAACAACACGAATCGGAGCGGGTAGTTCATGCCGAGATAGTAGGCGCCCCAGCCGGACCTGTAGCCGGTTTCCGTGCCCATCCACCCTCCCAGAGCAGCAAGGGCGAAGGTCCAAATGAGCGTCGAGTCCATCGCCAGGCCAAGCAGGGCGTAGACGAGAAACGACAGCAGGAGCAGGATCGAGAAATGTCCGCTGCCGGTATCCAATGCCACGCCGAGTTGCGCAATCGCTCCCGCCGTGGCCAGCACCCCTAACAGCAGAATCGCTTCATTGCGGTAGGCGCGGTCCGGATCCTGTGCACGGCGCTTCAGGCCCCACCAATAGAGCCCGGCGGCGAGCGCCGAAAGTCCAAGACACTTCACCATGGCCGGCGCCTGGAACAGTCGGGCGAGGAGTTCCATCAACAAACGATCCGAGAGCGCCGCACTGACCGATGTGACGATGGAGATGAGGGCCACCCAGAACGAATACTTCGCGAGGCGTCGCCAGTCGAAGGTCTGCACCTCGATCGTTGCCGCCAGCTGCGCGGCTTGAACGGCTGGCAGGAGACCGTCGTGCGTCCACTGGGCGATGGCGTCATTGATGACGGCTGCTTGTTTCCGTGGAAGCTTCATCGTTACCTCACCCTGTGAATGGCATCGAGACCCAGGCTACGGTCGAACAAAAAGGCTGTCAACGGAATGGAGAAATCCCGGCGATTCAGGGTAGGGGTATGGCTGCGGTGATGTAGTCACTCAATCGCCGCTCATGCAACAATGTGGCATCGATGGAGGCCGGCTCACCGAGAGGGATGTTGTGTGTTCAGGGAAGTTGCAGGCCGATCGCGAACGTGGCTGCATAGCCGTCGGCCGTGGCCGTCGGAGCCAGCATGAGTTGATCGCCGCCGCGACGGAAGATGCGATCATCCTGATTCCGCGCGTTGCGCCGACCCTTTGCGGCATAGGGCTGATCGGCATGGATGCGATCCGTGAGTCCATCGTCGAAGTACATTTGCGACGTGAACTCATAGCTACGCTTAGCCTGGGGTTCGGTGCGAATCTTGACGTGAATGTGCACCGTTCTGCCCTCATACCAGCCTGGGTAGATGGTGACGAATTGGGCCTCGCCCTTCGCATCGGTGATCTGATACCCGCGCAAAAATTTCCGGCCGAGCGTCTTGAAGGACGGGTCGTTCACGTCCGAGTAGATGCCCAGTGCATCGCAGTGCCAGATGTCTACTTGGGCACCCTCCAACGGCCGACAATCTCCTGCTCCGAGACGCGAGACCAGCACCGTCAAGGTGAGCATCGTGCCGGGTATGATGTGTCCGTCGCTCGGATCCGAACGAATGTCGGACCGGTTTAAGCGCTCGTCGACGAAATAGGGCCCTTCGGTCTGTTCCGGTCGGACCACACAGGATGGACCATGTATGGCTGTAACAGCCCGTCTCGGAAACAGACTGCCGCCCATGAGCCAGAGCGTTCCGGTGGCGCCCAACAAGGTTACAACTTCCCGGCGGGAAAGGAGACGACCCACCGATGCGTCTTCAGGCGTCATAGGCATGCTCCTTTGTTCGAGCGGTCTTCTGTGGCCGCTCGCGAAATGGGTTGCCGATTCATTTCATTCGAGTTGCACTTATCCGGCTCCCTCTTGGCAGGTCTTCGTCTCGCTCTTCGTCATCGGTGCCACCGGCACCTCGATCAACTTGGCCCCGAGCCGCCCACCGAAAAAACGGCAAGGCCAAATATATCGGAGGCATAGAGAGGGCCCCTTCGAATCACTGCTGCCCTCAGTCTGTGGTGATTGGGAAGAGAAGTCAACGCCGCCGCGCGTCGCGAAACGGGGCCCTGTCTCTTGCCCCCGACAGGGAATTGCCGGACCTGGCGTTCAATGACCCCAGCCGCCGTTCTGATCCGACTCCATTCATAATCATCAGCCTGTAAGAACCGTCGTCCTGAGGCGACGAAACAACTGGTAGGTCTATGGACCTGGATTGGAAGGGTCGGCGGGAATGGAGGAGGGGCCAGAGGTGGTGTGAAAGGTCTGAATCAGAGTTGTAGTTGAGCGCAGGGCCGTCGACGATGGCGGTGACAGGCGGAAGACGGAGTAACCACATGGAGAAGGGGGATGTCATGACAATCGTAACCAGATTTTTGGTCGCCACCATGATGCTCGTCGCGAGTATGGGCTCGGTGTCAGTCTTTGCGGAAGACTACAGCCACAGCACGCCGGGAATTGGCGGGTATGATCCGGTGGCCTATTTCACCGATGGCAAGGCGGTGCGCGGAAGCGGTTTTCACGTCACCGTCGTCGATGGAGTGACCTATGCCTTCGCGACGGCCGAACATCGAAAGATGTTCGAGGCGAACCCGCAGAAATATTTGCCGGCCTATGGAGGCTATTGCGCCTATGGGCTTGGTGTCGGAAAGAAATTCGTTGCGGACCCTGAGGTCTGGAAGATCGTCGAAGGAAAGCTCTACTTGAATCTGGACAAAGGAATCCAGCAGAAATGGGAAAAGGACATCCCCGGCTACATCAAGAAAGGAGATGCCAACTGGGTCACGATAAAGGACAAGAAGCCCTCAGACTTGTGATCGAAAGGGACCGTCTTCTGGGGTCACGTAAGCAGTACGAACGGGAACCTGGCCGAAAACAATCACGTTTTTTATTTCTCATGGACTACGCCGGCCAAACCCGGGTCAAAATTTGGGGAACGGCCGAGGTTGTCGGTAGTGATCCGCGCCTCGTGAAGCACCTCACTGGTGCGGGCTACAAGGGAAAACCGGAACGGACCATCCGCTTTCATGTCGAAGCAAGCGACATCAATTACCGACAGCACATTCAACCGAAGTTTACGAAAAAAAGAAGTCGATGCACTTGTGCTGCCGCTACGTGATCGCCTTGCCGAATTGGAAGCCGAGAACAAAGCGTTGAAGCGCCAAACTGCAGCGTGTGCCGAGTAGGCCATCGGTTGTCGCTCGTTGTCCCGCCGGTAACGCAGCCCGAGTGAGCCCCGTTTCCCGGCTTCACAGCGGTGAGGTCGAGCCGACCGTGAACCGTGAGCGGTGGGGGGAAGGACGTCTCGCGGCGGGAAATGGAGGCTTCCTCTTAAGGGTTCACAGGTCTGGCCATCGGCTCAGAGCAACGACACACATGGCCACTCGAGTTTGTGCCGCCGGTCCGGGAGATTCCGAATAGGTGTCGACCGGACGCCGAGAGATGTCGGCTTATCCTCGTGTTCGTCAAAGTCCCTGCCCACCTTAGGGGTACAAACTTGACAGGACGGTCCCGTCCCACATATGGTAGTGATGTCACTACATTTTGGAAAGGCCGCGCTTCCATGCAAGTCGGTCTCCGTGATGCCAACCGGCAGTTTTCAAAACTGATGAAAGCGGTCAGGGGCGGGAAAGAGATTCTGCTCACCGAACGAGGCAAACCCCTGGCCCTTGTCAGACCAATCCGAAAGGACGACGAGGCGGAGTCCACCATTCAGAGGCTTGAGGCCGCGGGCTTACTTCGTCCGGCGTCCAGGCGAGGAGTCCTTCCGCCGTGGAGTCCTCGACCGGTACGAGGCGTGCCGGTGTCCCTGACCGTTCGTGAAGAAAGGGATGAACGGTGACCGGGACGCGGTGGGCCTACTTCGATACCAGCGTGTTGGTGAAACGATATGTCAAAGAAGACGGCTCCACCGCCGCACGAAAACTGCTCCAGCGGTATCGGTTCCTCTCTTCAGCCGTAGCCGCGGTAGAAGTCCTCTCCGCACTAGGCCGCAGGCGCGCAGCGGGCGACCTGACCCAGCGCGATTTCCTTGCCATCCGGTCAAGGCTCCATAAAGACAGGGCCTACTGGGAATTGGTGGAAGTCGGACCGATCGTACTGAGCCAAGCCGAAGAATTGGTCCGGAAAACAGGGCTCAGAACCCTCGATGCCCTGCACGTCGCATCCGCGCTCACATTCCAGGCCGCTTCGAGCCTGACCATTCCCTTCATCACCGCCGATGCCAGACAACGTGAGGCAGCAGAGACGCTCGCTTTCGACCTGATCTGGGTTGAATAAGCACCACGGCTACATATCCGCGTGAACCGCATCGTCCGGCAACGAAGCAGTCATATCGTGATGCAACGGCGCACCGACAACGTACGATCACCGTTCCCGGTTCCCGTTCCCGGTTCCCTTTCAGCAGTTCAAAGGCGTTGTCGGCTTGTTCACGGATGGGAGCAGGAAGAACAAGTCAATAGCCCGCGGATGCCGGCCACGCATATAAAGGGCAGTTTGAGTTATACGCAGCTTCCGTGTATCCTGCGTATAACTGAAAGGATTCTCCAAGTCGTGCAACGCCTGCCGCCCGAGACTCAAACCTTATATGCCGAATTCCTGGAACAGCTGGTGGCGATGCATGCGCATCGCACGATCGGCTACGTGCCGGGTTGTTTTACGACAAAATCCGTCAAAGGCGAACTGTACTACTACTTTCAATATTCCGATCCGGGAGGCGTGTCACGCCAAGTCTATGTGGGAAAACAATCTCCGGCACTCGAGGAGGTGGTGGAGACCTATGCTCGGGGCCGTTCCGAGCGCAACTCCGACACCGAGCGGCTTCAGCGACTATCGGCCACCTTCGAGCCGGCCAGGCCCTCCTCACCGACGCAGCCTCTGCGAGAGTCTTGAAAGCCCTAGCCGATTCCGGGGTCTTTCATTTGGGCGGGGTCTTGATCGGAACCCACGCGTTCGCCGTCCTAGGGAATCTGCTAGGTGTGCGGTGGGACAGCCCTCACCTCAAAACGCAGGATATCGATAGTGCGGGCACCGATCGAATGGGGATCGTCGTACCAGACCTCCAGGTGGATGTCCCCGAAGTACTTCAGAGCCTTCAAATGGGCTTTCTTCCCATCCCCGCACTCAATGCCAAGCAACCGTCGACTGCCTTCAAAGTTCGGGGACAGGCCATTCGTGTGGACTTTCTCACACCCGCGCACGGGGCGCGGCGCGACCATCCGGTGTTCATCAACCGGTTTCGGGTGGCGGCACAACCCCTGAAGTTTCTCGACTACTTGTTGGAGAGTGCCGTGCAGGGGGCGGTCATCACCAGTGGAGGCGTGCTTGTCAACGTGCCCAACTCCGCACGATATGCCTTCCACAAACTTCTCGTATCGGGATCACGCGAGCTATCGAGTCAGACCAAGGCCGAGAAAGACCTCCATCAGGCCGTTCAATTGATCGAGGTATTAGTTGAAGATCGTCCCGGCGATCTCGCCCTCGCTTGGCAAGATTTGCGCAAGCGAGGACATGGATGGATGCGCCCCGTTACTGCCGCCCTTGTGACCTTGGGAAAACGGCATCGCCACTTCCTGGATAAAGTGGTGGCGACAGTTCCCGCACTCAAGGCCGACCTTAGTCGTGCCTTCGCGTAGGCGAGGGCACCATACTTGCCGATGGATGAGGGCGCACGATGCGACGGATAAGGAACATCAATGATGTGTGCGCCGCCGAGTCGGTGAAGCGGCAGAGTCTTGCGAGCCTGGTGCCTTTATCGGATCAGCCGGGCCAGCCTCCTCATTGAACAGTCGCTTCCGTGCAAGCAAATCCGAATGCGAGGGTGGGGCCGTTTCAAAACCTCGACCCTACCGGTGTGATATCCGCCCGCGTCCAGGCCTGCTGCAATTCCTTGTGCACGGCGGCTGCTTCTCCTTCCTTCTTCTGCGCCTTCAGGCTCTGCTCCAATCCGAGCAGGGCCCAGCCGTTGCGGGGATGCTGCCGGAGATCCTGTCGGTACACCTTTTCCGCATCCGCTGCGCGTCCTGCCTGGAGCAGTACCGCCCCCAACGAATGGCGTGACGGAATGTGCCAGAGCGGCGGCTCGTAGTAGCGCACCGCATCTTCCAGGGCTGTCGCCTCTTCCAACGTTTTGATCGCGACGTCGAACCGCCCCTGGCGCGCAGCGATCTCCCCCGACAGCACCAACTCGGCAATCCTCGCCAGTTGGATGACGGGCACTACTCCGACCGTGCGGCCTTCCGGCAGGCGACCAATTGCGTCGGCCAGCGCCTCATGCTCCCGTTGCGCCTCGCCGAACCGCTTGGTGGCAGCCAAGGCCACGCCCCGACCGTAACGCCAGATCACCGTCGTATAGGACAGTTCCTCCGGCGGTTTCGGCAGGGCCAGCAACTCGTTCCACTGCCCGAATCGCACCAGCGCGAAGGTCAGGGTCGGGGTGAACTCTTCCATTGCCGGCTCTTTCTGCGCCAACTCCCACGGGACCATGCCGGTGAGCTTGCGCGCCGCTTCCAACGCTTCCTTGCTCCGGCCTTCCATCGTGAGGGCCGCCCAGAGGAAATGCACGTTGTGGGGATAGTAGCCAACCGGATAGATGCCCGAGAGCTTGCGATGTTCCAGGTACTCGTGATCGATCGCGACCGCATGGGCATTGTGCTCCGCCGCCTTTTCATAGAGCCCCAACCGGAGATAGATGTGGGCCGGCATGTGCACGAGATGGCCTGCGCCCGGAGCCAGCGTCGCCAGCCGTTCTGCGCAGGGGAGCGCCCGCTCGGGGCGGGACGAGGCCTCCACCGCGTGGATGTAATAGTGGCAGGCGCCTGGATGGTTGGGGTTGATCGTCAGCACTTGCTCGAGCGTCGCCACGATGTCCTCGGCCCGGCCCTTCGGCTTGCCATCGAGCGTCCAGTAATCCCAGGGCTGCAGATCCATGAGCGCCTCCGCGTAGAGCGTGCCGGCGGTCGCATCGTCCGGATACCGCTGCCGCAGCGTTTTCATCGCACCGGCATAGGCTGCATCCAGCTTCGCGCGAGAGGCACCGGGCGCGGTGGAATAGCGGGTGGCAAGCGCCTCGATATAGGCCCGCTCCTGCTGCGTCACCCGCTCCGCGAGCTTCACCGCCGTCTGGACTTCGTCCACCGCCTGCTTCTCCAGCGCCGGGGCCATCGGCAGATTGATGTTCGGCCCCAGCGCAAGCGCGATCCCCCAATGGGGCATGGCGGCCTGCGGGTCGAGCCTGGCTGCCTCCCGGAACGAATTGATCGCCTCTTCGTGGTTGAATGCGAAGACCAGCCGCAGCCCCTGGTCGAAATACTGCTGCGCTTGGGTGGAGACCGTCGTGATCGGGTGGTGCAGGGTGCCGAGGTCCGAAAACAGCGGCACGCGATCGTCTGCCTTCGCCGACGGCGCGGGCGGTTGGTCCGCATGGGCGGTCCATGCCGTGAGGCACAGTACCGCCGTGACGGCGAGCCTGCCGATCGTCTGTACCTGTCCCCGGTTGTTCTGTCGTCGTTCACGCATCACGCCTCACTCCTTTCGCTCCGTATCACTCCGCCTGCCGAACTAGGATACCGATCGTGCAATGACGAAACAACCGGCCTGCATTTATCTCGCCATCACCGCCCTTGCCTTAACGATTTGATCTGCCTGGTGTGCGCGTTCCGTGAGCACAGGGGATCAATCCGTGCCACCCCCTCCGCTCTGTAAGATCACGTCCCGTTCCCCGACTACCCACCATGTCCATCCACTACGACATCATCATCATCGGCACCGGCCCCGGCGGGGGCACCCTCGCTTACAAACTGGCACCGTCGGGCAAGAAGATCCTGTTGCTGGAACGTGGTGGCTACCTGCCGCGTGAAAAGGACAATTGGAGTTCCAAGACGGTCTTTATCGACAACAAGTACAAGGCCAAGGAAACCTGGTACGACAAGCATGGCGGCCCGTTCCATCCCGGCATCCACTACAACGTCGGAGGCAATAGCAAGGTCTATGGCGCGGCGCTGCTGCGCATGCGGGCACAGGATTTCGGCGAGGTGAAGCACCACGGCGGCATTTCTCCGGAATGGCCGATTCGATATGAAGACGTGGAACCCTATTACACCCAGGCAGAGCACCTGTACTACGTGCATGGCAATCGCGGCGAAGATCCGACGGAACCGCAGGCCAGTGCACCCTACAAATATCCGGCGCTCACGCATGAGCCCCGCATCCAGGAACTGCACGAGGACTGGCAAAAGATGGGCTACCGACCCTTTCACCTGCCGGTCGGTGTCATCCGCGACGAGGAACAACCGGAGCGCGGTGCCTGTATTCGCTGTAACACCTGCGACGGTTTTCCCTGTCTGGTCAATGCCAAGGCGGACTCGCAGGTGGTCTGTGTCGATCCGGCGTTGAAGTATCCGAATGTGTCGCTGGTCACCGGTGCATTGGTCATTCGATTGGAGACAAGCCCATCTGGGCGAGAGGTCACCGAGGTTGTGGTAGAGCGAAACGGACTGATGGAAACGTACCGAGCCGACATCGTGGTTGTTTCTTGCGGCGCGATCAACTCGGCGGCGCTGTTGCTGAAGTCCGGGAACGACAAACATCCGAACGGCCTCGCCAACTCCTCCGGTCAGGTTGGACGAAACTACATGTGCCACAACAACTCGGCCATGCTGGCGATTTCAAAGCGGCCCAACCCGACCGTCTTTCAAAAGACCATCGGCTTGAACGATTTTTATCACGCGTCGGCGGAGTGGGACTATCCGATGGGTCACATTTCGATGATCGGCAAACAGGACCTGGATTCACTGCGGGCCGGTGCGCCGGCCTTCGCGCCTGGTCTCGCCCTCGATGTGGTCGCCAAACATTCGCTCGATTTCTGGATGACTTCCGAAGACCTGCCCGATCCGAACAATCGCGTGCTGGTCGGCAAGGACGGCGGCATTACGCTGGCCTATACGGAAAACAATCTCGAAGCTCATCGCCGCTTGGCGGCCAAGCTCAAGAGCATGCTCAACCATCTCGGCTGCGAAGAACATCTGCTGCCGACGCATCTCTATCTCGGTAAGAAGATTCCGATCGCCGGCACGGCCCACCAGTGCGGCACGGTGCGGTTCGGCAGCGATCCGACGACCTCCGTGCTCGACGTGAATTGCAAGGCGCACGACCTCGACAACCTCTACGTCGTGGATGCGAGCTTCTTCCGGTCGAGCTCAGCGGTGAATCCGTCGCTGACGATCATCGCGAATGCCTTGAGAGTCGGGGAGCATTTGCTCGAGCGACTCAAGTGAAGCGTATCCCGTGAAGCGCACCACCCCTTACCCTTCCCTCTCCCCTGAGGGGGAAGGATGAAGGAGAGGGGCAATCCGGCGAAGGTTTTATGAAACCTGATTCGTTCAAACTCATCGCTTGCCTTGCCGTCACAACTGTGTTTCTCACTATGCCCGTGCTTGCCCGGCAGGCAAATGGAAGGCCGGTCGCCGTCCAATCTGTCGCTGCCGTCGGTTTCACCGTCGCAGACATGGACCGGTCGATCGCCTTCTACCGTGATGTGCTCACGTTCAAGCAAGTCGGCAATGTTGAGGTGGATGGACCGGAATACGATCAGCTCTGGGGCGTCTTCGGCGTGCGGGCCCGCGTGGTCCGCATGCAACTCGGCGAACAGCAGATGGAGTTGACGGAATTTCTGTCCCCTCCTGATGTGCGACCCATCCCGGTGCCGTCCTACAGCAACGATCTCTGGTTCCAACATGTCGCGATCGTCGTGCGCGACATGGAAGCGGCTTGGGCGCAGTTGCGCAAGCACCATGTCCGGCAGATCTCGCCGCGTCCGCAGACGATTCCTGCTTCGAATGTAGCAGCCGCCGGTATCAAGGCCATCAAGTTTCGCGATCCGGACGGGCATAGTCTCGAACTGCTCTGGTTCCCTGAAGGCAAGGGCCATCCGCGCTGGCATGCCGCGGGGGCTGAACTATTCCTGGGCCTCGACCATACGGCCATGACCGTGCGCAGCACGGAGAACAGCGCGAAGTTTTATCGAGACCTGCTCGGGATGACGGTCGTCGGCGGGACCCTCAATATGGGGTCGACCCAACAGTATCTCGACAGTCTACCCGGAGCCCGTACGCGCGTGACCGGCCTGGCTCCTCGAATGGGTCCACCCGGCGTGGAGTTTCTCGAATATGAACTGCCGACCGGAGGACGGCCGATCCCGAATGACTCTCATCCGACCGATCTGTGGCATTGGCAAACAACGCTGGTCGTCCCCGATACCGAAGCGGCGGCCGGCCGGCTTCGTCCCCATGCGACCTTCGTGTCCTCGGCGATTGCCGCGTTGCCTGACGGACTCCTGGGATTCACGAAAGGATTCATGGTGCGGGATCCGGATGGACATGTGCTGCAGATTGTTGAACGGTAACGAAAAAAAAGGGGGCGCCATGGTCTCTGCACCGCCACGCAATCTTGTCTCGTCCTCGCTATTGATCTTCCTGAGTCTGTTGTGCTTTGCCGGCATCGCCGTCGCCGGAGAGCTCTTCACGAAAAACGGCGCGGCGATCCGCGGCTACGATCCGGTGGCCTATTTCACGGAGCACAAACCGGTCCAAGGCTCGTCGGCCTACATCAGCGAATACCACGGTTCAAACTTTCAGTTCGCCTCGGCGGAAAACCGAGACGCGTTTGCCGCCCAACCTGAACGGTATGCGCCTCAGTACGGCGGCTATTGCGCCTATGGAATGGCAAAGGGGTATAAAGCCGCGACGGCCCCGGAGGCCTTCACCATCGTGGATGGCAAACTCTACCTGAACTATAGTCTGAGCGTGCGCACGCTCTGGCAAGAGGATGTCCCCGGGTATATCTCCAAAGCGGACAGGAACTGGCCGACGGTCAAAGCGTCGGCCAAGGTGGCCGAATGATGGCGCGCACGCTCAAGATGCTTCTCCTGTTACTGGCGCTGGCCGGATCGGTGGTGATCGCCTGGCAAATCGATTTCGAACGGGCGCTCAACCCCTCAGGTCTTGCCGACCTGCTTCAATCGATAGGCCCCTGGGGGCCGGTGATGTTGATTGTTTCGATGGCCATGGCGGTGATCATCCCGCCGATTCCGAGTTTGCCGTTGGACCTTGCCTCCGGCGCCGCGTTCGGCCCGTTGCTGGGAACTGCCTATGCCGTCGCCGGGGCCGCCATCGGGGCCATCCTGAGTTTCATGATCGGGCGGGCGTTAGGTAGGGAAGGCATCTCCCGCCTGCTCAGGGTCGACGCCATCTTTTGCGAGAAATGTTCGGATCACCATCTGGGGCTGCTGATCTTTCTCGCCCGGTTGATTCCCGTGTTTTCATTCGACGTGGTGAGCTACGGGGCAGGGTTCACGACGATCTCGCTGCGGACCTTTTCGCTGGCGACCATCGCGGGCATGGTTCCTCCCACGTTTGCCTTTACCTACCTGGGCAGTTCGGTCGCCTCCGCTCAATGGTTGCTCATCGGAGCCGGCTGTTTCCTGGTGACCGTCTTCCTGCTCCTGCCGATGTGGTTGAAGCGACATCGCTCGTCCCGACTCGCCCAGCTGTTGTTTGGGCCGGCGACGACTGCCGCACCTACGAGGACACAACCGGCTGAACCGGCAGTCTGCCCGGCCTGCGGGAAGCCTCTTCCGCCCGCCGTTCTGACGCTCATCTCCCCCGATCGAAGTCAATCTGCCGAGCCGCCGGGCTTGCTGGTCTGTAGGGGAAGGTGCTAGGCTTGCACCCGCCTGCGAGGCCCTCCATGACCCCTCTGGTCGCAGACCCTGAAAAGGAACCGCTCAAGTCCGCGCTGGAATCCCTCCGCGAGAGCGAAGAATTCAAAACCCGCCTCATCGAAGGCAGCCGCGATTGCATCAAAATTCTCGATCTTGACGGTCGGCTCCTCTCGATGAACGCCGGCGGGATGGCCGCGCTGGAAATTTGCGATGTGGGACCGATCGTCGGCACTTCATGGATCGAGTTCTGGCAGGGCGCGGACAAGGAGGCGGCCCGGCAGGCCGTCGAGGCGGCTCGTCAGGGCGGGGTCGGCCGGTTCGTCGGCTTTTTCTCCACCACACAGACCAAGGTACCCCGCTGGTGGGACGTTGTCGTCAACGCCATCAAGGATGCGGAGGGCCGGCCGGAGAAGCTGCTGGCCGTCTCACGCGATATCACCGAGTTCAAGCAGGCCGAAGAAATCCTCCGTATCGCGACCGAGGAAACTGCTTCCGCGACCGGCACCGATTTCTTTCAGCTCCTCGTCCGCCATCTCGCCCTGACCCTCCAGGTCCGGTATGCGTTCGTCGCGGAATGCACGAATGCCGCGAAGACCCATGTGCGAACCTTGGCGTTTTGGAGGAACAATGCGTTCGGCGACAACGTCGCCTATCCACTGAAAGGGACACCCTGCGAGCCTGTCGTGGGCGGCGAAGTCTGCTCCTATCCGGAACGGGTTCAAACATTGTTCCCCGAGGATCGCGATTTGGTGTCGCTGGCGGCTGAAGGCTATGTCGGCGTGCCGCTCCGCGATGCCGCGGGCGACATGCTCGGACATCTGGCGGTGATCGACGACAAACCGCTGTATCTCCAGCCCCATCACATGGGGATCCTGAAAATTCTTGCGGCCCGGGCCGGCGCGGAACTCGAACGCGAACATGCCTATAGAGACGTCCATCGTCTGAACGTGGAACTCAGCACCCTGCTCGAGATCAATCGCGCCATCAGCCGCCATTTGAATCGCGATGAACTGTTCGGCGCGCTGGCCGACTGCTTGAAGAAGGTGGTGCCGACCGAACGGTTCGGGATCGAGCTGCCGATCCAGGGCGACAGGCTCCAGGGGCATATCCTTTCTCAGCATCCGGCGGAGGGGGTCTCGACGCAACCGACCCTGTTGCCTGCGGCAGGCACGGCCTGCGATTGGGTGATCCGGGTTCGGCAGTGGTACGTAGCATCCTCCTGTGATGAGTTCCGGGAACGTTTTCCGGTGACGTTCCAGGTGATGTCGAGCACGGGCATGGAATCGCTCTGCGCGCTCCCGTTGGTGAGCGGCGGAAACAGCCTGGGCGCGCTGTTCTTCATGACGAAGGAGAAAGGCTCCTACGATCACCTCAGCAGGGAGTTCCTCGATCAAGTGGCCGGTGCCGTGGCGGTGGCCCTGGACAATTGTCTCGCCCACGAGAAATTGCGGCGCGAGGGGATCCAGGCGCTGGCAGAAAGCGAGGAACGGCTCCGCGACCTCTTCGACGAGGCGCCGATCGCCTATGTGAACGAAGGGCTGGATTCTCGTTTTATCCGAGCCAATCGGGCCGCGATGCGCAGTTTGGGCATCACGCCGGAAGAGGTCGCCGGCACCTACGGCAGCTCGTTCGTGCCGGATACGCCGGATGCTCAGCGCCGTCTCAAAGAAGCGTTCGCGTCCATCGGCCGCGGCACCGACACCAGCGGCGTCGTGCTTGAACTGCGGCGCAAGGACAACGGCAAGCCGCTCTGGATTCAGTGGTGGTCCAAGCCCGATCCAGGCGGCACCTACACGCGGACGATGTTCGTCGACATTACAGAACGCGTGCTCATGGAACAGGAGAAGGCCCGTTTGGAGGCGGCGAACGTCTACCTGCAGGAGGAAATCAAGACCGAACACAACTTTGACGAGATTATCGGCACTTCGAGCGCCATCAAGAAAGTGTTCCAGGCGATCGAGAAGGTGGCGTCGACCGATGCGACCGTGCTGATTACCGGCGAAACCGGCACCGGCAAGGAGTTGATCGCCCGCGCGATCCACCATTTGAGCCACAGGAAAGAAGGGGTGCTGATCAAGGTCAACTGTGCGGCAATTCCGGCCGGGTTGATCGAGAGCGAACTGTTCGGGCATGAAAAGGGAGCCTTCACCGGAGCGCTCGCGCGGAAGGTCGGCCGTTTCGAGCTGGCCGATCGTGCCACGATCTTTCTGGACGAGGTCGGTGAAATCCCGCTGGAGTTGCAGACGAAGCTTCTGCGTGTGTTGCAGGAAGGCGAGTTCGAGCGGTTGGGCAGCACGAAGACGTTGAAGGTGAACGTGCGCGTGATCGCTGCCACGAATCGCGATCTGGATAGGGAAGTGCGCGAGGGGCGATTCCGGTCCGACCTCTTCTACCGGTTGAAGGTGTTTCCGATCCAGCTCCCGGCATTGCGTGATCGGACGCAGGACATTCAGCTGTTGGTGTCCTATTTCGTGAAAAAATTTTCCGCGACGATGGGCAAGAAGGTCGAGTCGGTGCCGGCCAAGGCCATGGAGATGCTGAAGCAGTACCCTTGGCCGGGGAACATCCGTGAATTGGAGCATGTCATCGAGCGCGCGGTGATTCTGAGCCAGGGCCGTGAACTCGAATTGGGCGATTGGATGCCGAAGGAGCCGGCCACGACCGGCGTCGGACCGGCGGCCACATTGGAAGAGGTGGAGCGCGCGCATATCATTGCCGTCCTGGTCCAGACCAATTGGCGCGTGAGCGGCGACAAGGGCGCAGCCAAAATTCTCGGACTCAATCCCACCACGCTTGAAGCGCGCATGAAAAAGCTCGGTATCTCTCGACCGGTCTGAAGAGCGTCTCTCGTGAAGCGTCGTTCGGAGTTGTGGTTCCCGTTCTTTCTTTCTTTCTTTCTTTCTTTCCCGCCATAAACCATCAGCTGTCAGCCATCCGCTCTTATTCTCTGACGAGATACGCTTCACGGACGACGAGCGACGACTCCAAATCCCAACATTTCGTGAACGTCCCAACATATTGGGAACCTCTGTTGAGAATCCCCATTGCCTCTGCGCCCTGTCATGCTTCAGGAAGATCCATTCTTCAAGTGTTTCACTGCCTTAGCCGGTGTTTGCTCCTCCTCGATCCATTCGGCATGGGCCTTGCTGAATAGCCCACGCAGAAGGGAGCGCGACAGATGTTGAAAATCACGACGGCAGAACGAAACGGGCAGACGGTCGTTCTCAAGCTCGAAGGCAAGATCATCGACCAGTGGGCCGCGCTCCTCGATCGCGAATGCAGGGCGGCGCTGCTGCACCACGGTCAGGTCGAGTTGGATTGTGCCGCGGTGGATTTTATGGACCAGCGAGGGATCGAGGTGATGAAAAGCCTGCCTCGCAAACAGGTCACACTTATCGGCGCTCCTGGATTCGTGATGGAGCTGCTGCAGACAGGAGGTCGGTCATGAACGCCATTGCCATCACCCAGGAAAACTCGTCGGCACAGACTCAGTACCGAATGTTGAATGGATCGCGCATGCCGGAGCCCGGTCCGATCGATAGCGAGCAGCAATTGCTTGCCCGGCTTCGACAGCGTGATGCGGCGGCCTTCGACGAGTTGGTCGTCAAACATCATGGCGCGCTGATCCGCATGGCGATGGGCCATGTGGCGGACCGTGAAACGGCGGAGGAAGTGGTCCAGGACACCTGGATGGCGGTCATCGAAGGCCTGGATCGATTCGAGGGCCGGTCGTCGCTGCGGACCTGGATTTTCGGGATTCTGATTCACAAGGCGAAGGACCGCGGCGTGCGCGAGAAGCGCCACACGACGTTCTCGGCCTTCGAATCCCACGATGACGAACAGGAAGAAGCCGTGGATCCCTCACGGTTTCATCAGATGGGAGAATGGGCCGGACGGTGGGCCCTGCCGCCGCAACCCTGGGATGACCGGACGCCGGAGACCCTTCTGGCCAACCAACAGGTCGTGGCGGCGATGCAACAGGCCATCGATGCCTTACCGGTGACATTGAAGGAGGTCCTTGTGCTTCGTGATGTAGAAGGTCTGGAGTCGAAAGAGATCTGCGAGTTGTTGAAGATCACGGAGACGAATCTCTATGTGCGGTTGCATCGCGCCAGGGAGCGGGTGCGGCAAGCGGTCGAAGCCTACGTAGGGGAAGGGCGAGGGTGAGGTATAGGCTGAGGATAACCGAGGCATGTAAGGAATGTTCGGGAGGGGAGACTCAGGGGTAGACCATGTTACCGGAGGCCTCCGTTATGAATCACCATCCGTCTCATGAGGGCGCAGCGGCAGTGACCTGTCGCGAGGCCGCCGCATGGACATCGGCCTATCTCGATGCGCGTCTCCAGGGCTCCTGCCAGGTCCGCATGACGGTCCATGTGGCAGCCTGTGCCGCTTGCCGCGCATATGTCGAACAGATCAGGCTCGTGCGCGAGGCGCTGAAAGGCCTCCCTTATATGGCGCCCTCGCCCGAGCTGCGGCTTTCGTTGCGAGGACGGTTCGTCCAACGGTGATCCTTCTGCCTCAGCCCGCCGTTCTTTCAAGGCGCCAGAGACCATGCGCGCTCCTAGCGCCTGACTGTGGTAAGGTCTCCCCCCATGGAAACCGCATTGCCGTACGACCGGTTGCAATTCGCAGTCACGGCGACCTTCCATTATCTTTTTCCACAATTGACGATGGGCTTGGCCCTGTTGCTGATGTATTTCAGGACCAGGGCCCTGACGAGCGGCGAGGAACACTACCATTGCGTCGCGCTGTTCTGGACGAAGATCTTCGCATTGAGTTTCGCCTTCGGCGTGGTGACCGGTATTCCGCTGGAGTTTCAGTTCGGGACGAACTGGGCGAAGTTTTCCACCTTTGCCGGCGGGGTCATCGGGCAGACGCTCGCGATGGAAGGGCTCTTCGCATTTTTTCTGGAATCGTCGTTCCTGGGCATTCTCCTGTTCGGAGAAGGCCGCTTCAGCCGGCGCATTCAGTGGGTTGCCGCCCTGATGCTGTTCCTTGGTTCCTGGCTCTCAGGCTATTTCATCCTCGCGACGAATGCCTGGATGCAACATCCCGTGGCCTACAGCGTCGCTGCCGACGGCCGCTTGTTCGTGGACAGCCTGTCCGGTTTGCTGACGAATCCCTGGCTCCTCTGGCAGTACATGCACAACATGACCGCCGCAGTGGTGACCGGCTCGTTCGTCATGGCGGCGCTGGGAGCCTTCTACCTGCTGTCGGGTCAACATATGGTCCATGCCAAGACGTGCCTCCGCACCGGCGTCGTCGCCGGGGCCATCGCTTCGGCGCTCATGATTTTTCCGACCGGCCACGAAAATGCGCGACAGGTCTTCGAGCATCAGCCGGTCAAGGGCGCAGCTTTTGAAGGCCTGTTCCGCACCGAGCGCGGAGCCGGTATTTTGCTGGTCGGTCAGCCGAACATGGAAACCATGACGATCGACAATCCCTTGGAGATACCCAGAGCCCTCAGCTTCCTGGTATATGAAGACCTGTGGGCCAAGGTGAAGGGACTCGATGCCTTTCCCCGCGAGGACTGGCCGGACAACCTGCCGCTGCTGTATTACTCGTACCACATCATGGCGGGATTGGGGACGATTCTTGCTGCAACCATGGGGCTCGCGTTGCTGTGGTTGTGGAGGGGACGTCTGTTCACTGCTCCCTGGCTGCTCTGGCTCATTATGTTGTCCGCGCCCTTTCCCTACATTGCGAACACGGCCGGCTGGATGACGGCCGAGCTCGGTCGCCAGCCCTGGCTGGTCTACGGTCTGCTGCGTACGGCCGATGGGACGTCGCCCCTGGTCCATTCTGGCAATGCGCTGTTTACCCTGTTGGGCTTTCTCGGATTGTATTTGCTGCTGGGCATCCTCTTTCTCTTTTTGTTCGCCGAAACGATCCGGCATGGACCGAGCGTGGCCGACGCTCATCCGGTGGGTGATCCGAGCGGCGACCAGGCGTAGCAGGAAAGCACATCGCGATGGAAACCTTTTGGTATGGCGCCGTCAGTTTTATGCTGGCCGTCTATATCGTGCTCGACGGTTTCGACTTCGGCGTCGGCATCGTCTACCCCCTGGTCGCGCGTACTGAACCGGACAGGCGCAGGGCCCTGGCGGCGATCGGACCGGTCTGGACCGCCAACGAAGTCTGGTTGATCGCCGCCGGCGGACTCCTGTTCTTCGCCTTTCCCAAGGTCTACGCGGCGGGGTTCAGCGGTTTTTACCTCGCGCTGATCATTGTCTTGTGGCTCTTGATCGCCCGCGGGCTCGCCCTCGAGTTGCGATCGCACCTGGACCACCGGCTGTGGCGGCAGTTATGGGACCTGGCGTTTACCGGCTCCAGCGCACTGCTGGCGGTCGTCTTCGGGGCGGCGTTGGGCAATCTGATCCGCGGCGTGCCGTTGAATCAAGATGGCTATTTCTTTGTCCCGCTCTGGACCGATTTGATGACGGGACCGGAACCGGGCATTCTCGATTGGTATACGATCTTGATGGGGCTCGCGAGCGCCGCAATCCTCGCCCTCCACGGCGCCAACTATCTGGCCATGAAAACCGTCGGGGAGCTTCAGAGGCGGGCGAGGTGTGTCGCGTGGCTCGCCGGGTTTGCCGTCGTCGGCCTGGTCGTCGCGGCGCTGGCCGCAATCTCCTATGTCCAGCCGATCTTCCGCGTGCAATACTCCGTCTATCCGATCGGGTACCTCTTTCCCGCTGCCGGCCTTGCGGCACTGGCAGCCGCACTCCAGTTGCGACGAAGGGATCGGGATCTGGCTTCGTTCTGCGCCTCAAGCCTGTTCATCCTCGCCATGCTCGCCAGCACGGCCTGGGGCTCCTACCCCAACCTTCTGATCTCGACGACGGATCGAGGCAATAGTCTCACGATCGCCAATGCCACCGCCGGTACGTATGGGATGCAGGTCGGCCTCTGGTGGTTTTTGATCGGGTTCGGCCTCATCATCGTCTACACGATCACTGTCCATCGCTCCTTCTGGGGCAAGGTCGACGTCGACCAGGACTAGGCTGGCTGGTCTGTAAGATCGCGCGTCCCCACTCGACTGTCCCTTACAGGTGCCATCGCACCAAGGCCTTCAGTAAGGAGAGCAAGCTATGAAAGCCGTGGCCGTTATTCCGGGGCAAGCCAACTCGATCCATCTCGCCGAGCTACCCAAGCCTTCCGTCCACGAGATCTCAAACGGGCGCGGGGTACTGGTCCAAGTGTTGCGTGTCGGCGTCGACGGCACGGACAAGGAAATCAACGCAGCTGAGTACGGCCAGGCGCCCCCTGGGGACGACTTTCTCGTGATCGGCCATGAATGCCTCGGGCTGGTCGTGGAAGTCGGTCACAACATCAGGGAACTCGTACCGGGGGACTATGTGGTACCGACCGTGCGCCGGCCTGGCGGCAGTTTCTACGACCGGATCGGCCAGTATGACATGACGACCGACGAGGTCTATTACGAGAGGGGCATCAATCTCCGGCACGGCTACCTGGCGGAATACTTCGTGGATGAGCCGGAGTACATCGTCAAGGTGCCCAAGGGGTTGAAACATGTCGCCGTGTTGCTTGAGCCGACCTCGGTGATCGAAAAAGGGATCATCCAGGCCTACGAGGCCCAACGCCGACTCAAGGTCTGGCGGCCGAAACGCGCCGCCGTGCTGGGCGCCGGCACGATCGGCATGCTGGCGGCCATATCGCTGCGCATGCGGGGGCTGGAGGTGGTGAGCTTCGGCCGGAACCAGGCTCCCTATCGGAACTCGGAACTGCTCGCCGAAATCGGCGCGCGCTATGTCTCGACGCAGGAGGTCTCCATCAAGGATGCGGCGGAGCGGTACGGGCCCTTTGATCTGATGTTCGAGGCGACCGGCTTTGCGCCGATCGTCTTTGAAGCGATGGAACATCTGGGGAAGAACGGTGTCCTGATTCTCTCCAGCGTCACCGGCGGCGGCCGGAACGTGCAGGTGCCGGCGGACATGATCAACCTGGGATTCGTCCTCGGCAACAAGGTGATGGTGGGAACCGTCAATGCCAATCGGGAGTATTTTGAAGCGGGGGTCTACGACCTCTGCCGCGCCGAGTTGGAGTTTCCCGGTTGGCTTTCAAAACTGCTGACCCATCCGGTGACAGGGCTTGGGCAGTATGGGGCGATGATGCAACTCCTGACAACCGAGAAGAATGCGATCAAGGTCTATGTCGATGTGGCCTATGATTGATGGGTGATCGGCGGACCTGATCTCGCGACCTCCGAGACGGTCGTATAATCGTCTGTCGGCTCGCCTTCCAGACCCTGGAACACCTAGATTCACGACCAGGGTTTCATCCAGGTTCCCATGCTTTTCCCCCGGAGTACGGTACATGCTGAACGAGAAGAGTCGTTCTCTGTCTTGAGGGGGAAACGATGAGATCCGGACATCCGCATGCTCTGATCGTAGACGACGATGCCGAGACGGTTGCGGTTCTTCAAGATATTCTTGTGAAGGAGGGATATGAGATTTCCTCCGCGTCGGATCCGCAAACCGTCTACAAAAATGTGGAAACATCCTCGCCGGATCTCATCCTGACCGACCTGCATCTGCCGGAGATGGATGGGCTGGCGTTCCTCGCGGAATTACGGGCGCAAGCGCGGGACATGCCGGTGGTTCTGATGACGGCCAATGGCTCGCTCAAGACCGCCGTGGACGGTCTCAAGGCCGGCGCCTTCGATTACCTGAGCAAACCCTTTCTCGTCGACGAGGTGCGACAGGTTGCCCGCCGTGCGCTCGAACAGAAACAGGCCCCCTGGCCGGACCACGAGCGGCAGGCGTCTACGACGAGCCGATGTCCGTTTGAGAACCTGGTCGGCAGCAGCCCCGCCATGGTGAGCGTCTACAAATCCATCGCTCGTGTCGCGCAGGCCGACAGCACGGTGCTGCTGCAAGGGGAGAGCGGGACGGGCAAAGAACTCATCGCGCGCGCGATCCATGAACATAGTCCTCGTTCCGCCGGCCCTTTCGTGACGGTGGACGGTGGCGCGCTGGCCGAAACGCTGTTGGAATCCGAGCTTTTCGGCCATGAGCGAGGTTCGTTTACCGGAGCCGTTTCCGCCCGCAAGGGCCTCCTCGAAAAGGCCCATTCCGGCACCTGTTTCCTGGATGAAGTCGCGGACCTTTCCCTCGCCTTGCAGGGCAAACTATTGCGCGTCATGCAGGAGAAAGAGATTCGGCCGCTCGGAAGCACCGCTTCCAAGACCCTTGACGTGCGCATGATCGCAGCCTCGAAGAAGCTGCTTGAACCGCTCGTCAGGGCGGGCACGTTTCGAGAGGATTTGTTCTATCGCATGAACGTGGTCACGCTCGACATTCCTCCTCTCCGTGACCGGTCCGACGATATTCCCGTTCTTGCCCGGAGATTCATGCAGATGTACGGCGATATGAAAACACCGCCCATCACGGACATTTCTCCGGAGGCCATGCAGTTGTTGGTGCAATACTGGTGGCCGGGCAACGTCCGTGAATTGGAGCATGCCGTCGAACGGGCCGTAACCTTGAGCCCCCATTCCGTGATCTATCCCGAAGATCTGCCGGCGGTGGTGCAACAGGTGACCCAACAGACTGTGGCCCAGGCCCAGGGATGGGCCACGCTGGAGGAGCTGGAGCGTGACCACATTCTCAGGGTCCTGGATTCTCACGATCGTGATCTCGGTCGTTCGGCGGTGATTCTCGGCATTCATCGCAAGACCCTGCTCCGCAAACTCCGGCAGTATGGCATGGCCGCCGAATACGGTGCCGGCTAAGCGGGCCTGCGACGGAGGCATGCGGGGGATCATCGAGCGGCCGGGGGGATCGCCACATCGATAACCTTATTATCCGTATCGACCAGTAGAATCACCGCATCCCCTTTTCGCAGCCCGGCGACCTTCCGGTGAAGCAGCTCTCGCACCTCGAAGGGTTTCTCCGAGCCGTTCCCGGTTTGAATCGTGATGCGATTTCCCCTCAACGGCGCGGTCACCGTACCATCGACCCGCTGGTGGGCTCCTTTGGTCGGAGATTTTCGTTCGGGCTGTTGTTCCGCTTCCTTCGCGGCTCGAAGGTCGGTAAACGTCGCATCGGCGATCTGATTGGTTTCGTCGATGAGGAAGACTGCAGGAACCCTGATCGGTATCGCCGCTACCTTGCTCCGTGCCTGTGATCGGATGGTAAAGGATTGATCCTTCCCGCCGGATTTGACCACCACTGACTCCTGACCGATGGGCAGGCGCTGAGCAATCTCTCCTCGAATGATCGTATGGTTGCTCGAAACTCCATCGAGCGGATGAAAATCCACGAGAAGGTTCTGGGCGTTCAGCATAATGATCAGAACCTCTCCTTCTTTGATCGTAGAGAGTCCTTTTTCCTGCAACTGCTTGAGGGGGAGAAAACGGGGATTGATTTCCCCGACGTCCACTTTGATCTGATCGGACGTGACGGCTTGCACTTTTCCCAATACCGACCGGTTGCTTTTGAGCAATTGATCGGCATCCTTCAACAGCTGATCCGCTTCACCATCCGCTGGTCGGGATGCATCGGCTGATGTCATGGGGAAAGGCTGAGCGAGTGCGACCCATGAGGCCATGGATGCCATCATAAGGCGGCGGACATATCCGATGAGGTTCGCAGTCGTTATCTTTTGCATAATCTCTCCTTCACCTTGGTAGTGACCGAAATCACTATATGGTCCCTACTCCAAGCAAGAGACGCGCCGAAGGGCCACCACCGACGAATAAGGCCTCTTGTCCGAAAACAGAGGATCGCGCACCTGTTTGGTTCTTACGATGAGGCGGTGCAAGCGGGACAGAATGTCTTTCAGGGGACAATCTATCCCGAATAAACAGCGGAATAGGGGCCGTTCCCAGACCGCTGTCGCTACACCCTCTCCTTAGGGCTGATCGGGAAGAATTGTACGAATACGGCAAGCCCTGCTCGCTCATGACCTTCGTGTCGATCGTTCCCGTATGAAAGCCTGCCAGGTCATTCGCCCCTTGTCGTATGGTCGCCATGACCAGGCATTGCTCTTGCTGAGGTATAGGATCAAATGTAGAGGATCAATGGATCCGATATGTGCAACGGATAGCGATCTTCATCAAAGTCGTGCTCACGCCCCAATACCATGAAGGAGGAATCTCATGCCGGAAAAAAGGACGATACAACGGGCCCGTCGGGCGAAACGGCAAGGAAAGGCTGCCACGACACAGGCAGGAGAGTTCGTCAAGGAAGAAATGGACCATATGAAGCGCGGCAAGCACCGGGTGAAGTCTCGCAAACAGGCGATTGCGATCGGTCTGTCCAAGGCGCGGAAAGCCGGTGTGAAGGTTCCCAAACGCGGCAAGGCCCGTTGATCGGTCGTGACCGGACCTGTCCGTTTAACGCAAGAGGCCCCGTGCACCGACACGGTGTCGAGCCCCTCTCCTTCGCCGCTCTTCGGGATCGTCCTGTGGACGATCCCGATTCATGCGGATGAGCTGATCGACGATATCGCCGCAGGCGAAACAGCGCCAGGCTGCAGCCTGATGATTCATGAGCCCGCCTTCCCAATCTCGAAGATCGACGGGAAACATCAAGCCGTTGCATCGATGACAGTTCATGCTGCCTCGCTCGGTGATTTCCACCTCTCTCGAAGGGCATCCTAGAAAATACGGAAGCCTTTTATCACTAGGAAGTACCCTAACTTTCCTCCGCCATTGCCCCTGATTGGATTTACGTCCTGCAGAGCCTTCTGCTGCAAGCTTGTAAGGAACCGCCGGAAGCCGTGACCCATATCCAGACGGCCTGCTTCAGCACAAGGAGGCAAATCATGACACCCTGTCTGCAGCGAGAATCGGCCTCGATCGAACGAGTCTATCGCCATGTCCTCCCGGTGCGGATCGGGCATTGGTTCAATGTCGTCTGCCTGTTCGTCCTGATCATGAGCGGGCTGCAGATTTTCAATGCGCATCCGGCGCTCTATTGGGGTGATCGGTCGGATCGAGATCGACCGATTCTCTCGATCCGTGCGGCCAAGGGGGATGACGGTCGGATCATGGGCATTACGACTATCGGCAGCTATCAGCTGGAGACGACCGGTCTGCTGGGCTACTCCAACAACTCGGTTCGTGCCTTCCCTGCTTGGGCCACGATTCCCAGTTCGAAGTGGCTGGCGATGGGACGGCAGTGGCACCTCTTCTTTGCCTGGCTCTTCGTCATCAACGGGGTCCTCTTCGCCGCCTATGCGTTGGTGAGCCGCCACCTTACGCGGGACCTTGTACCGACCGGGCGCGATCTCCGCACCATCGGCACCTCGCTCAAAGACCACATTCGCCTGCGACATCCGTCCGGTGACGAGGCGAAGCGCTACAACGTCTTGCAGAAACTCGCCTACCTGATCGTGCTCTTCGGATTGGCTCCGCTGATTATCCTGACGGGCCTCACGATGTCGCCGACCATCGATACAGCCTTTCCCTGGCTCCTAACCCTTTTCGGCGGACGACAGTCAGCGCGCACGATCCACTTTATCGCCTGTTTCTCATTTGTCGGGTTTATCGTGATCCACGTGTCACAAGTGATCCTGACGGGGTTTTTGAACAACCTGCGTTCGATGGTCACGGGCTGGTTTGTCGTCAAGCAGGAAGGAGTGCGCCATGAAGTCTAGCACTGCGATGGGACGGCGGCAGTTTCTGAGGGGTATGGTCGGGACGGCAAGTCTGTTCGCGTTGACCGGCTGCGACAATCTAGCCCAAAGCAGCTGGTTCCCCGCCGTCTTGAGTCGGACAGAACAACTGACCGATCGCGCCCAACGAATCCTCACACCTCATGATGCGTTGGCCAAGGAATACAACGAGGCGGACCTGTCCAGGGTCTTTCCCGCCAACGGGAATACCGATCCCGGAACCGAGGCCTATGCCGCCATGGCTGCAACCGATTTTGCCGACTGGAAGTTGGAGGTCGTCGGGCTGGTCCGAAATCCGAACAGCTGGTCGTTGGTTGCGCTGAGGGAGTTGCCGTCACGTACGCAGATCACACGCCACGATTGTGTCGAGGGTTGGAGTGCCATCGGCAAATGGACCGGCGTGCCTTTGGGTGATCTGATGCACAGGGTACAGCCTCTCACGAAGGCACGATACGCGGTGTTCCGCTGTGCAGACGTCGATGATGAAGGTATTGCCTATTACGAGAGCATGGCCGTGCAGGACCTGTATCATCCGCAAACGATCCTGGCCTATGAACTGAACGACCGGCCGTTGGATATTTCCCATGGGGCGCCGCTGCGTCTCCGCTTTGAACGCCAACTCGGGTACAAGCAGGCCAAGTATGTGATGCGCATCGAACTGGTCGAGTCGCTGGCCGGCATCGGCGGGGGCAAGGGGGGATATTGGGAAGATCAGGGGTATGAATGGTACGCGGGGATCTAATCAGGATGGTCAAACAAGCCGCCAGCTTCGTTCTCGCGTCGTTCAGACCCTCAACGTACCCCCGAGGGTACGTTGAGGCCCAAGACACTGCCCGCTCACCGACTCGCGGGCGCGCACAGACTGGACGCTCCTTATTTGTCGCGTCGTGCGCCTCGCTGCGGCCTTGCTGGACGGCTCGTTTGACCATCCTGCAAACCATCGGAGTAGTGATGATCACGTGCGTCACCGGCTGCTTGTCGCCGATTGCCATGCACCGGGCGGTGATCGAATATGATCGCACGGTCAGTTACGTCGAGGCGGACCTTCTGCTCCTGAACATTGCGCGGGCCCGCCACCATCGGCCGGTGCATTTTACGGCGGTGTCGAGCGTGGCGGCCACGTTCGACTTTCGGACGAGTGCCGGTATCCGCGGGGGGATCGGGCCGGCGACCGATTCCTCCGAACGGGCGATCAATCTCGAATATTCCGCCAGCGTCGCAGAAAATCCCACGATCACAATTGTGCCGATCGCCGGGGAAGAGTTTACAAAACGAATCCTCCGGCCTCTCGATGAGTCGCACCTCGACTTCTTAGTTCGCCAGGGATTCGATCTCGGCATGGTGCTTCGGCTGTTAGCGCGCGGGATCGCGATCGATGGGGAGGGAACCCTCACCATTCTGTTCAACAGTCCGTCGCGGAGGGAGGAGTACACGGAATTTCGGCGCCGTCTCCTGCACCTGGCTTCGCTGGATTTTCAGAAACAGCTTCGGATCGGGCCCATCATGTATGAAGAAGCCTTCCCGGTGGCGCTGGATCGCGCCCTCACCCCGGCTGAGGTTGTTGCAGCGCTTCAGACGGGGTATCGCTGGACGACGACGGGCAAGGAGCAACCGTCTGTGTTAAGTCGAAAAGTAACCGGTCGGATCACCATGACCAATTACGATGTGCAGGGGCTGAGCAATGAAGAACGACGCCGCTTGAACGAGGAGATTGAACGGTTTTCTCCGGACCATGTCTTCGTGGACATTCGTCCCGGATTTGCGGGCGGCGACTATCCTCTGCGCGGGTTTATGTTGCTGCGCAGTTTTAACTCCATCATCTCCTTCGTTGCCCGCGGGATAGCGGAAGAACAGGGGTACCACGTGGACAAGGATGCACGGACCGGTCCCGTTCCAAGAAATCCGGCTCATGTGCTGGAGATCGAAGAGTCGTCAATGCGTCTGCCGGATGCGGAATTCTCGGTCGAATTCGAGGGAAAGCATTATGCAATCAGAAAGTTTCCGATCACCGAAGGGATGGAGCCGAGTTGGAACCAAGAAGCGTTTGCCGTCCTGTCGGACCTCTTTCAAATGACGGTGACGGACATCTCCAACGTGAAGACGCCGATCATCTCCATTCCAAAAGGAGGATGATCATGGCGCGAGGAGACGGAACCCTCGTGGGAGGGCGGCCTCAGCGTGAAAGCTGAGTTTGCAGGAGGCGGACAAATTCCTGCAGCTCGAGGGTATTCAGATCGGACACGGCCCAAAAGCTCATGCCGGAATGGCTCCAGTGAAGATGATGGTAACCTTGGAACGTCACAGGCTTGTCGGCTTCGGAGGAAGCGTGGGTGATCGGCCAGATGAACAGGTTGATCACATGGTCCCGCCGTTTGTAGACCACCGCCGCCACCGCTCGGTCATCCAAGTAATCAAGTCGTCCTCCGATCAAGGGGAAACCCTGGTCGGTCAGGTCGACGACCGAGGGTGCAAAATCCAGCTTGCCCATAAACCACGGTTTGACCACATGCCGGTCGGAAGACGAGACATCCACCAGATGGGCGACCATCAGAGAGCGCACATGATCGGCGGTCACTTCCCGTATCAGTCGATCGTCTGCCGTGGGACCCTGGAGCGGTAACCCAAGGTGCCACGTCAGCACGGCTACGGCCGTGAGTGAGGCTGCGATACCGGCCCAGCGCCAGGGCATGGTCGTGAGGGTGAATCCGTGGTTGCGTCCTTGCCGTAGGGACGACCGGATTCGCTCCTGGAGGGCCACGGGAGACTTCACATACAGTGTACTGCTCCTGATCGCAGCCTGTAACGCCTGCTGAGCGTGATAGGCGTTCGAGCACAGCGCACATCCTTGGAGGTGCCCTTCGATCTCTCGGTTATGGATCGGGCCCAATTCCTCGTCCAGATAGCCATCCATGACGGTTCTGACTTCTTGGCAATTCACGTCAAGGTTCCTTGTCCAGAAGATCGACGAGAGATCGCTTCAACCGTCCACGAGCGCGGGCCAGGCGGGACATCACGGTACCAGGGGGGATTCCGACGACGCCGGCGATTTCTTTGTAAGTCAATCCTTCCAGTTCACGCAGGATCAGGATTTCACGGAACTCTGCGGGCAATGATTCCAAGGCTTGTCCCAGTACCTGTTTGTCCTCTCGTTCCAGCAGTAAGACTTCGGGAGCGGGAATCTCGCTTTCCGCTTCGTCGGGGTTCTCGTCGAAGGAGATGGTCAGATCGCGTGCTCGGTTCTTCGCCAGCCAACTGAAACAAGTATTTCGCACGATGGTCAGGACCCACGCCCGGGCGTTCCCACCGTAGAAGCTATCAAACGATTTGAATGCGCGTAGGTACGCCTCCTGCACCATATCCTCCGCGTCCTGATCGCTGCGCGTCAGCCACCGCGCCAAATTATAGGCGGCGTCCAAGTGCGGCAAGACGATCGATTCAAACCTGGAGATCGTATCCTGTGTGGGCAACGGGGCCTTACCCTTTTCTAGAGAAGACTGGTGTACGTGCTGTTTTATTCCCGCCGTACCAAAACACCAGGAAGCGGCTGCTTTGTTTCGTCTTCAGCCTGCTGCTGTATCGATAGCGTAGTGGTTGAGTGCCAGAAAGTAAACATTTCACTCGGCGGGAATAGGGTACGTCCACGGGAATATTTTTGCGGCGACGCAGTTACACAGATTGAGCGGAGTTCATCGTTTCGACATATTCGACGAACGGGATGAGCGCTGTCGAACGCGAGGGATCGACCGATGTTTCGAACGAGCGTGACGAGACGGCACTATGAGGCATGCATGGAACCAATCCGTGCCGGATTCACTGCAGGCAAGACGTTGGCGATGCTACGGGCTCAGGACACCGATCCGATCCTGCTCGAACTGTTTCTAATCTTCTTCACCGCAGTGGGTGTGGCCATGACTGAGCCAGTAGAAGGTTGGATTCGGCGGGCAGGCGAGCGCTGCGAACAGAGAGGGCTGAGGGACCTGGGTCGTGCTCTACGCCTTCACTCGAATCAGGAAGCGGGACACCATCGCATGTTGATGGAGGACACGCGGGTGCTGGTCGATCGGTGGAATGCCCGACATCCATTCACGCTGGAAGCCGACCTCATTCTCGGTCAGCGGATGACGGAAGGCGTCCGTCGCTACCGAATGCTCCATGAGGATGGGATCGCAAGCGACACTCCATTTTCTCAGTTGGCCATCGAGTATGAGATCGAGGGACTGTCCGTCCGGCTCGGCCCCGGCATGATCGACCGGTGTGTGAGGGTTCTCGGACCGACCGTCGCGAACGGCTTGAAGTTTCTGAAACACCACGTCTCACTCGACGTCGGCCACACTCGATTCAATCAAGGACAGATCGACCGCCTGCTCCGTCAACATCCCGAGTTCCTCCAAGCGCTCGTTCACGCCGGCGGGGAAGCGCTTCATGCCTATGGGATGTTCCTCGACGATTGTTTGTGTCTTGCGGAGCAGCAGCGAGGAAGGCTCCTATGAACACCCGTCCCCTCTCACTGATGTGGGAAATCAGGCGCCCTCCAGATGAGAACGAGCGTGATCCGGACTGGCTTGTCCAAGTGACCGAGATGCGGGGACAGGTTCTCTATGCCGGAGGGCGTCGGCCTCAATTTCGGGGAGCAGACGACAGCTGTGTCGATCGTGACTGGTTGGATCGGTACGCCTATCACGTGCTGTTGCGGGATTCAAACATGCTGATCGGATGCATTCGGGTCGTTCCGCTCAGGAATGTTCGGTGTTGCTTGACGGAATTCCTGCTGCGGGATCGACCATTCGAGCAGCTCCTGACATGGCTTGGCAACGGGCGTGATCGAGTCGGAGAGGTAGGCCGGTGGGTGGTTGCACCTGAATATGCCCCCTTCAGGATGGGATTGCGGCTGGCTATTGCGGCGGGTGTCCTCGCAAAACAGCTGGGACTTGAAACGATCATCGCGATGGTTGGTACCCGTGACGGACAGGCGAGGACACTTATGCGAGCGGGCGGCCAACGAGTGCCGGGACTCGCGCCGGTGAGGTCTCAGACGTATGATGACGATCTCGTTGTGCTGACCTTCGATCTGTCGCGTCCAGCGAACGCCATCACGCTGTTGGCGGCGGAAATGACGGCGCGGCTTTCAATCGAGCGAGAGGACAAAGTCTGGGAATCATGTTCTGCCTAGAAGGGAGAGGCGACGGCGCTCGCTCAGGTGAGATTGCAAGAGGGACCAGGGTATTCCATGCAAGGAGGAGAATCATGATGAACCTACGCGTTCTTATCGGGGCGGTCCTGACCGCCATGCTGTTGCTCAACGGCTGTTACATGACGAAGGAACAACGTTGGGAAGCGTTCGACACCGAGCGGCGACAGGAGGTCGGTGTGAAGACCACGGACTATTACCTCACTGAATGGGGGAAGCCCAAGAAGCGCACAAGATCCCAAGATGGAGGCGAAATATTGACGTGGGAGTTTTCCGGCTATGGCGGCGCCGAGGGTTGGCGGAAGACCCTGACCTTCACGCCCGATGGGGTCTTGAAGGATTTTCGCCGGGAATATTGGCCCAAAGAAGTCTGGTGAGCCGAAACGTTCGTTTCTCCATCGGTCCGGTGCTTCGCAGTCCTACCCTGTAAGGACAAGACCGTGATGACGACCCAAAAACAGGGGCTCAAACCATGACCCTACCGCTCTCCCGTCGTCACCTTCTCTTTACTGCCGGTGTGGCTACCTTCGCGTCAATCCTACGCCCGCTCACTGCGCCGGCCGGGCTCCTCGACTCCCTGTTCAAACCTGTAGAAGGCAAACCGACCAAGCCGATTACCCCCAATGAGGAGTTTTACCTGACCTCCTATCGGAGTCCGCCGGCGATCCGAGTGAATGACTGGACGCTTTCGGTCAAGGGCCTGGTCGATCGGCTGAGCCACTTCACCTACGAGGAACTCCTCGCGAAACCCACCGTCTCACAGATTGTCACGCTCGAATGCGTCGGCAACACGGTGGCCGGAGAGTTCATCAGCACGGCGGAGTGGACGGGCATTCCTCTTCGGACCCTGCTGGACGAGGCCGGTGTCCATGCCGAGGAGTACGATGTCGTGTTTCGAGCGGCGGACGGCTTTTCAGACGGTATTCGTCTGGAACGAGCGATGGCCGGCGACGTGTTGGTGGCTCACGGTATGAACGGGGTACCCCTGCAGCAAGGGCACGGCTTTCCCGCTCGAATCATCGTGCCCGGTTGCTACGGCATGAAAAGTGTGCAGTGGTTGACCGAGATCGAAGTCGTGGATCAGGACTACAAGGGCTATTACCAGCAAAAGGGCTGGTCGGACGAGGCGATCGTCAAAACCACTTCACGTATCGATCTGCCCGGCCACGGGGCGACGCTGAGAGGCCTGCGCCACACGATCGAAGGCCTGGCCTTTGCCGGCACGCGGGGGATCAGCCTGGTCGAGATCAGCATGGACGGCGGCGAACGCTGGACCCCTGCGGCCATCGATCCTCCGCTCTCTTCCGCTGCATGGAATTTCTGGAGATATGACTGGACGGCGCCGGCATCGGGCCGATATCAGCTGGTGGTTCGCGCAATGGATGGAACAGGCCGGCGTCAATCCTCGATCGAGCAAGACCCGGCTCCGGATGGCGCCACGGGACTCCATGAGATTACGGTCACCGTGGAGCGGTGAATCGATAAGGCCTTCCGTCACTGATTTGAATTTCCGATTCACACGTCTGTGCTCCTCCACCACCTAAGTTCTGGCATGGGCCCAACCTCCGGGGAATAGTCACCCGAGCAGTCTCCCCCTATGTTTCGTTTCGCCGCCTGTGGCGGATGGTGTGTGCAAGTCAGGCGCGTGGCTCACGCAATGGAAAAATCCAGCGAAGCCAAAAGAGGAACCCTCAACATTTTATCGACACAGAGGAGGAACGGCATGGCGGACTGCCCCAAGACGTGTAGCAGGTTCTGGCTGCAAGCTGGCGGTAAGGAACCACTCTAGCCCCGCCTTTGTGGCGGGGCTCGGATTCCAAGATCAGAACCGATCGCTCCCTCTCATCTTAGATGACCGGACAGCGGTCCTCGCATGCCGTTTCCGAGCTTGTTCGGTAATTCACTCCTCCATGCTGTTGCGTTCTCATGCCAGTCTGCCCGTCCGGCGCAGTACTGAAGAGGTACGTCTTCTGTGGAATGGCCGGCCGTGGTTTCGATGATAGAGTCGAACATCGGCGAATATTGAAAAGCCAGAGGCAACACAGCAGGTCCTCGAAACCACGCTTCTGAGGAGGAATGCGATGTCGAAACGAATTCTACTGCATCTCACCCTGTGGGGGCTCGTCGCGGTTGGGATCGAAGGTTGTACGATGATGCAACACGGCTCTTCTGCCGTCTTGCCGAGCAGCGCCTTTTTTCCCATCGATGCAAATGAATTGAAGTCGCTCCAAGCCATCGCCCATGCGCAGGATGCTCGGATGAAAAATTGCCATAAGGGACCGGCCTGTGAGGAGGCCTACTATACTCGAGGCTTAGTCGCTCTCTTTGAGAATCGGGCGGACGCCATTGCGGTATTTCAAGAGCTGCACACCGCGATGCCGAACAGTCGCTATGACTCGGCCGCGACGGGCTGGCTGAATTTGTTGCAGGATAATGCGCCATCCTCCAAATACAGTAAAGCACTGATGGCACAGTTGAAGCAGGAGGTGTTGCGCAGCCTCTCGGAACGGCAAGACCTCACAGCAGCGCGAAGTCTGAAAGACAGCGACCGGCGTGTTGCGGAACTCAATCGGTAACCGTCGCCTTCCATTGCACCACACCTTTGCCGGCCGGCAGTGTCCACTGCCGGCCGGCGACGACTTTCTCCCCTATCCTTCCCACAGCCGGAATCGCAACATCCCCTTGATTTCGATCCTCTTCATTTGACTGACAGGTAGTGATCAGTGGATTCTCTCAATTTTCAGGTCTTTCAGTTGAGTTTACTCAGAGGCGCGGCTACACTTTGCACAACCGTGTCGACGATCCTTCTTTATATTATGGTCTGCATCCGGCGGGAGGCATGTATGTATGGAGTCATCGCATCCGTCATTGGGTTCGTGTTCATGCTCTTCGGAGCCATGTCGGGTTGGGCTGTCGAGCCGCAATCTGGACAAGATGGTCAAGGAACCGCAGTCGAGACGATCAAAGGTAAAGATGGCGCGCCGATGGTACTGATTCCAGCCGGGCCGTTTACGATGGGCAGCAATGACGGCCTCCCTGCCGAGCGGCCGGAGCATTCGGTGACCCTCGATTCCTACTTCATCGATCGGTACGAGGTGACATTGCAACTGTATGGGACTTTCCTTCGTGAGACGAATCACGAGGCGCCTTCCACCTGGGACGATGAAGCGGCCGCCACCGTGGGTGATCGTCCTGCCGTCGGGATGGGGTGGGCTGATGCTGCAGCCTATTGCGCGTGGGCGGGGAAGCGTCTTCCGACGGAAGCCGAGTGGGAGAAGGCGGCGCGCGGAACAGACGGGCGCCGCTACCCGTGGGGCCACATGCAGCCGTTTGTGGACATTGCAAACTACAATCGCGGCGTGTGGGTGAGTGAAGCGATCACGCTGGCGCCTGTCACCGGTGGCGTCGAAGGAATGAGTGTACGTCATGGGTTGAAAGAGGGGGGCAGAAGCCCGTATGGGCTGCACCACATGGCGGGGAATGCGGCTGAATGGGTTGCCGATTGGTATGATCGGGAATATTACGCGAAGAGTCCGGAGAAGAATCCCACGGGGCCGGCGAGCGGTGAGAAACGGGTGCTTCGTGGAGGGTCCTGGGCCGACCTACCAGCCGCGTTGCGGGTGTCGGCGCGTTTCTCAGCGGAGCCGGACTTTCAAGATCGGACGATCGGATTTCGCTGCGCGATGGATGCCAAGAAATAGGGTGGATGCTGAACCGTACTCGTGCCCATGCTCGATTCTCCCTCCCCATCTCCCCCGTCCTCCAGCCGGCAGGACAAGGCATTGATCGCCTTGGCTGCCGGATGTGTTCTGCTGGTTGCAGTCTGGAACGTCCAACCGTCTCCTGAATCGCCGCCGAATGTCGATCCCAACATGGTGCCGTTGGTAAGCGGAGATGAGCCGATCCAGGAACTCTTTGTCCGTGCGGGATGTCCGATCTGCCATCAGATTCCCGGTATTGTCGGGGCGAACGGGCAGGTGGGGCCCCCGCTCTGGCTGGGGAAGACAGGGGTGACGCGCCTTGCCGATCCCCGCTATCGTGGGCAGGCGCAGACCGTCCGTGACTATATTGTGGAATCGATTGTGTCGCCTGGGACCTACGTGGTGCCGGGCTTTCCCGCGGACACGATGCCGGGGTGGTATGGACGAAAGTTGAGTGCGGCTGCGTTAGAGAAGATCGCGTCGTATCTCGAACAGGCGACTGAAGAACTGCCGCCTGTGATTCGATAGGAGGTCCTGACGGTCGGCTGCGACCGAGGGTGACTTGAGTCTCAGCGCTTCTTGCCTCCGGCCTGGCCCAGTTGGCCCTGGATCTGAAACCCCTTCTCGTCCTTGCTGTTCTTGTCTAAGAGGGCCGCCACCGCGTCGTCGCCCTTCAAACCTGCCAATTTGATCTTGAGGCGAAGGTTGTTGGCGCTGTCGGCATTGATCAGGGCCTGTTCGATGCTGATCTTGCCCGCCTTATAGAGTTGCAACAGGATGTGGTCGAACGTCTGACACCCTTCCTCGATCCCCTGTTCCATCGCTTCCTTCAACGTATCGATCTCCGAACGTTTGATGAGGTCTTTGATGCGGGGCGTATCCAGCATGATTTCGAGCGCCGGCACTCGGCGGCCGTCGAGGGAGGGAATCAACCGTTGCGAGATGATGGCCCGCAGGTTCAACGACAATTGCAGGTAGATTTGAGCGTGTCGTTCCACCGGGAAGAAGTTCATGATGCGCTCGATGGCCTGATTGGCATTGTTCGAGTGCAAGGTGCCGAGACAGAGGTGCCCGGTTTCGGCGAAGGTGATCGCGGCTTCCATCGTCTCCGTATCACGGATTTCGCCGATGAGAATGACGTCTGGAGCTTGACGCAGGGTGTTCTTCAAGGCATGGCCGAATGAATGGGTGTCGAAGCCGACTTCGCGCTGGGTCACGATGGATTTCTTGTGGTGGTGGACGAACTCGATCGGGTCTTCGACACTGATGATGTGGCCGGCATGGACGCTGTTGCGATGGTCGATCATGGCCGCCAGCGTGGTGGATTTACCGGAGCCGGTGGCGCCGACGACGAGGACCAGCCCGCGCTTGGTCATGGCGATGTCTTTCACGATGGGCGGCAGGTCCAGCTGCTCGACCGTCATGATCTCCGCCTTAATGTGCCGAAACACCAGTCCGACGTTCCCTTTCTGGCGGAAAATGTTCACGCGGAAACGGCCCAATTCCTTGTAATACAGCGCGAGGTTCATCTCCATTTTCTCTTCGAACTCGCCCCGCTGCTGGCCGCGCATGAGCGCCAACGCCAGTGATTCCAACTGTTCATTCGCAAAGGGCGGCGCATCGGTCCGATGCGTCGAGCCATGAATGCGATAAATGGGCGGCGCATCGACCGTGAGATACAGGTCGGAGGCCTCCTGCTTGACCATGACTTCGAGAAGGGTGCGAACATCCATGCGACGCCTCGTTCCTATGCCGGATGGAGTCCGGCAGAGTTGAGTTGAGAAGGCGCTTAGGCAGCGCCACCCACAGCGGCACTGAATAAATTGGGGTTCATGCTTCGCGATTGGGCCTCGGCTTTGGTCACCAGGCCGCGCGAGGCCAAGTCGATCAGGGCCATGTCCATCGTTTGCATGCCGTCTTTCTGGCTGGCCTGCATGACGCCCGGAATCTGGTGGAGCTTGCCTTCGCGAATGAGGTTCCTCACCGCCGTGGTTCCGACCATGATCTCCACCGCTGCGACCCTGCCGCCGCTCTTCTTCTTGAGGAGTGTCTGCGTCAGCACCGCTTCCAGCGTTTCCGACAGTTGCGCACGGACCTGCGCCTGTTGGTTTGGAGGAAAGGCGTCGATGATGCGGTCGACGGTCTTCGGCGCACTGGAGGTGTGGAGGGTGGCGAAGACCAGGTGGCCGGTTTCGGCGGCGGTCAAGGCCAGCTGGATCGTATCCAAGTCTCGCATTTCGCCGACGAGTATGATGTCGGGGTCTTCGCGAAGGGCGGCTCGGAGCGCATTGGCGAACGAGAGGGTATGCACGCCCAGTTCACGCTGGTTGACCAGGCATTTTTTGGATTTGTGCACGAACTCCACCGGATCTTCGATCGTGAGGATGTGCCCTTCATACGTATTGTTCAGGTAATCGATCATCCCGGCGAGCGTGGTGGATTTCCCAGACCCGGTCGGGCCGGTGACGAGGATCAGGCCCTTCTCGCGATCACAGAGTTGCCGGAGGATCGGCGGCATACCGAGCTTTTCCAGCGGAAGAATCTCGGTCGGAATGGTCCGGAAGACGGCACCCAATCCCCGCCCTTGTATGAAAACATTGACGCGGAATCGGGCGATGTCCCCGAGGTCGAATGAGAAGTCGCATTCCCGGTGTTCTTCGAAATTTTTCCGTTGTGCATCGCTCATCATGTCGTAGATGAGCGCGTGGGTTTCGTCCTGACTCAAGGGAGGATGGTCGAGTTTCTTGAGATCGCCGTGCAGGCGGATCATCGGTGGCTCGCCGGCGCTGATGTGGCAGTCCGAGGCGCCTTGCTGGACGCCGAAGGTCAACAGCTTGGAGATGTCAATCATCGGATCACTCCATGAAATGAGAGAATGTACGGAGAAAAGATCGCAGTGATGAGTATATGAGCATGGCTCGTTGAACTTCTTGGATCATGCCATAGGGAGGTGAGAAAGCAAGAAAATATCCAGAAGAGGCGACGAAAAAGCGATCGACGGTTGAGGCTTGGAGTAGGGATTGCCGAGGGGCGCTGTACTAAATAATATTGAGTACGCGCCCGGCTTTTTCCAGTGCCGCCAGCGCCTCGTCGATCTGTTCCATACTGTGGTCGGCCGTGACGGTGAGGCGAATGCGGCTGGTGGCGGGCGGGACGGTCGGTGGGCGGATCGCCGGGGCATAGATACCCTCCGACAGGAGTGTGTTCGACAAGTTCACGGCACGATCGGGATCGCCGACGAGGATCGGCACAATCGGACTCTCCGAGGCCGTGAGCCGGAAGCCGAGTCCGGCGAGCCCTTGCGCGAGACGTTCACGGTTCTGCCAGAGACGAGTGCGCCGTTCCGGTTCCAGTTCGATGACACGCAGCGCTGCGACGGCCGCCGCGGCAGATCCCGGTGGGGGGGCGGTGGTGTAAGTAAATGCACGACAGGTATTCACCAGGTAGGCGATGAACGCACTTGATCCGACCAGGTAGGCTCCGGCGCTGCCGAGCGCTTTGCTCAAGGTGCCCATGTGATAGGGCAGGCGCGATTCCACGCCGCAATGTTCGAGCGTGCCGTGTCCCGATCGTCCTAAAATTCCCGTGCCGTGCGCATCGTCGACAAAGACCGCCGCGTCATACCGTTCGGCCAAGAGGGCAATGTCCTTCAATGGTGCGATGTCCCCATCCATGCTGAAGAGACCGTCGGTCACAATGAGAGTAGGCTTTGTTGTGGATCGACGGGCGAGCAATTGTTCCAAATGATCCATGTCCCGATGGCGGTACACACGAAATGTGGCGCCGCTCAAGCGGCAGCCGTCGATCAGGCTTGCGTGGCAGAGACGGTCGGCGAAGATGAGTCCGTCTTTCCCGATCAGGGTTGGAATCACGCTGATATTGGCCAGATAGCCCGCTGCAAAGGTGAGCGCCGCCTCCATGCCTTTGAATTGTGCCAATGCCGTTTCAAGTGCTTCATGGGGTGGGAGGGTGCCGCACACCAGGCGCGATGCCCCGGCTCCCGCGCCATATTGCCTGGTGGCTTCGACGGCCGCCTCCACGACTGCCGGGTGCGTGGCAAGGCCCAGGTAATTGTTGGATGAGAGGAGGATGACCCGGCGGTTGTCCAGCATGACCGTCGGCCCGGTAGCCGAGGCGATGGTCCGAAGCCGGCGCAGGAGATGGCGATCGTCCAATTTCTGGAGATGGTGCTCAAACATGGCTGCCTGTGCGTTCGAGGCGTCCGACTATTTGACAAGGCCGACTGGTCCCTAGTATAAGGCGCGATGCTGCCGGAAACGACCGCTTCTTTGTAGTTTCGGAGAAGATAACCGTGTGTCCATGAGTTACCGAATCAAAGTTCCCGCAAAAGCCGATCCGCTCGATGAGACCCACCTACTGAGCGGGGTGGAACGGTTTCTGCTCATGCTCCAGGAGCAGCGGCGGGCGCTGCTGGTGGGGTTGGGCGTCTTGCTGGTCGCTGCAGCCGTGGTCGCCGGTGTCATGTGGTACGACTACCAGACGACGTTGAAGGCGCGTGAACTCGATCAGGAGGCGACGCTCCACTATCTCAATCGGCCGGCCGACGATCCGAAGATGGCGCATGAGCAGCTTACTCAGGCCATAACCCTGTACAAACAGGTGGTGGATCAATATCCTCGTACGCCGGTCGCCCCATTAGCCTTGTTCCACCTTGGTAATGCCCAGGTCTTGGCGAATGAAGTCGATGCGGGAATCGAAACCTACAAGCGATTTATGCTGCTCTATGGGGCCAATCCATCGCTGCTGGGTCTTGTCCAGCAACGGTTGGCCTATGCCTATTTGGCGAAGGGGGATCGTGACCAGGCGACCAAGGCCTTTACCGGCATTCTTGAAATCCCCGGCGCCCTCAATAAGGATCACGTGCTCTTCGAGTTGGCAAAGTTGGAGGAGTCGCAGTCTCGTCCGGAGGGGGCACTCGCGCACTATCAAGACTTGATGAAGAATTATCCCAACTCGCCCTTCACGAGCGAGGCTGCCGTCCGGGTAAAGGTGCTGGAAGTGAAGAAGTCGCCGGATAGTCCACCGGCCGCTGTTACGGCTGCTCCGGCGGCAAGTACCCCCGCTCCCCAGCCTAAAGCACCTGCCAAGCCATCAGGCAAGTCTGCCTCACCGGCTTCCAAGAAGAAGCCGTAGCCTCTCCTTTCTAAGGACATGGTGTTCGTTGTCGCGATCGGTTATTTATTAATGAGCGATGACGAGGCGGCTGCCTGCCTTGATGGTGGGACCTGTGAGGTTGTTGTTGCTCTTGAGGGTCTTGACTGAGATATTGAACCGCTTGGCGATTTTCTCAAGGGAGTCGCCCACGCGGACCCGATACCAACGGCCGGAGTCAGGTTCACCCTTGATTTGCCGCACCTTGCCGGGAAGGGGGGCGAACTTGTGGGTCGGGGCTCGATCCAACAGCTGTTCCACCTTTGCCCTGGTGCCGACAGGGACTTTCAAGTGGTACTCGGCATCATCCGGAGGCGTGGCATCCCGCCGCAGCTCCGGGTTGAGGACCTTCAACTCTTGGTAGGAAATCCCGGTCACATTGGCAATGGCTTTGAAGTGGATGGGGCGTCGCACGACCACTTCCTCGAACTGGTGCGGCTGGACCTCACTCTGCGGAAATCCATAACGATCCGGATTCTTGGCGATGATGGTCGCGGCCATGAATCGAGGCACGTATTCTTTGGTCTCTCGGCGGATCAGGCGTGTTTTTGCGATGTCTGAAAAGCTCTCCGCTTGCGCCGTCTGCAGCGCCCGCATGACTTTGCCTTCACCGGCATTGTACGCGGCCATCGCCAACGGCCAGGTCCCGAACAGATCATAGAGGTCTCGCAGGTAGCGCGCCGCCGCGACGGTCGACTTCACGGGATCCCGCCGCTCGTCCACGTAGCTGTCCACCCGCAACCCATACACTTTCGCCGTGCCCTTCATGAACTGCCATGGACCGGCCGCCCGGGCACGTGAATAGGCGTGGGGGTTGAATCCGCTTTCTACCAGAGACAGATAAATAAGATCGCTCGGGAGGTTGAACTCGGAGAAGATGCTGTCCACCAACGGCCGATAGTGGCTGAGGCGGATGAGCCATTGCTCAAAACGGTTGCGGATCGAGACGTTGAAAAAGCGAATGTGGCCTTGAACGGAAGGATCGAGCACGATCGGCACATTATAGGCCGTCGCCTCTTCCGATTCCTGATCCTGTGCGGCGACAGCCTCCTCCTGGATGGCTTCTGCCGGGGGCGTCAGCAGATCCGCAAATCTCGCGGTGGCTCCACTGAGGGGCTTGAGCTGAAGGAGGGCTTCCGCCGGCGGAATTTCGGTGGATGGTTCGCTGGCAATGGGAGTGGGGTTTTCAGCCGCTTCACTTTCTGCGACAGCAGCTCGATCTTCTTCCTCCAATAGGTATTCTGGTTCTTGAATGGGAGTGGGGATCTCTTCCGTGACTGGTTCAGGAGTGGTAGTCGGATCGGTTTGAAGGGGAATCGACGCTTCGGCTTTCGCCAGGACCGGCCAGGAGAGGCCGACCATACAAAGGCTGAAAAAAAGCAGGTTGCGAAGCCCAGCACTCAGGGAACGTCCATGCATAAGAGCACCCATTCAGACTGTTCGTAAGAATGTGCGGTTGCCGAGTCTCGAAGGCTAGACTATCGATGAGGTGACAACTTGTCAAGAAATTGAGGGAGTTGAGTCGTCGTCTACATTTCAGGAAAGCGAAACGATTTTGCACGGAGGGGGCGAACAGAGGTCGAGGGGTTCATCCTCCCGCGGCCTATTGAACTCGCTGAAAAGATGAGCATCTTCGCGGCTCGTTACCTTGACACCTCCGGGGGGCTATGGTAGCGTACGCCCCTTCAAAATCCCTGACATTGTCCGTTCCGTACAGCGAGGAGGTTCGTTCCATGCTCAAACGGTATTTACTGGCTCCCGGCCCCACCCCCGTCCCGCCGGAGGTGCTCCTGGCGATGGCCAGACCGATGATTCACCACCGGGCTCCTGAGTTCGACAAACTCTTCGCCGAGGTTCGTGAGGACCTGAAGTGGTTGTTCCAGACCAGGAACGACGTGTTGATTCTTGCGGCGTCCGGCACAGGAGGCATGGAGGGATCGGTCTCGAATTTTCTTTCCCCCGGCGATAAGGCGCTCACGATCAACGGCGGCAAGTTCGGCGAGCGCTGGACGAAGCTCTGCAAGACCTTCGGCGCGCAGGTGACCGAGCTGAAGATCGAGTGGGGACGCGCGGTGGATCCCCAGGCCGTGGCGGATGCCTTAAAGAAGGATCCCTCCATTAAAGCCGTCTACGTGCAGGCCAGCGAAACCTCCACGGCAGTGGCGCACGATGTCAAGGCCTTGGCCGAGATCGTCAAAGGTTATGAGGATACGATTCTGGTGGTGGACGCGATCACCGCGCTGGGCGTGCTGGATCTCAAGACCGATGCCTGGGGACTTGACGTGGTGGTGACCGGGTCGCAGAAGGCGCTGATGTTGCCACCTGGGTTGGCCTTTGCCAGCGTGAGCGAGAAGGCCTGGCGGTTGGCTGAGAAGGCGAAGAACGCGGCGTTTTACTTCAACTTCAAAAGAGAGCGGGAAAATCAACAGAAGAGCACGACCGCCTATACACCGGCCGTGTCGCTCATCCTGGGCCTGAAAGAAGTGATGAACATGCTCAAGGCCGAGGGGTTGGAGTCGATTTTTGCCCGCCACGCCATGTTGGCGACGGCGATGCGCGAAGGTGTCAAGGCCGCCGGGCTTGAACTTTTCCCAAAGGAACGCCCCAGCGATGCGTTGACGGCGATTCTCGCTCCACAAGGCGTGGATGGTCAGGCGGTCTACAAGAATTTGCGGACCCAGTACGGCATGACGGCCGCGGGAGGCCAGGATCACCTGAAGGGCAAGATCTTCCGTATCTCGCATATGGGCTACATCGACAGCTTTGACGTGATCACGGCCCTGGCGGCGGTGGAAATGGTCGTCAAGGGGCTGGGTTATCCCATGAAGCTGGGCAGTGGGGTTGCGAAGGCTCAAGAAATCATCATGGGAAAGTCCTAGACTCACCTTCAGGTAAGGCGCCACGACAATGAAAATTCTGGTCAGCGACAGTCTGTCGAAGCAGGGTGTGGAGGTTTTGGAGAAGGCCGGCTTTACGGTCGTGGTCAAAACGAAACTGCCGAAAGAGGAACTTCTGAAGGAACTCAAGGATGCGGACGGGTTGATCGTCCGGTCCGGAACCAAGGTCACCGCCGAAGTCATTGCCGCAGCCGGTCGCCTGAAAGTGGTGGGACGAGCCGGTTCCGGCTTGGACAATGTCGATACCCCCGCCGCCACGCGTCGGGGCATCGTCGTCATGAATACGCCCGGAGGCAATACCGTCACGACTGCCGAACATACGATGGCCATGATTTTCGCCATGTCGCGGCGCATTCCCCAAGCCACGGCTTCGACCAAAGCAGGGAAGTGGGAAAAAGAAAAGTTCATGGGCGTGGAGCTCTACAATAAGGTTCTCGGCATCGTCGGCGTCGGGCAAATCGGCGGCTATCTCACCAAGCTGGCCCAGGGAGTGGGCATGCAGGTGCTGGCCTATGATCCTTACCTCGCTGAGGAACGCGCGCAGAAGATGGGCCTCACCATTGTCGAGCTGGATGAACTCTTCCGACGGGCGGATGTGGTATCGGTCCACACCCCGCTGACTCCCGAAACCAAAAATCTCATCAACGCCCAGGCGATTGCGAAAATGAAACCGGGCGTGATGATCGCCAACTGTGCGCGTGGCGGTATCGTCCATGAGGGGGACCTCTGCGAGGCGCTGAAGTCCAAACGGGTGGCAGCCGCTGCGTTCGATGTGTTCGAAGATGAGCCGGTGAAGCCGGACAATCCGCTCCTGGCATTGGACAATTTCATCTGTTCGCCGCACATCGGGGCCTCCACGACGGAGGCGCAGGAAAACGTGGCCGTCGGGATTGCGGAGCAGATCGTCGAATATTTCACCAAGGGGATCGCCCGCGGGGCGGTCAACATTCCGTCCGTGTCGCCCGAGCTGCTCCCGCAACTCCAGCCATACCTCTCGTTGGGGGAACGGGTCGGGCTCCTACAGGCCCAGTTGCTGGAGGGTGGATTGGAGCGGTTGACCGTCGAATACAGTGGAGAGGTCGCCGGGTTGAATGTGGCGCCGCTGACCATTGCGGTCTTGAAGGGGCTCCTGACCCCCATCCTTGAAGATCCGGTCAATTATGTCAATGCGCCGATCGTGGCCAAGGAGCGCGGCATCGAAGTCAAAGAGGTGAAGAGCAGTGATGCCGGCGATTTTACTAGCGTCATCCGGGTGCGGGTGGAGTCCGGTAAAAAATCCCACCAAGTGGCCGGGACTCTCTATAATCACAAGGATCCGCGCATCATCGAGATCGACCAGTTCAAGGTGGAGGTCGTGCCGGACAACCATCTCCTCTTGATTATGAACGAGGACCGCCCCGGTGTGATCGGCACGGTGGGGCATGTCCTGGGCGATCACAACATCAATATCGCGCGCATGCAATGTTCGCGGGAAGAGCGCGGCGGTCGCGCGTTGTTGATTTTCGGGCTTGATGCGCCGCTTTCCACTTCGGTGCTCGATCACATTACGAACAGCAAGCACATCCTTTCCGTCAAGGTCGCCGACCTGTCGAAAGGCTTGTAGATTGCCCGGCAGTCGCCCATGGGCCCCCTTTCGTTGAAGGCCACTTCTTCCTCCACTCTTCATCTGGCTGGCCGGGAACGGTCGCTCATTCCAGTCGGAATGAGCACCATTCTCCCTCAGGCCGCCGAGCGTATCCGCTATCTCGAACAGACCCTCCTGGGCGTTCTCGTGCGAGGGGGGTACGAAGAGATCATCCTGCCGATGTTCGAATACCTGGATGTGCTCGCGCCGGGTCTGGAGTCCGAGATCATCGAAAAGTGTTATCAGATCGTCGATCGAACCACAGGGCGATTACTGTTGCTGCGCCCCGATGCGACCGCGCAGATTGCGCGGACCGTCGCCATGGGCATGATGGGCACGAGGCTGCCGCTGCGTCTCTGTTATCGTACGTCGGTGTTTCGTTATGAACGTGACCATGCAGGCCGTGACCGGGAAATTTTTCAAGTGGGGGCCGAACTCATCGGAGTGAACGGAGCGGACGGGGACGCCGAGGTTCTGATGCTCCTACTCGAATGCATGGACCGGGTGGGGCTCTCCTCGTTCAAGGTCGCGGTCGGCCATGTCGGATTTTTCACGGCCTTGCTCGTCCGGTCCGGCCTATCGGCGGAGGGCCGGAAACGTGTGGAGCAGGCCGCCGCAAGGAAAGATATGCCGCTTCTTGAAACATTGCTGGCGGGGGAAGGCCTGTCCCGATCGACGTCGGGAGTCATCCTTGAGGTGTTGGAATTATGCGGCGGTCAGGAAGTGCTTGCACGGGGGCGGAAGCTGGTGGGACGCGATCGGACGCTCTTGGGACCACTGGATCGACTGGCTCAGGTATACGAACGGCTGGCGTCGATCGGACGGCAACAGGCCGTGCTGCTCGACCTCGGCGAGTTCCGCGGCTTCGAATATTACGACGGGATGGTGTTCGATGTCTTTGCTCCGAGGGTCGGGGCGGAGTTGGGGGGAGGGGGACGGTACGACCATCTGATGGGCCGGTTCGGTCGCCAGGCGGCATCCACCGGCTTTGCCCTCGATGTCGATCGGCTGTTTCGGGCCATCGACTTGTCCGGGGATGTATCGCCGGCTCATCCGGTCGGTGTGACCACGGACCGTGCAAAGGGTGTCTCCGTTCACACACGCATGCGGCGAAGGAGTCGGGCATGAAGTCGCTCTCCGCCGTCGATCTGACCTCTCCCAAGTTGCCCCCGCAGAATGTCGAGGCCGAACAGTCGGTCCTGGGCGCCATTCTATTGGACAACCAGGCCATGGCCAAGGCCATGGAGATCCTGACGGATGAGGAGTTTTACCGGACCGCGCACCGCAAGATCTATCAAGCGATGCTGGACCTATCCGATCGGGGCGAGGTAATCGACCAAATCACGTTGACGGAATGTCTGAAGGGACGCTCCGAACTCGATGCGGTCGGAGGATCGGCCTATCTGGCTGAACTCGTGCAGGTGGTGCCGACGGCCGCCAACATTCGCTACCACAGCAAGATCGTGCGCGATAAGGCGCTGTTGCGTGGACTCATTCAGACCTCGACGGAAGTGATTACCCGCGGGTATGACGGCACGGCGGCGGTCGACGAGCTACTCGACTTTGCCGAGCGCTCGGTCTTCGGTCTCGCGCAGGGAAAGCTTGATCGCTCCTTCACGCCGGTGAACCAGATCATCAAGGAAAGCCTGGATGTGGTAGACCGATTGTCCAAGCGGAAGGAACGGGTGACCGGTGTGCCGACCGGATACTACGACCTGGACGATCTCACGGCGGGGCTGCAACCCTCGGATCTGATCGTCATTGCCGGACGCCCGAGCATGGGCAAGACGAGCCTGGCGCTCGGCATGGCGCAACATGCCGCCCTCCATGCCAGCACCGTCGTCGGGATCTTCAGCCTCGAAATGTCGAAGCCGCAACTCGTGCTCCGTATGTTGAGTTCCGAGGCCCGCGTCGATTCACACGCGCTCCGGACCGGCAGGCTGCAAAAGGAAGACTGGTGGCGATTGGCGGAAGCAGCCGGCAAGTTGGAACAAGCGCCGATCTTCATCGATGACTCGGGAGCCGTGACGGTGCAGCAGATGCGCGGGAAGGCCAGGCGGCTCAAGGCGGAACGCGGCCTTGATTTGCTCATCGTGGACTATTTGCAACTCATGCAGGGAAAGAGCGATGCTGAGTCGCGACAACAGGAAATTTCCGACATTTCGCGTTCCTTGAAAAGTCTGGCGAAAGAACTCAACGTCCCAGTCATCGCGCTCTCGCAGTTGAGCCGTGCCGTCGAAGCCAGGAAGCCGCCGATTCCAATGCTGGCCGATCTGCGGGAAAGCGGCGCCATCGAACAGGATGCCGACGTGGTCATGTTCATCTACCGCGAAGAAGTCTACGAACCAGGTACGGAGCGGAAAGGAATCGCCGATATTTTGGTCAGCAAACATCGCAACGGTCCGATCGGGAAACGAGAATTGTTCTTTCACGATCGGTTCGCCAAGTTCGAGAGTCTGGAGAGTCGCGAGTCTGTTTGACGCTTCCTTTCTTGGGCCGGTATAATTCACAGCAGTTCATTCACTTTCCTCGGGCGCTTCCCTGCAAGTCGAGCGGACGATTGTGCAACGATTGGGTGAAGATTTTCGGCGACCGTGCGTCCCGCGAGGGGGTGCCGGGGTGAGGAGCGCGGCGGTTCTGCTGGCCGCCCTCTCGTGCTTCGCTGCGGCCTGTCACAGCGCCCCGACCGCTCGTCCCGCTCCGCCTGTGGTCCCGACGGTTTCGCCGACGCCTCCCCGTGCCATGGCACCATCTTCCGATTCCCGTGCCTCGTATCACTTCATGCTCGGGTATCAGGCCGAGTTGGAGCAGGAGACGGAGCAAGCTATTAAGGAGTATCAACTCGCGCTTCAGACCGATCCTTCGTCCAATTATCTGAAGGCTCGGCTGGCCGTGCTGTATTTCGCGGCCGGAGATGTGCCTGCAGCCGTGCGGTTTGCCGATGAAGTGGCCGATGCGCCGGATTTGGACGCCCAGATGCTCGGTCAAATCGGCGGAATGTATGCCGCCGCAGGAAAGCCGGATAAGGCGTTGCGGTTGTTCAATCGCGCCATCCAGCAGGAGCCGCAGCGAAGCGAACATTTCTTTGCCAAGGGATTGTTGCTCGCCAACCAGAAACAGTACGCCGAAGCGGAAGACACGATTCGGTCCGGGATCAAGGTGAGCCCCGACTCGGCGGTGGGCTATTACTATTTAGGTCGAATTGGGGTCGAGGCAAGGGATTTTGATCGGGCGACGGCGCATTTCGAGCAGGCGGTCACGTTGAATCCGGCGTTTGAGCCGGCGTACGTGGCATTGGGGTCGGTCTACGAAGCGAAGCAAGACCGTGAGAAAGCTATCGACATCTATCGCCGATACTTGCAGGGAGTGAATCCCAAGAATCGGGAAATCCGACACCACCTCATTCGGCTGCAAGTGTCGGCGAAACAGTATGACGAAGCGCTTCAAGAGTTGGAGGGAATGCTGGCGGAGGATCCGTCGGATCTCGATGCCCAACTCAGGATGGGGCTCGTCTACGGAGAGCAGAAAAACTATCCCAAGGCCATTCAACAGTTGAATCAGATCCTCACGGTGCGTCCGGCTGAACTCAAGGTGCGCGACTATCTGGGGTACCTGTATGAAGAGACCAAGGATTACGCCAAGGCGATCGACGCCTACCGGCACAATCTTACGTTGGAGCCGTCGTATTTCGAGGGGCACCTGCATCTGGGGATATTGCAGTATCGACTCAAGCACTATGCCGATGCGATCCAACACCTTCGAGAGGCCAGCCGATTGAATCCCAAGCAGCCGGAGGCCCATATCGTCCTCGGGCTCTCGCATTTTCAAGCGGAGCAATATGAACCGTCCCTTCAGGCCTTCCTGGAAGGGATTCGCTACAATCCGGACAACGCGGACCTGCATTTCAATGCCGGTACGGCCTACGACAAATTGAACCGGTTCGACGATGTGGTGAAGGCGATGGAGGAGACGCTCACATTGGATCCCCATCACGCGGATGCGCTGAACTACCTGGGCTATAGCTATGCGGAACGTGGCGTGAAAATCGAAGAGGCGATTAGGCTGACGAAGCAGGCCGTCGCACTCCGGCCGACCAACGGGTATTACGTCGATAGTCTCGCCTGGGCCTTCTTCAAGAAGGGGTTACTGACCGAAGCCTTGACTGAAATGAAGCGGGCTGTGGCGTTGGTCGGTGATGATCCCGTGATCTATGAGCACCTGGGTGAGATTTATTTGAAACAACAATCCTTTTCTGAGGGGCGAGAAGCCCTTTTGCATTCACTGGAACTCGATCCCTCGAACGACAAGCTGATGCAGCGTTTCCGTGAACTTGGTTTGGGCGATCCCACCAAAGAAGAACGCATCCGTCAGGCCATTCGCCGCGTTTCCGACCGTAAGACGACCACATCGACCCAATAATTAATCCCTCGCCGACCAGTCCGCCTTTTCGCTCGCAGTTCTTTTCCCTCTCGGGCAAGCCTCACTCGTTTGACTGATCCTGAAAATAGAGTTACAGCCACCTTCGTCTTCGGGAGGGGCGTGACGACCGAGGCTGTTCGCTTCAGCCAAATTTTGGCACTTTTCTTTCCAGATTCAACATTCCTGATCGGACTCGTTCTGTTACGACGCAAGGTATCAACTGAAAAATTCAATAACGACAATATGTTATGAGCTGTTCTGTATAGGGGAGTTCTTTGGCATAGGGTCTGCTTATAGAGGGCGTATCTTTGTAGTGTGCTCATCGAGAAGGGAAGACAAAAATGGTTTTCTACGAAACCTGTGACTCTGCGCGATCGTGATGCTATCGAAAGACCGAGGGTTCACACTGATCGAATTAATGATTGTGGTTGCTATCTTGGGCATTGTGGCAGCCATCGCAATGCCGAATTTTCTTCGATACCGGGTACAGGCGACTCAGGCGGAGGCGCGGTCGAATCTGGTAGCAATTTTCGTGGCGGAGACGGCGTTTTTCAGCGAGCGGGAGCAGTTTGGGAATTTCTCGGATATCGGCTTTGTCTTGGCTGGTAATGCGACAAATCGCTACACCTATCGAACAGGTGCGGGTGTTGGTGCCGGGCTTGGTCCGAACGGCGGCAATCTCTGTGGGGCCTCAGGCAGTTGCGATACGATTCAGACGGAAGTTCCCATGGCAGGAGTTGTGACCTTCACCGGAACGGTCGGGAACGCGACGACATCTATGACAGGGTTTACCGCGACCGCAGCGGCGAACCTCGACGGTGATGCCACGCACGACGGGTGGTATGTCAACGATGCGAAACAAGGATTGAGCGGGGCACAGCCCAACGATGTTTCAAGCTGAGAACGGTGGTAGTGCGCCAAAACTTGGCAGAAGATGACGGAAAAAGGGAACCGATAAAGGTGTTGGTTACCGAGATCGCATACCCAGCAGTCATAAGTGGCTGAGAAATCGTAAAGAAATTAGGAAGGAGGTGTTGGGCACAGAATCTGCTTTTCCCCTGATCTGCTAGGCTTGAACAAGCTGTTTTGTGAAACGAGCCGTGAAAGAACGTCAGTGCCGGGATGAAGGAACAACAATAGGAAAGGGAGGACATCCATGTTGAAGCAAGTCAAAGGGCAAAAGGGTTTTACCTTGATTGAGTTGATGATCGTCGTGGCGATCATCGGTATCTTGGCGGCGATCGCCATTCCCAACTTCTTGCGCTACCAGGCGAAGTCAAGACAGTCGGAAGCCAAGACTAACCTCGGCGCGATTTTCGTGGCGGAGACAGCCTATCTCAGTGAACAATCTCGATACGGAAGCTTTTCTGAAATCGGGTACGCCCTGGCCGGGACGACGAACCGTTACACCTATCGCAGTCCTGCTCCTGGCGGAAATGCTCCATCTGGCGGTGCGGTCTATACGGTTGGCATGACCACCCCTTATGATCAGATAAGTTGCGGTGCTCCGGCTGGCTGTACGGCGTCGTCCGACGCGGCTCCGGCAGTGCCATCTAATGCCAGCACGGCGGCCGGCGCGGTGGGCTTCACGGCTTCGGCAGTGGCCAGCATCGACAATGATCCAACCATCGACGGTTGGTCGGTGAATGATGTCAAGGGGGGGCTGACCCAGGCTGTTCCTGATGATGTGATCCAGTAACGATTCCTTGAAGGTGGGCTTCGGTACGGGGGAGGGACCATGTCCCTTCCCCGTGTTCGTTCTGTCTGATGTGTCAATGTAGGCTCCGTTCAGCACCAGGGAAATCCTCTTACGATCCCCTGCTCCACGCATTAGTATTCAAATTTTCTTTGTCAATTGTCAGGTCTCTGATACAGCTTGAGGGCGCTCTTGCGTCGACTGTTCGGATAACGGCAATGAAAATCCTCTCTGGCATTCCCCTAGTAGTGATCGGTGCACTCGTAATCTTCTCGCCGCTTCAGGAGGGAGGAACGACTCACCAGGCCCAGATGGTCATTCGCTTGTTGATTGCGCTGTGGCTGGGAGTCGTTCTGGCGAAGGGAATTCGAAATGGAACTCTCACCGTGCCGGCGCTTCCGATGGGATACCTTGTATTGTCGTTTGTCGGTCTTGCCATGGTGGCGACGCTCTTCTCGCCCTATGCTCATCCGAGTCGGCAATGGCTACTGATGATCGTCGGGTACGTCACGTTTTTCTATTTGCTTGTCTCTTTCATTGACCGGTGGGAGCATGTTCGTACGTTGGCCGTGATGATCGTGCTGATGGGTTTAGGCGAAGCGGGCTGGGCCATCATGCAAGGACTGGCGTGGCAGGTTGCGAGGCCTAGTGGAACCTTCTTCAACCCGAATTTTCTGGCCGGATACCTCACGGTAACCTGGGCGATCCTCCTGAGTTGCGCACTGTATGGATATCGACGACGGTCGATGTTTTTCATGTCGTCGGTGCCAGCCGTGATCTGGTGGTTTGGCCTTGGTTCGGCATTGTGCGGCGTACTCTTCGCGGTCCTGTTGACTCAGTCTCGGGGTGGCATGGTCGTCTTGTTTGTGGCGACGATATTCATTCTGACCATCCGCCGTGGCTGGAAAACAGCGGGTACCTGCGGTGTACTTCTTGTTGTCATTGTTCTCCTGATTCCCTCGCCGTTCCGCGATCGTGTGTTCGCTGAACATCAGCAGAATCCTGCTGCCTATGCTCGTTGGCGGATGTGGCAAGGGGCCGTTCGCCAAATGATCGACCATCCGTTCGGAATCGGCCTGGGACTCTATCAGTACACATATCCCCGCTATGCCTTCCCTGTGGAAGGGGAAATTTCTCGCTATGGAAAGGTCGCGCAGACCCCGCACAACGATTATCTGCAAATGGGTGTCGAGATGGGGCCAGCAGCGATCCTCCTGTTTGTGCTCGGGATCGTTATGTTGGCGAGAGAGTTGATGCAAGTGTTGCGGGGACGACTGTTGCGTTGGCAGAGAAGCCTCATGGTTGGGGGGAGTGGTGGGGGAGTTGCGCTTCTGGTCCATGCCGCACTCGATTCGAGCCTCCGGGAGTCAGCTATTGCGATCATGCTGGTTCTCTGTGGCGCATTGATTGTGTCCGCCGGGCGTTTGGTCAGGGGCGAACCGTTTCCCGTTCACGTCATATTGATCCGTTCGCGAATCCTGTGGGGAATCAGTGCGGCGAGCCTGTTGTTGATAGTCTGTATGGAAGTGATTCGGTTCGGGCTTGCCTGGATGACGTTCGAGTCTGCCTCCCGCCATGCCATGGCGGGAGAAACGAATGCGGCGATCAAGAGATTGAAGGACGCGGTCGCTTTGGACCCCGGAAAATCGCTGTACCATCACGGTCTCGGGTCGGTCTACGCGAGGGTGTTTGAGACAACGGGCGAGAACAGGGCATTCCAAGACGCCCATGCAGAGTTCAAGGAAGCCATCGCACTGAACCCGCTGGACGGTCGCTTGTTAGGCCTGTTGGGACAACTCTACGTTTCGGCTGCACGGGCTCCATACACCTCTGGGATTTCGAATGAACAACGAAGAGTTTGGTTGGCTGCCGCGGTACTGGTCTATGAGCAAGCCATCCAATTGGCACCGTTCTCGGCGATGTATCGATACGAACAAGCACGGCTCTACTGGCAGCTTGGAAAACGGGGCGAGGCCGAGCGTCGAGCGAAAGAGGCGGAAACCTTAGAACCGAATTTTCTTCCGGCGCGCGTACTGCTGGCTCAATTGTGGGTTGATGAGGGCCAGGTGGAAGGCGCGAAGGCTCAGCTGCGTGAAATTCAGGAACGTCAAACGCGCTACAAGCAGTGGCAGAAAAATAGTCTCGACCATGTATTCCTGAATGTCGACGTCACCGCCCTCCGAACTGCCGTTGGAGAAAAGGAGTCAGCCGGGTGAAGCTCGCCGGATCCATTGCGGCAGTGAAGCGGGGAGTGCTCCATGCCTTCTGCGGGCTGAGCCTGTTGGCCGTGGCATCAGGACTGCTCCATGTTCTGGATCATGAACGGAATGCGATTGCGCGGGCTGAGCAGCTGGCCTATCTCCCCAAGGGGGAATATTTGAAGTTGGCAGTACTCGGTTACCGGCAGGTGGTTGCGGACCTGATTTGGCTGCAGGCAGTCCAGCACATCGGAGCGAAACGCGATACGCAGCTTGGATATCGTTGGACCTACCATGCCGTCGATGTATTGACGGATTTGGATCCCACGTTTGTCCCTCCCTATCAGGCGACCGGGATTTTCCTTGGGGTCCTGGTCGGTCGTCATGAGGAAGGGCTTGCCATCTTGAGCAAGGGCATCAGCCACAACCAGTCGACTTGGCAGCTGCCGTTTTTGGCCGGATACATCTCTTATTATGAACTCTGCAATCCGATTGCTGGTGGAGAATATCTTCGAATTGCGGCGCAGGTGCCTGGTGCTCCGGCATATCTCCCCCGCTTGGCTGCCCGCATGACGGTTGAGAGTGGTGATCCCACTGCGGCGCTCGAATTCCTCGATCGATTCTCTCGCACCGTGACTGATGAACGGGTTCGTGAGGCCCTTGTCGACAGGATGAAAGAAATTGTTCAGGAGAAGGATCTGCGGTTCCTGGAAGAGGGTGTCCGCCGTTACCGGGCCAAGTATGGGCAGGTTCCGGCGAAGCTTGACGATCTGTTGTTGCACGGCGTGATTCAGCAGCTGCCTGTGGATCCGTTAGGTGGTCAATACCAAATCGATTATATGACCGGTTCGGTCGGTGTGACGTCTAAGCGCGAACGGCTTCGCATTCATGAAAAGGTGGCCTGCCGAGTAGGGACAGGGGGATCCCGTCCTCAAGCAGAACCTGACTCAATCGCCACGCAACAGCCTGCTCTACAGTGAGGAGGAATTGTCTTGTGAACGACATCGTCATCGAGGGTCTTACAAAGTCGTATGCTCCCGGCTGGCCTGGGCGACCGCCGTTCGTGGCGCTTGATGGGCTTTCTTTGACGGTCGAGCGAGGAGAAATTTTTGGTTTTCTTGGCCCAAATGGGGCCGGCAAGACGACGACATTGAAAATTCTCATGGGCTTGGTCCGTGCGACCAGCGGACGTGCGCTCTTGCTGGGACAGCCTGCAGGCGATGTGGCTACCCGCAGCCGGATCGGTTTCTTGCCGGAGTCGCCCTATTTTTACGACTATCTCACGGCCGAGGAGTTTCTCGGCTTTTACGGGCAACTTGCCGGATTGGAACGTGCGGTCATTACCCAGCGGGTGACCGATTTGTTGCGCCTCGTCGGGCTCAGCGACGCGCGAACCAGGCAATTGCGCAAATTTTCGAAGGGGATGTTGCAACGCATCGGACTCGCTCAAGCGCTGATTCATGATCCGGAACTCGTCATCCTCGACGAGCCGATGACCGGGTTAGACCCGGTCGGGAGAAAACAGGTGCGAGACCTGATTCTGAGCCTGCGCGATCGAGGCAAGACGATCTTTTTCAGCACACACATTTTGCATGATGTGGAAATGATCTGCGACCGTGTCGGCATTGTGATGAAGGGACGGTTGCTCGCCAGTGGGCGGGTCGATGAACTGGTCCGGCAAGACCATACGCAGTCCGTGGAGATCGTGTGTCGGCAGATCAAGGCGGAAGGCAATGCCTTCATCCACTCACTTGCCACGCGTGTGCTGCAACAGGGCCAGCAATGCCTGATCGTCTTACCAAACCCGGATGCGGTGGATGTCGTGGTGGGCGAGATCAGGCGTCAAGGAGGGCGGCTCCTCTCTGTGACGCCGCATAAAGCGTCGTTGGAAGATCTGTTTTTTCAGGAGGCTGCACATGAGGTTTCGCGTGTTCAGCCGTCGATGTGTAGCGGGAGGGCATCCTGATATGGGTGCGATCGGAGTCATTGCGTTGAACGCGTTCCGTGAAAGCCTTCGGGACAAGATCCTTTACAATCTGGTGTTGTTCGCCGGGTTGCTCATCGGCCTGTCCGTGTTACTGGCAGACCTGACCATCACCGAGCACCACAAGATGATCGCTGATATGGGATTGGCGGCGATCAATCTCATCGGCGTCACCATCGCGATCTTCATCGGCATCAGTTTGGTGAACAAGGAAATCGAACGGCGCACGATCTACACGATCATGGCCAGGCCCATCAGCCGTACCTACTTCATTTTAGGAAAGTACTTCGGGTTGGTGCTGACGTTATTCGTAAACATGGCGATCATGCTGGGAGTTTTTCTCATTACGCTCTGGCTCTACCATGTGCCGATCGAGCCCTCCCTCTTTCAATCCGTGCAACTGATCTTCATCGAGATCCTCGTGGTCACGGCGGTCGCACTCTTCTTCTCGACCTTCAGTTCCACGACGCTGAGCGCCATTCTGACGCTGGGCATCTATGTGATCGGGCATCTGACGGCTGACCTGAGAGGTCTGACATCGAACAGCGAGGGCGGGGCAGCGAAGGCGCTGGTGGACGTTTTGTATTACCTCTGTCCGAATTTGGAGATGCTCAATATCAAAGGGCAGGCTGCAGTGGGCATTCTGGTGGCGCCGGAATACCTGATACTCGCATCGCTGTATGGATTGGCCTACGCGGGTGTGTTGCTCAGCGGAGCCTGCCTGATTTTTCAGCAACGAGATTTTTAACGCAACGGTGGTGCCGTATCTCGGCTGCGGTTGTCTTGGCCGAAGGCTACTCGATGTTGTCGCAGCAATACCGTCTCTCTCCCCTCATGGTGCTCACCAGTATGAGCGCTCATTGGGACTTAATCAGGCAATTGACCAAGCGGGAGATCACGAGCCGATACCGAGGGTCCCTGCTCGGTGTCCTGTGGGCCCTCCTGCATCCGATGGTCATGTTGGCAGTCTATACGATCGTATTCAGGGGAGCCTTTGGAATGCGATGGGGGCTGGAAGGCGAGAGCGCATTCGATTTCGGCCTACTGCTGTTCTCCGGCTTGATCCTACACGCCTTGTTTTCAGAGTGTGTCCACCGTGCGCCCTATCTGATTGTGAATCACAGCAACTACGTCAAGAAGGTCGTCTTTCCCCTGGAGGTTCTCGCCTGGACCTCACTGGGCGCGGCTCTCTTTCACGCCGGGATGAGCGCACTGGTGTTGATCATGTTTTATGGGCTGTTGCATCAGGCCCTCCATTGGACGATGTTGTTCTTGCCCCTGTTGTTGCTGCCGCTGACATTGCTCACCGTCGGGATTTCCTGGTTTCTTGCCTCCGCCGGCGTATTTGTCCGGGATATCGGCCAAGCGAGTGGACCGCTCACAACCGTGATGTTGTTTCTCTCGCCCATCTTTTATCCGATGTCGGCATTTCCAGAGTCCTACCGAACCCTGCTGTATGCGAATCCTCTCACCTTTCTGATCACGCAAGCTCAGGATTTGCTCATCTGGGGCAAGGCTCCATCCTGGGTCGGCATCGGAGTCTATTGTCTGTGTAGCTATCTCGTTGCATGGCTTGGGCTGCTGTGGTTTCAAAAAACAAGGAAGGCCTTCGCCGATGTCCTCTGATTGGGCGATCAGAGTTTGCAATCTGTCCAAAGCTTATCGGTTGTATGACCGTCCGCGTGACCGTGGCAAACAGTGGATTCTGCCCCCGCTGCAGAAGTGTCTCGGATTCACCTGTACGCAGTATTATCGTGAAGTGCTCGCGGTTGAGAACGTCTCGTTCGAGGTCAAGAAGGGGGAAACACTTGGAATTATCGGGCGAAACGGGTCGGGTAAATCCACGCTCCTGCAATTGATCGTGGGAACGCTGAGCCCGACGAACGGAACCGTCGAAATCAACGGCCGCATGGCCGCTCTCTTGGAACTCGGTGCGGGGTTTCATCCCGAATTTACAGGGCGTGAGAATGTCTTTCTGAACGGGATGTTGCTTGGACTACTGCAGCAGGATATCGAAGCAAAACTAGACGATATGCTGGCGTTTGCCGACATCGGTGCCGCGATCGATCAGCCGGTGAAAACCTATTCGAGCGGGATGATCGTTCGGCTGGCTTTCGCGGTTATGGCTCACGTGAACGCGGACATTCTGGTCATTGACGAGGCGCTGGCAGTTGGAGATGCGTTCTTCGTTCAAAAATGCATGCGTTTCCTGAGAAATTTCATGGAGCAAGGGACGGTGTTGTTCGTCAGTCACGATTCAGCGGCGGTCCTCAATCTTTGCAAGAAAACGCTCTGGCTGGAAAATGGACAAATTCAAATGCAAGGTTCTGCAAAGATGGTATGTGAGCGTTATCTAGCTAGCGAGCATCAATTTAATGTTTTCTCCACTCAAGGCCATCTTGTCAAGTCTGATATGGAGTACGGTCAAGGGAATACTCCGTTGCACGATATGCGACTCGACTTTATCAATCAATCAAAGTTGCGCAATGACATTGAGGTGTTTTCTTTTAGAGGCAATGGGCGTGGTTTTGGAGCCGGTGGTGTACGCATTGTTTATGCATGCCTTTTGGAGCAAAAGTCTGGGCGAGAATTGTCTTGGGTGATTGGGGGAGAGTCTGTGTGTGTGGCTATTGAATTTATCGTCTGTGTGCCTATTCGTCGTGTCGTAGTCGGTTTTTTTATCAAAGACAGGCTAGGCCAAATTCTGTTTGGAGATAATACTTATTTGGCTACAATCGACTCTCCAATCTCTTTTAGTGCTGGCGAGCGGGCCGTCGCAGTATTCCCATTTCAAATGCCCATCTTGCCTCAAGGTCTCTATTCAGCGGATGTTGCGGTTGCAGACGGTACCCCTTCCGAGCATGTGCAGCTACAGTGGATTCATGACGCATTCAAGCTGGAATCCAAAGCGACTAGTACGTCGACCGGGTTAGTTGGGCTTCCGTTTGGTCAGATTGAAATTCGTAAAGTGTATCCATCAGAGAATGCATTGGTTTCATGATGGAAAGATTGGTGAGGCAAAGTAAATTTAGAAAAGACCGTAGTGCATTCACGTCCACGAGAACGATGCGCATAGTGAGGCGCATCGCTCGTGGCGTCGTCGAAATGCTTCCTTTGGTTACAACGATTGGGAGATCGAGGCAAGCGGAGAGGAAACATATTCAGGAGATGCAACGAATCCGAGACGAATATTTATCGCTGATGGTGAGCTGTTTAACAGGAACTATTTACGAAGACCCTCCACTGAAGGTATTGGGCCAAGACCGATATGATGCCACATTGCGGGAGTATGGGTGGGATTGGCCCAGTCAGGCGCATACCATGGTCGGAACCAGACGGCTTAACAACCTCCGTCTGCTTATTGAGGATGTGATTGCCAATGACGTTCCGGGTGATCTCATTGAGACAGGAGTGTGGCGTGGTGGTGCGTGTATTTTGATGCGGGCTGTCCTGTATGCGCACGGTATCGAAAATCGTCGTGTCTGGATTGCCGATTCATTTGAGGGGCTGCCACGACCTGATGTCACACGCTATCCAGCCGATGAGCACGATAAATTCTATACTTATCAGGATCTGGCTGTTTCTATGGATGAAGTTAAGCATAACTTTGAGAAGTATGGCCTGCTTGATAACCAACTGGTGTTCTTAAACGGCTGGTTTAAGGACACCCTGCCAACCGCCCCCATCGATTCTTTGGCAATACTGAGATTGGATGGAGACATGTACGAGTCCACCATTCTTGCTTTAAGGAATCTGTACGAAAGGCTTTCTATTGGCGGTTACGTCATTGTCGATGACTATCATGTAGTGCAGGGCTGTAAAATGGCGATCGATGAGTTCATAGCCAAGAAGGGGCTTACTCCAGAAGTGAAAGAGATAGATGGTGTAGGTGTCTACTGGCAGAAAACTGAAAAGGACGCGCTATAGAAAAAACGAGAGCATGAAATACCCGAAGAGGAATACAGCATCCTGATGTTAGAAATGCCTCATAAGTACGAATACACCGTTGACCTGAATGGTGACACCGCTCCTGCCCGTGTCGTGCGCTTGATTGGTTCCGAGAAAAAAGTATTGGAGGTCGGCGCGGGGCCTGGGTCGATTGCTCGTGTTCTCCGAGACCGTAGTGATTGCCAAGTGACAGCACTCGAAGTAGATCCTAAGGCGATCAAAAAGCTCGCGATGTTTTGTGAGCGAGTTTATCAGATCGACTTGAACGATACTTCCTGGTCTGAACGCATCAGGAGTGAAGGGAAGTTTGATGTTGTACTGGCAGCTGATGTGCTGGAGCATCTGTACAATCCCTTGGCAGTTCTCGAGGCGATGAAACCGCTGGTTAACGAGCAGGGATGTATAGTTGTCTCGCTTCCGCATGTTGGGCACTCTGCAATAGTTGCCTGCTTAATGGAAGAGGATTTTGATTATCGAGATTGGGGATTATTGGACAGGACACATATACGGTTTTTTGGCATTAAGAATATGCAGGCATTGTTTGATCAGGCAGGGCTAAAGATTGTTCATGCTGAATTCGTGATACGTGCCCCCGAAGCAACAGAATTTGCTGAACGATGGGAGAGAATTCCGGAAAGTGTTCGGCTCGCTCTGTCGACTAATCCTTTTCGCGAGGTCTATCAGGTCGTGCTGAAGGCCGTACCGAATGAATACAAAGGCGACAGAATTTCACTATGGTCACTCGCGGTAGGATCCAAAGGAGGCTGTAGTACCATCCAACGCACCATGTTTTGGAATAGATGCGTGAGTATCGTTAGAGCATGGGTTCGTAAACATATAAGTCCAGAAGCCCGCTTGATGTTACAAAAGTTAATACGACGCCTTCATTGGACAGTATAGATGGAAGCCACTGAGAGTATGTCTATCAATAACGATATGATGCATTTATCGGGCGAGGAGGACCATTCTGTTTCAACCTTGGAGTCTCATGCCTCATATTCACGAGCCTTGGACGGGGTACGACTAATCGCCTTCTTTCTCACTCAGTTTCACCCTACTCCAGAAAATGATCGCTGGTGGGGAAAAGGGTTCACGGAATGGACCAATGTGACGAAGGCATCCCCGCTGTTCAATGGGCATTATCAACCTCACCTGCCGACAGATTTGGGTTTCTATGATCTACGTCTGCGAGAAACTCGCCAGGAGCAGATCCGGCTCGCCAAACAGTATGGTATTGACGGATTCTGTTATCACTATTATTGGTTCTCTGGCACGCGTATCTTAAATCGACCGCTCGACGAGATGTTATCCGATCGAGAAAGTGAGATGCCGTTTTGTCTTTGCTGGGCAAATGAAAATTGGACTAGACGATGGGACGCAGCTGAACATCAGATTCTCATCAGTCAAAAATATCTACCCGATGACGACCTGAATTTTATTAAGAGTCTGATCCCATTCTTTCTGGATCCACGCTATATCAAGGTCGACGGAGCACCGTTCCTTATTGTGTACCGACCTCAGCATTTGCCGGACCCTCGCCGGACGGTGCAGGTGTGGCGAGAGTATTGTGAGAAGGTGGGTATTGGAAAGATTCATATCTGTGCCGCGCTTACCCATGGCAATGAAAAATATTGCCAGTTCGGCTTTGATAGCGGTGTTGAATTTCCTCCACACAATCTTCATTGTCGTAACGTTAACGACCGCATTGAGTTCTACGACCAATTCTATGGTAATGCTATAGACTATCAGGATATCGCACAGTCCTATCTGGCTCGTCAGTACCACGACCAAAATGTCTTCAAGACTGTATTCCCGTCCTGGGACAATACGGCTCGTGCCCGTGAGCGGGCTCTCATTGTGCTGAACGGAACACCACATAACTACGAATACTGGCTGTCGAAAACGTTGGACTGCACCATGAAATCGCGTCGGAGTGAGGATCGATTTGTGTTTATTAATGCCTGGAATGAGTGGGCAGAAGGTTGTCACTTAGAGCCGGATAGGCATTTCAAGCGGCAATTCCTTGAGGCAACACTACGAGCAAAGAACGGACTTTCTGCAGTGCAGGGCTTTGAGGCTCTTGGGGCGTCTGGAATTCATGCCGTTATCCCACGATCAATATGGGGCGACCTCCGGTCAATTGCTCGCTACCATGGATGGCGGTTAACGACGATGTGGCGTTTCTGGCTCAGTCATTACCCAAGGCTTAAGGGTCTTATCAGGAAGCTGGCCTATCCTTTTAGGCAACTTTTTGTGAACGAGTAGAAAGACGAATTAGACGAGGCTGGAATAGCTGCTGTGAATGGGAACCGAACACCGAATGAAACTGAATAGTAAATATTGCTGTAGGTGCTTACTGCGAGGAGATTTCTGCTCAAAAACTTCAACTTAGACTGCATGCTGAAAAATCCAGAATCGTGATGAATCCGGTGAACGATGAAAGACATTTAGAAAATCCCTCTCATTCCTCTCAGAGCGAACGGTTGACTATTCGTTGGTTTCTGGGGCGCGTGAAGGGAATTTTTGAAAGTGAAGGGGCCTGGACATGCCTAAGAAAAGGTCTTGTTAAACTTCTCAGCCTTGCCTCTGGACAACTTTCCGCGCTTCCATTTTCACTTCATCAGCGGGATAAGGAATATAAGGTTTGGCGGAAACGCCACAGCCCTTCCTCAGAAAGCCTGCACCACATGCGCAGTATTGCAGAACGGCTGATCGCTCCACAGGTTATTACTGTCATACTCATGGTGAGTCGTGTTGATGAAAAAGGATTGCGAGAGACCATCGAATCAATTCGCGCTCAGGTATACCCATATTGGAGATTATTAGTGATCAGCGAGTTTTCTCCCATGAGTATGCTGGAACGTGTGGTGGGATCGTATTCAGTGAAAGACCACAGGATTCAACTCAAGACGGCTGCTATCCTGAAACAAGGAGCTGCCTGTGTGCTCCAGCATGTGCAGGGAGAGTTTGTAGGTTTTCTTTCAGAGGATTGTTTTCTTTCTCCAGAAGCGATTTTTTCTATGGCAATGCAGCTCCAGGAATCTTCAGATCTTGATTTTCTCTACTGCGATGAAGATACGGCTCGCGCAGAAGGTGAGTTTGTAGATCCATTCTTCAAGCCGAGTTGGAGCCCCGATCTTCTCATCGGGATGAATTATGTCGGCCGTTTCAACATTATACGGAAGCAAATTCTTTCGAGTATCGGAGGAGATTGGGGAGATATCGTGAACGATGGTCTGTACCATCTTGTTCTGCGGTCAACGGAAGAGACGAATAAAATCTGTCGCATCCCTAAAGTGCTCTGTCACTGTCGGACCATACGTAGACCGTTAGAAACGTCCTCCGAATCCGACCAATCGAGGAACCATGCTCAGATGAAATCCATCCGAGCCGCCTTAATCAGACGAGGAGAACGAGCAGATGTGCTATGCGTTGGAACGGGTAGGTTCAAAGTGACATTTCATCCTTTGGGTATGCCATTGGTCTCTATTATTATTCCTACGAGAGACCGTTGGGATATGCTGCAACGGTGCATCCAGAGCATCGAAAAATTAACAACGTATCCCTCGTATGAGATTATTATTGTCGATAATGAGAGTCGGGATTTGAAGGCACAAGAATACCTTAAAGTGCTCTCTAGGAAGTGGTCGGTTCATCGATTCCCCGGCCCTTTTAATTTTTCCCAGATTAATAATTACGGTGCTTCGAAAGCCCGGGGAGAGTTTCTTTTGTTTTTGAATGACGACACTCAAGTAATTTCTCCTGACTGGCTTACAGTCATGGTGGCTCAGGCGCAGCGAATTGGTGTTGGGGCAGTTGGAGCAAAGCTGCTTTACCCAACAGGTAGGATACAACATGCGGGAGTTGTCCTTGGTATCAGGGGAATAGCGGGGCATGCCTTTCGTCATCTTCGTGGGGATGTGGATCATTACCATGGGTTGCCTCATATTGCACGAAATTGTAGTGCAGTAACAGGTGCATGCACGCTCCTCTCTGCGAGACTCTTTTCTAAGATTGGAGGTTTTGAGTGTCGATTGAAGGTTGAATATAACGATGTCGACCTATGTCTGCGTCTGATCTGTGAAGGGTACCGTATCATTTATACCCCCGATGCGATGTTGATTCATCATGAGAATGCCTCTAGAAAAGGAGGGCGTTCTCGAGAAGATGCAGCATTCTTCATCAGTCGGTGGGGGGCAAGTATTCAGCAAGGAGATCCGTATTACAATCCTCAGCTCACGTGTTCAAGGGAAGATTGGAGTATTCAGGTTTAATTTTCTTTGCAAAACGTAAGCTTCCCCATCGGGGGAACCTCACCTTCCCTTCACCATCGTCCAAAACATCGAAAAACCTATCCTTCCCTGTGAACTCCGGTACTATTTGTTTATTCGGCAGGAATGTGTCGCCGGCGGCGATTTTGAGGCAACTGTGAAGAAACACGTGCGATGACGGTCACGTATTTCTCGAAAAGCTCGATCATCGGTCCCAGCAGTCGCTATCGCGTCTTTCAATTCCTGCCTTATTTCCAAGCCGCAGGAATTGACTGTCGTGTGGATCCTCTGTTTGGAGGGATCTACTTCTCAATTCTTGAGGTGCGCCGGCCCGCGTTGCGGACGTTGCTCAAAGTTCCCTATGTGCTCGCCCGTTTTCTGAGACGGCTGTGGACGTTGCTGACGCTGGGTGGGCGGGATCTTGTCGTGATCGAAGGGCAGCTCTTTCCTTATGCGCCTCCGTTGGCTGAACGGCTGCTGCGCTGGTGCCGGTATCGCATGGTGGTCGAGATGGACGATGCGATTTATCTGACGCACGGGCACGAAAAGAAAATGCCTGTTCTGTTGTCGATGGCGACGGGAACCATCGTGGGAAATGAACGGCTTGCTTCCTATGCGAAACAGTTTTCGTCTCGGGTTTGTGTCGTGCCGACGGTGGTCGATACAGACCGATTCATTCCGGATCGATCCCGGTTCGGCGGTATGACCGATCGTTCGTCCGAGCCGATCACCATTGTGTGGATAGGATTGGCCTACAACTTGGCCTATCTGGACCTGTTGGCGCCGGCCCTCCGTGCACTGCAATCACGATTCCACGTGAGACTCCGCGTGGTCTGTTCGCAGCCTCCGCAAATGCCCGGTGTGGACCTCGAGTTCCGGCCGTGGAATTTGCGGCGGGAGGTGTCTGATGTACGGGATGCCACGATCGGCGTGATGCCGCTTGAGGATACGGAATGGGCGCGGGGCAAGTGCGGGCTCAAGCTGCTGCAGTATCTCGCGGTGGGCTTACCGGCCGTGGCCTCGCCTGTCGGGGTCAACCGCGACATCATTACGAACGGTGAAAACGGGTTTCTCGCCTCCACCGAGGAAGAGTGGTACGACAGTCTCGAACGCCTCTGCCGTCAGCCTGACTTGCGCATGAGAATCGGGCGGGCCGGTCGCCGAACGGTGGAAGAACGATATTCCTTGGCGGTCTGGGGCCCTCGCCTTGTTGACCTGTACCGGACGTTTGCTCGGAGCGAACGCGACGATGTGACGGAAGGGCCTGTCCACAGTGCCCTCTCAGGCCACGGCCATTCGACGGGCATTCGATGATCCTCCTCACGCTTACATTCATGGCTGCGGCGCTCCTGTCGCTCTATGGCGTGCCGATTGCGCGGCGCGCGGCGTTGAAGTTCGGCATCGTCGATAGCCCGGATGGCCTGCTGAAACATCAGCGCGAACCGGTCCCCTATCTGGGCGGCTTGGCCATCTATCTTTCCTTTCTCGTGAGTCTGGCCTTTACATTTGAGTTCCGGCAGGACGTGCTCGGCATCGTGCTGGCCGGCACGCTGATCGTCATGTTGGGGTTGATCGATGATTTCGGCGTCATGTCGCCGGGGACGAAATTGGCGGGGCAATTCCTGGCGGTGTTCGTGTTGATCAAGAGCGGCATCCGCATCGAGATCGCATCGCTCCCGGACTGGGTCGATCTCGCACTCACGGTGTTCTGGATGGTCGGCATCATCAATGCCTTCAACCTTTTGGACATTATGGACGGGTTGTCCGCCGGCGTCGGCCTCATCAGCGCCGCCTTTCTCTGTGTGGTGGCGATCTTGAACGGGGATCAGGCTATCGCTTTCATGTTGGCCGCGCTCATGGGCAGTCTGCTGGGATTCCTTCGCTACAACTGGCGGCCGGCGTCGATCTACATGGGCGATTCAGGCGCGATGTTCATCGGCTTGATGCTTGGGGCCTTGTCCATGATCGGCAAATATACGAAAGGCCATTCCGTGTCCCTCCTGACTCCGGTCATGATCCTGGGGATGCCGATCTTCGACACCCTGTTCGTCATGTACATCCGGTTCTTGCGCGGGTTACCGGTGTTTCTCGGCAGCCCTGATCATATGGCGATTCGCCTCCGCCACTGGGGGCTCTCCGTCACACAAGTCGTCGTGATCAGTTATCTCGGTGCCGCGCTGCTCGGCGCCGTCGGTCTCCTCGTCATGGCGGTCCGTCAGGATCTCGCTGTGGTTTTGAGCGGCGTCACCTTGTTGTGCCTGGCCGCGGCCGCCGTGGCGTTGACCCGCGTGAATGTCTCCGGCGGAAGTGCGGCATTGAGCGGTGAGGCGGCGTCTCACCCCGCAGGACGGAGCGGCGCGATATGATCCTGATCGTGGGAGCCGGATTGGCGGGGCTCAGTGCGGCCTACCATCTGCGTGGGCTGCCCTATAAGATCCTGGAGCGCGAGCAGGAGGTCGGCGGGCTCTGCCGTTCCTACGTCAAGGACGGCTTCACCTTCGACTACACCGGGCACCTGCTTCACTTCCGCCAAACGGCCATCAAGGCGCTGGTGGAAAGTTTGCTTCCCGCTCAGTTGCGGCGGCATGCGCGCAAGTCCTACGTCTTTTCGCATGACACCTATACGGAATATCCGTTCCAAGTGAATACGCATGGGCTTCCGCCCGAGGTCGTCCGGGAATGTTTGTTGGGATTCATCGCGACCCTGTCGAATCCCTCGTCCAAGCCGCCGGCTGAGAACCGCTCGTTCAAGCAATGGATCCTCGACAGCCTCGGCGAGGGCATTGCGAAACATTTCATGGTGCCCTTCAATGAAAAGCTCTGGCAGGTGCCTCTCGAAGAACTGACTTCCGAGTGGGTGTCCTGGCTGGTGCCGAAGCCGGATGTGAAAGACGTCGTCAGCGGCGCCCTCGGCATCAAGGACAAGGCGTTCGGCTACAACCCCTCGTTCCTCTATCCTGCGAGCGGCGGCATCAAGGTGTTGCCGGAGGCGTTTCTCTCCTCTGTCGAGAACCTCTCGTACGATTCCGAGCTGGTGGAAATCGAGACGGGCCGGCGGCGGGCGCTGTTCCGCAGTGCGCGGGGCGAACGAACGGAGGAATATGAACGGGTCGTCTCGACGATTCCCTTGCCTGAATTGGTGCGCCGTTGCGTCGATCTGCCGGCATCGATGCGTGAACTGGCGACGGCGCTGCGATGGGTCTCCGTTTCCAACGTGAATCTGGCCGTCGCGCGCGAACGGATCTCCGACAAACATTGGATCTACTTTCCGGAGCACCGCTATCCCTTCTATCGCGCGGGTTTTCCCATGAATTTTTCCCCCGCCATGGGACGCCTCGGCTGCAGTTCCCTCTATGTCGAAATCTCGCATCGACCGACTGAGCGTCAATCGGACGCTTCCCTCATCGAATTGGTCCGGCGGGGGCTGGAACAGGCCGGCGTGCTGCGTCGCTCGGATGATCTCGTCATGGCGGATGTGAAGGACCTGTATTATGCGTACGTGCTGTTCGATCGGCATCGCGGCAAGGCCGTACAAGAATTACTGGCCGAACTGGAGCGACGCGGCATTTCTTCGATCGGGCGATATGGATTGTGGGAGCATACCTCGATGGAGGATGCGATTGCCCAGGGGCAGCAGACGGCCGCGCGTTTACGGATGAGGGCGGCTGCCTGACGACGGGAATCCTATGCAGGTGATCTGTCACGTCATTACGAAACTGGAATTGGGCGGCGCCCAGGAAGTGGCGATGCAGGTGGTGTCCGGTCTGGACCGGAGAAGCTTCCGGCCGGTTCTGATCGCAGGGTCCGGAGGCCTGTTGACCGAGGAGGCAAGGGCGCTCGATGGGGTGGAGGTTCACATCGTTCCGACGCTCATCCGCGAGATTCATCCGTTGAAAGACCTGCTCGCCCTGTGGGAGTTGGTCGACACGTTTCGGCGCCTGCGTCCAAAGATTGTGCACACCCATAGTTCAAAAGCTGGTATCCTAGGGCGGCTGGCGGCTTGGCTCGCAGGTGTCCCTTGTGTCTTGCATACGATTCATGGATACGGCGTGACCCCCGCGCAGCCCTCCTGGCTCAAAAAAACGTTGATCGCGCTTGAATGGATGGTCGGCCTGGTCACCACCCATTGGATTGCGGTGTCGCAGGCTGATCGCCGTCAAGGAATAGCGTGGGGGCTCTTCACCGCGTCGAAGGTTTCGGTGGTGAGGCCCGGCATCGATCCGGCGCCGTTTGTCACGAGAATTGATTCGGCGGAGCGTGACCGTCTTCGGGCGTTACTGGGCGTGGGGCCTAAGCATCTGCTGGTGGGAACGGTTTCATGTCTGAAGCCGCAAAAATCGCCTCAGGATTTCGTCGGTGTCGCCTCGATCGTGCGCCGACGTATCGCCGAGGCAAGGTTCGTCCTCGTCGGCGACGGAGAGTTGCGGCCGCAGATCGAAGCATTGTTGCAGGAGCATGGACTTCGGGAACGCGTCACCTTGCTGGGTTGGCGGAGGGATGTGGCGTCCCTTCTGAAGGCCTTCGACCTGTTCCTCCTGACATCCCATTGGGAAGGATTGCCCTGCGTGCTCCTGGAGGCCAGAGCCGGTCGGCTACCGATCGTGGCCACGCGGGTAGGCGGCGCCGCCGAAGCGATCAAGGAGCCGGTGCAAGGGATACTCTGCGCAGCCGGTGATGTGCAGGCCATGGCCGAGCAGGTCTGCCGGATACTGGAAGACGAAGGCTATCGCTCCAAGCTCCGGGAAAGTGCGGAAACCTTTCCGGAGGAGTTTACGATTCAAGAGACGGTCAAGCAGTACCAGTCTCTGTATACCCATCTCCTGCGTGCCGTGCGTCCGAGCGAGGGTGTGATGGGATTGCAGACGAATCGATCGCGAGGGTGAACGGGGGGAACGATGAATATTCCGTTGCTTGATCTGAAGGCCCAGTACCAATCGATGCGCGGCGAAATTCTGGCTGCGATCGAAGCCACCTGTGACGAGCAAGGCTTTATCCTTGGTCCGCGCGTGGCGGCGCTGGAGCAGGCGGTGGCGGCCTATATCGGCAGCTCCCACGCAGTCGGGGTGGCCTCAGGAAGCGACGCGCTCCTGCTGGCCTTGATGGCGCTGGGGGTAAAAGCCGGTGATGAAGTGGTGACGGTGCCCTTTACGTTCTTCGCGACGGCGGGGGCCATCTCCCGGTTGGGAGCCAAACCGGTGTTCATCGACATCCGCCCGGATAGTTTCAATATGGACCCGAACCTCCTGGAGCGTGCCATCACCGGACGGACCAAGGCGATTATCCCCGTGCATCTCTTCGGCCAATGCGCCGATATGGACGCCATCAATGAGATTGCGCGCCGACGCAAGATCGGCGTGATTGAAGATGCCTGCCAGGCCATCGGCGCAGAACGGAACGGGCGACGTGCCGGTGTATTGGGGGACCTCGCCTGTTTCAGCTTCTTCCCTTCCAAGAACCTGGGAGGCTTCGGCGATGCGGGCATGGTGACCACGAACGACCGGGCACTGGCCGAATCCATCGCCATGTTGCGGGTCCATGGGAGCAGGGTGCGCTATGTTCATGAGGCGATCGGCATCAACAGCCGGCTGGATGCTCTGCAGGCGGCGGTCCTGTCGGTGAAACTGAAGCGGCTGGATCAGTGGGCGGAAGGCCGCCGGCGGAATGCCTCGCGTTATGCGCAGTTGTTCACGGAGGCGAAGTTGCTGGAGCGCGTGACCCTACCGAGCGTGGACGCCGGCAACTTCCACGTCTTCAATCAATTCACGCTTCGTGTCCGGAAGCGAGATGAGCTGCGAACTTTCCTGAAAGACAATGGGGTGGGGACGGAAGTGTATTACCCGCTCCCGCTGCACATGCAGAACTGTTATCGGGACCTCGGCTATCAAAAGGGCGCGTTTCCGCAGTCGGAGCTGGCCGCCGAAGAAGTGCTCTCGCTTCCGATCTATGCCGAACTGACGGACGAGCAGCTGCAGTACGTGGTGCAGACGATCGCCGCGTTCTATCGCAAACATTAACCGGCAGCCGGTCGGTTCACATGTCCTGGCGGCCTTGTCACTGGCCGCCGGACTATTCACCGCTTCTCACCTTCGACGATTCCACATCCTGTGTTGTTCCGATACCCGTCCCTGCTTGTCTCGATCCGGCACGGCGCCTGCCGTTTACCTGTGGCAGGCGCCAAGAGGGCCTGTGCAGCATCGTCTGGTTCAAGGAACGGTCAATTCGCAACAGCGGGCGGTCGTCATGACAACGATAAACCGTGATCCGACTGGCCGTTCAAGTCTGAACGAAGCAGATGCGGCAATGTACAGTCCAGCGTGAAGGCGATCGAATCGCCCGGTGCCCTTCGAAGACCGGCCTTGGCCTGATAGCCTTTGTGGGGTGACACCCCGATCGATGGGCTGCAATCGACCATGAGGGCATGGGGATTGCTTCTACGTAGATAGGGCGGAGGAAATTCGTCGTTAAAACCATGCCAATACCATCCTCTTTTTTTCTCGGCATGACACGCAGCAGTTACCCGGTGTTGGGGATGGCGGTGGCCTTGATCGCCGTGATCGGTGCCATCGACTGGTGGCTGCCGCTGGGATTGACCATCACGACCCTGTACGTGGTGCCGGTCTTGATCGCCTCTCGTATTCCCCACCCACGCGTGACGTTTTGGGTGGCGGCCCTGGCGTCCCTGGTGACCGTGCTCGACCTCTTTCGCAGTCCGCTGTTGACGGTAACGTGGGTCGTGGTGATGAATCGAGCATTCGCCCTCATGGTGATTTGGGTGACGGCGTTGTTGTGTTTGCGCCGGCAGCATGACGAAGCCGAGTTGTTGCGCATCAATGAAGACATCGAGCAACAGGTTCAGGAACGCACGGCCGATCTGGCCGCCGCCAATCAGGAACTCGAGGAGCTGCGTGCAGAGGCGGTGTCCGAATTGGTCGCCATCGTCAAATCCTCCGATGACGCGATCGTCGGGATGACCTTGAACGGCATGATTCAAAGTTGGAACAGAGGGGCGGAACGCGTTTATGGGTATCGCGCGGAGGAAGTCATCGGGCGGTCGATTTCTCTGCTTTGCCCGCCGAACCGGTTGGACGAAGTGCCGGCCATGCTGGACCGTATCGCCAACGGCGAACATGTGCGCAACGTGGAGACGGTGCAGCGCCGGAAGAAGGGGGACCGGATCGATGTGTCATTGACGATTTCACCGGTGAAAGATCCGGACGGCAGCGTCATGGGCGCGTCGGCCATCGCGCGCGATGTCACGGAGAAGAAGCGCATCGAAGCGGCCCTGCGGGACAGCGAAGCCCGCTTTCGCATGATGGCGGATACGGCTCCGGTCATGGTGTGGATGGCCGGGCCCGATACCCATATCACCTTCATCAACAAACGCTGGCTGGAATTCACCGGGCGCACCGTGCAGGAGGAGATCGGCGACAATTGGTTCACCGGCATTCACCACGACGACCTGGATCGTTGTCGGACGTCCTATCTGGAGGCGTTCAAGTCGGAGCAGCCGTTTTTCCTGGAGTATCGGCTGCGGCGACACGACGGCGAATATCGGTGGATCATGGACACCGGGGTGCCGCTCTTCGACGAAAGCGGGCGCTTCTGCGGCTACATCGGCACATGCATGGACCTGACCGAACGAAAGGATATGGAAGACCAGCTCCGCCGCATGTTGAAGGAGAAGGAAAGTCTGTTGCGCGAAGTCCACCATCGGGTCAAAAACAATCTGCAGGTCATCTCCAGCCTGCTGAACCTGCAATCGGCCTCCATCAAGGACCCCTTGGTCAACCAGCTGTTCCGGGAATGCCAGGTCCGCATCACGTCGATCGCGCTGCTCCACGAGACCCTGCATCGATCCAGCGATCTCTCGCGGATCAAAATGGGCGACTACATCCGCACGTTGACCGGTCACCTGTTTCGTTCGTACGGAGTCGATCCCAACATCATCGTGCTGGAGTTGAACGTCGATGATGTCGAGTTCGACATCGACACGGGGCTGACCTGCGGCTTGATCATCGACGAACTGGTGTCCAATTGCCTGAAACATGCGTTCGTCGATGACGGCGGCGGGAAGGTCCATATCGATCTGTTGGACCATATGGACGGCACCTTTACGCTCTGCGTCAGCGATGACGGCGTCGGCATCCCCAAGGACGGCGTGCTCAACAATCCCGATTCGCTGGGATTGGAACTTGTGTCGCTGTTGGCGGAGAAGCTGGACGGCAGCACGGAGCTCAAGAGCGGAGCCGGCACCGAATGGCAGATACGGTTCCATCAACTGCAATATTCAGAAAGGGTGTGAACGCCATGGAACCAGCCAGCATCTTGATCGTGGAAGATGAGCCGGTCGTCGCGAAAGACATTCAACTCAGCCTGCAGCGGCTGGGCTATCGGGTTCCGGTCACCGCCACGTCCGGCGAAGACGCGATCCGCAAGGCCGACGACACGCATCCCGACCTGATTCTGATGGACATCGTATTGAAGGGAAAAATGGACGGAGTCGAAACTGCCCGCCAGATCCAGCGGAAACAGGATGTGCCCGTCATCTACCTGACGGCCTATGCCGACGACCACACGCTGGAACGGGCGAAGGTCACCTCGCCGGCCGGCTATATACTCAAGCCCTATCAAGCGAATGAATTGCGGACCACGATCGAACTGGCGTTGCATCGAGCCCGGCATGACCGCCATATGCGGGAGAGTCTGCGATGGATCGCCACCACGGTCCGCTGCATCGGCGACGGCATCGTGACGACCGACTGCGGGGGGCGGGTGACCTACCTGAACCCGGCCGCCGAAACCTTCACGGGCTGGAGGCAGGAGGAAGCGACGGGCATGACCGTGACGGCCTTGATGGGCCTCCAAACGGAAGGGCCGATCCGGCAGGTCGAGAACCCGGCCATGCAGGCGATGGCGAACCTGTGCCTCGTGACGATCGACGAGGCGATCCTCGTCTCAAAACAGGGTGGTCGCCGCGTCATTCGCTGCACGGTGGCGCCGGTGGTCGACGACGGCGGCGCGGTGTTGGGTTCCGTCCTCGTCTTCCACGAGACCCCACCCGGCGGGCCTGGGCTCCGTCGGGCCGGAGGGCCCGGCGAAGCGTTACAAGAGGTGGAGGAATGGCTCGGACGTCCGCAGGGAATCATCAATCTCTGTTCCTGGTGCAAGCGCGTTCCGGACCAATCCGGCGAGTGGTATGATCTGGCCACGTTCATCGCGGAGCGTTCGGCGATCCAGTTCAACGGCGGTCTTTGCCCGGAATGTATGGACCGCTGTTTCCCCCACGACGGTAAGCAAGGACTGTGATCCGCCCGCCTGTGGTAATTTTCGAGAAGGCTTCAAGAAACCGCGTGAATAGCATATAGTAGGGCTGCACATAGATGCCGCCCGTGACGAACTCTAGCCCTACAACTCCGGATTCACGTCCGCTACGAATCGCCCTCATCGGCGCAGGCCGCCATGCGCAGCACCATGCCCGCGCGATTGTGCGCTGTCCCGGCGTTCAATTCGTCGCGGTGGCGGACCCGTCCGACGCCGCCCTGGCCGCCATGCGCGACATCGCGCCGGGGATCGGTTGTTTCAAAACGCCGGAAGAACTCTTTGCGTCCGAACAGCTCGATGTGGTGCATATCATTACCCCTCCCGCTTCCCATGCTCCGCTTGCCAGGATGGCGCTGAAGGCCGGGTGCCACATCTATGTCGAGAAACCCTTTACCGAGTCGGTGGAGGATGCGCAACAGATCCTGGAGACGGCGAAGGCGAAGGGACTTCGGGTGTGCGCCGGCCACCAGCTGCTCTATGAGCCACCCACCAGACTGTTGACTCAGTACCTGCCTGCGATCGGCCGCGTCGTACATGTGGAAAGCTATTTCTCGTTTCGAACCGTCCGCCATGCGCCGGGCGGCCGCAAGGTGCTCCGCGCGGACCATCAGCTGCTCGACATTCTGCCTCATCCGGTCTATCTGCTGCTTCAGGTGTTGGAACAGGCCGGCGAAGGGCATACCGAGCTGCTGTCTCTGGAGGTCAGTCAGGCGGGGACGGTCCATGCGCTCGTGCGACGCGGCGGCGTGACCGGGACCTTGATCGTGACGCTGGAGGGCCGTCCCGTCGAGAGTTATCTGCGGGTGATTGGGCGAAACGGATCGTTGTTTGCCGACTATGTCCGGAGTACCACGCAACGCGCCATCGGGCCGGGCTCGTCCGGCATCGACAAGTTGTTTGCGCCCTATCGGCAGGCCTGGCAGTTGCTCGTCGGCACGACCTCGGCCATGGCGAACCGTTTTCTGAAGCGCCAACGCAGTTATCCAGGACTGGCCGAACTCTTTTCCGCCTTCTACGAGTCGGCGCGCAGCGGTGGGCCGTCGCCGCTATCACCTGAGAGTTTGCTGGAGACCGTGCGCATCTGTGAGCGGGTGGCGCAGGCCCTCAAAGTCGGGGAGGCCAAGGCGTTGGCGGCAGCTGCACCGAGGCCGGTCGACAGCCGGGGTGTGTTGGTGACCGGTGGAACAGGATTTTTGGGAAAGGAAATCGTGCGGGCGTTGCTCTCGCGCGGTCGTCCGGTCCGTGTGGTGGCGCGGCGTGACCCGTCTCCATGGGAGCGGGTTGCCGGCGCGGAATATGTGGTGGCCGATGTCGCAACGGGAGTCGCGACGCATTTCTTCAAGGGAGTGGACACGGTCATTCATGCGGCAGCGGAAACCGCCGGTGGCTGGCCGGAGCATCAGCGCAATTCATTGGATGCCACGGAGCACATGGTTCGAGGGGCGGCGGCGGCAGGCATTGCGCACTTCGTCCATGTCAGCAGTCTGGCGGTGTTGGCCCAGGGAACCGGTCGCCCGATCGGTGACGACCACCCGTTGGAGCCGGACAGCAAGGGGTCCGGGCCCTATGTGTGGGGGAAGCTTGAGTCCGAGCGGCTCGCAGTTCAACTGGGGAAGGAACTCGGTCTGTCCGTGAAGGTCGTGCGTCCCGGCGCATTGGTGGACTATCGCGATTTCGACCCGCCCGGCCGTCTCGGAAAGCGATTGGGGAACATCTTCGTGGCCGTCGGCTCAGCGAGCGATCGTCTCGGAGTCGTGGATGTGGGGTTCTCCGGTCGGTTCCTCGCCTGGATGACGGACGCCTGGGACGCGGTGCCGAGTCCCTTGAATCTGCTCGATCCGGTCTCGCCCACGAAGCGGGAACTGCTGGATCGTCTCCGCCTGGCCAATCCCGACCTCACCGTGATCTGGCTCCCGACCGTGGTGCTCGTGCCGCTTTCGTGGCTGGCGACGCTGGCGCAAAAGGTCCTGCGCCCCGGCAAGCCGGCCATCGATGTGGCCAAGGTCTTCAGCGTGTTGCCCTATGACACCTTCAGGATCGCCCAGCTTGCCTCTCAGGTCGATCAGCCTGCTGACAGGCGATAATGTTCATTGCCCGTCACGCCCCCGTCATCAGGAAACCTTCTGCCGCCGGTGCTCCTTGGTCGCCGGCTGTAATGCGAAGAAAGGACGAAGCCATTGAAAAGATGGACGATGTTCGGCGGGGGCGAAAAAGATATTTCCACGGGGTTGATTTGAGGTGCCAGAGGGAGGTAAGTCTGTATTGGTTGAATTCCACGACCCAAGTCAAGCCGCAAACAACACCATCCTCACCACCGAAGAGTTGATCATCATGAATATTGGATTGCGCACCCGCTCTTTTACCATCGGCATGGTCCTGTTGGGTGTCCTCACTGGTTGTGCGCAGGATCAGCGCTGGCGTTCCGCCATGCAAGAGGGTAATGCCGCCATGCGGTCCGGCGACTATACCCATGCGGAGGAATCGTTCGTGGCGGCCCGTAAGGAGGCGGAAACTCTCGACCCACAGGGCAAGCGAATGGCCGAGACCTTGAGCCAACTGGGCGAAGTCAATCGGGAGTTGGGCCGCTATCCGCGAGCCGAGACGCTCTTTCAGGAGGCGCTGGCGATCAGAGAACGGGTCTATGGGCCGGACCATGGCGAGACGGCGGCTAGTCTCACGGATTTAGGTGAACTGTACCGGTTGCAGGGGCTCTATGTGCAATCGGAGGCACTCCATCAACGGGCCAGGGAAATTCGCGAGAAGGTCTTCGGCGCGGACAACAGCAAGACGGCGGAGAGTCTGAACAACATCGCCGTCGTCTATCAGGATCAACGGCGTTTCGCCGATGCCGAGCCGGTGTTGCAGCGGGCGCTCGCGATTTTCGAAAAGCAGTTGGGGCCGGAACATAGCCTCACGGCCATCACGCGCGACAACCTGGCGAAGATGTACCAGGCGCAGGGGCAACATGCCCGCGCCATGCCGCTCTATCAGCGCGCCCTCACGATTCATGAAAAGGCCTTCGGTCCCCACCATCCCATCGTGGCCAGGAACCTTGAAAACCTGGGAGATACCTATCGGGCTCAGAATCAATATCCCCAGGCCGAAGCGCTGTATCAGCGCGCGGTCAGCATCTTCAAGAAGTCCCTTGGAAGCGACCATGTGGAGACAGCCCAGGCGATGAGCCGTCTGGGGCAACTCTACGAGCTGCAGGGCCTCTATTCGCAGGCAGAGCCGCTCTTTCAGCAGGCGATCGCCATTCGAGAGAAGCAGCAGGGGGCGGAGAATCCTCATGTGGCCGACGAGATCAAGAATCTGGCCTCGCTGTATCAATCCCAGAATCGATTGGAACAGTCCGAAGACCTCTATAAGCAGGCGCTGGGCATCTATGAGCGGTCCTCGGGGTATGATCTGGAAGCCTACGCCAAAACCTTGAAGAACTACGCTTCCCTGCTGAGACGGAAACAGCGATCCGGCGAGGCCGAACGTTTGGAGGAACGGGCCAAAGTGGTGCTGAAGCGCCTGTCCTTGGAGAGTCAGAACAAGGGGAAAACCGCTGCAGATGTTCCTCCCGCACCCTGAGCCGGGCGTTCTTGATTTTCGATTCCAACCTCTGCATACCGTCCAGCATTCTTCGAACCAGGTTCCCGTTCGATCTTCATCCGGCTGCGTCAAGGCCCTCTGTCTCAAGATGATCGGCCACGTCGCGACCTGCTGCTGGGAGCGAAATCCTACGGACGTACGTATTGAAGCGGGATACGTGATCCCCTACCATGGGGACTCCGTATGCCCGGTTTGATCCACACAGAGGGAATTCTATGAATCGAACGGTGATCGCGATCGTCGCTCTGGCCATCATGGTAACCGCGGCTTGCGCCGGCAAGCCGCCGAAGAAACAGTTCCAGCGGTTGGCCGGGGAATTCGTCTCGCCGGTCCACATCACCAAGCCGGTCGATCAACAGAGCGCGGTGATCGGCATCACCGTCAAGAGCCCCCTCTGGACGTCGAATACGGAAGATCGCCTGTACCTGGTGAAGGTCGAGAACGATCGCGATCTGTTCCGCGGCACCACCTTGATTCCCACAAGCCTCGTCGCTCCGCCGCCCGGCGGCGGGGGAGGCGGCACGGTCTATGTGCAGAATGTGCCGCCCGGACGGTATGCCGCCGTCGCCTTCAGCACATCGGAAAAGGGATTCGGCAAGATACGCGAAGTCACGTTGTTCCTGCTGCCGAAGGATGTCGTGAAACAGAGCGACACGACCGTGGCTCCCGGCGGCATCGGCTTCATGGGGGAATATGAGTTGGGTTCCTCCAGGATGGTCCTGAAAGAGAAGGCTGCCGACGACGTACAGGAACATTACTTCGAAACATTTTGGGGCAAGCCGCTGGCGCAGGTCGTCGCCGACTTCCAGGTGATCGGCACGCCGGCCTATTTCGCAGTCCATACCGTCGGCGTCACGAAGGCCTATCGGGATGCCAGCGCCGAAGAGCGTTTTCTGGCCACTGCCAAGCGCGATCTTGAACCGAGTTGGACGGCGCTGATCGAACGGCACCGACCGGCAGCCAAGTAAGGTTCCGATCAACAGTTCATCCGCTGTGAAGCGCCGGTCCGTCCCGGAAGCCTGCGCGTCCATGGCAATCTCGTCGGACGCGGTCTTGGAACCCTGTCCGACCTTCCCCACAGCCCGTACCGACAACTCCTGTTAACCAACCGTTGACCTCCTCTGTACGCTCCCGTTACCTCGGGCCTGTAGCCTGCTGTTGACGGGTCACCACAGGAACAGGAGGGCAGCCATGAACGTCGTAATTCGATGCCTCCTACGGACTCTGCCGTGGCTGCGGGAACGAGATCTCCTTGTCGCGACTCAGGGGTCGGCCTCAAGCCACACTCTGCGCCGCCTGCATCGAGGAACGTCTGGAAAGCTTGTCTGCCGACGCGTTGTAGCCAGCCCTGCTCAAAAGCGCGACGGGTGGAGGGGATGGTAGAAGTCGTTTACGTGACGAGCCTGTTCATCAGCCATTGCTGGGCTGAACGGGGAGTCTTGCGGCCTGGAATCTGCCGCCGGTAGGAACCGTCTCGATGCAAGATCCACGCATGGGTATTGTCTTCCAGGTAGGGACGGAGCCCCTCGTCGATGACCCGTTGCTTCAAGGTCTTGTCCAGCACCGGAAAGGCGACTTCGATGCGCCGGAAAAAATTGCGATCCATCCAATCGGCGCTCGAGAGAAACACCCTCTCGTCGCCGTCGTTCAGGAAGTAAAAGACCCGGCTGTGCTCGAGGAACCGCCCGAGGATCGAACGCACGTGAATGTGGTCGGAGAGACCCGCGATGCCTGGTCGCAAGGCGCAAGGGCCGCGCACGATCAGGTCGATATGCACGCCGGCCTGGGAGGCCTTGTAGAGGGATCGAATGATCTGAGGTTCCAGGAGCGCGTTCATCTTGGCGATGATCTTGGCCGGACGCCCTTGCTTGGCGCGGTCGGTTTCACGGCCGATCCATTTCAGCAGCGTGGCATGTAGGGTGAACGGCGATTGGAGCAGGTGCTTGAGGCGCCCCGGCCGACCCGGCGAGGTCAACTGTTGAAAGATCATGCGGGCGTCCCGCCCGATCGCCGCATCGCAGGTGAGCAGTCCGAAGTCGGTATAGAGCCGGGCGTTGCGGACGTGGTAGTTGCCGGTGCCGAGATGGGTATAGTGCCGCAACTGTCGGCCTTCCCGGCGGAGGACGAGACTCATCTTGGCATGCGTCTTGTGCCCCACCACGCCGTACACCACATGGGCGCCGGCCTCCTCCAAATCGTGGGCCAGTTCGATGTTGGCTTCCTCATCGAAACGGGCCCGTAATTCGATCACGACCGTGACTTCTTTCCCGCCGCGCGCGGCGTCGACCAGAGACTGTACGATCGCTGAATCCGTCCCGGTCCGATAGAGGGTCTGCTTGATGGTGAGCACGTGGGGGTCCGTCGCGGCCTGGCGCAGAAATTCGGTGACCGGCGCAAAGGACTGGAAGGGATGGTGCAACAGGACATCGCCCTGCCTGATGGCCTCGAACCAATCATCACTCGGCACCGGGGTGGCGGGCAGGCTCGGGGTGAACGGCTGGAACTTGAGATCGGGGCGTTCCACGAGGTCCGGCACCGCCATGAGCCGATGCAGATTGACCGGCCCATGGCATTGATACACGTCCTGTGCTTGGAGATGGAATTGTTCGCGCAAGAAATACACCATGTCTGGCGGGCAATTGTCCGCTACCTCCAGACGGACCGCGTCGCCGAACCGACGATCCGGCAGCTGGCCTTCGAGGGCACGCCGCAGGTCGTCCACGTCTTCCTCATCCACGAAGAGATTGCTGTTTCTCGTGACGCGGAATTGGTAACAGCCGGTGACGTCCATGCCGGGGAAGAGGCGGTGGACGAACGCATGGATGACCGACGACAGGAAGGCAAAATCGTGCGGCCAGGTGCTGCTGCGGGCCGGCAGGCGAATCACGCGTGGAAGTGAACGAGGAACTTGCACGATGGCGGTTCCGTTGAGGCGGCCGAAGGCATCGGTCCCTTCGAGGGTGACCAGAAAATTGAGGCTCTTGTTGAGCAGTTTCGGAAAGGGATGCGCAGGGTCCAACCCGACCGGACTCAGGAGAGGCAGCAATTCCCGTGAAAAGAACCGGCGCATCCATCGAATGTGCGAGGGCGTCCATTCGGTGCGCTTCAGAAACCGGATACGTTGGTCGGCCAGTTGCGGGATCAGGGATTGGTTCAGGACGACGTATTGTTCCTGGACCAGTTGGTGCGTGAGCGCGGCGATGCGGGCCAGGAGTTCGGACGGCGTCAGGCCGTCTGCGCCGGGCTGTTCGATTCCGTGGGTGACCTGCTCTTTCAAGCCCGCGACGCGGACTTCGAAGAATTCGTCGAGATTGGAGCTCACGATACAGAGAAACTTCAACCGTTCCAGCAGAGGAACCTTCTGGTCCTTGGCCAGGTCGAGCACCCGGCGGTTGAACTCCAGGAGGCTCAGCTCGCGATTCAAGAACCATTCGGGCCGGGAAAGATCGCTCGTGACCGGCCGTTGCGAAGCGGTGCTCGCGGTTGACGTGGCGGCCTGCTGGCCCGGATCTGCGCGTGGCTGCGACATAACCAATGGGGCGGTGGTGTAGCTCAGTCGTTCGAGGCGGCGGCTCAAGAAACCGTTAACTATTTTTGCGATGCATCTGTGTCGACCGGTTGACGGCGGTCCTCATAACGCACAGCCGATACGGGCGGTGGAGACGACGAAGTTGTCCCAGTAGCGCTGTTGGACCTGCGTGAACGGCATCGAGGTCCAATACTGTTCGAGGTACACGGCGTTGATGCCGTAGTCGTCGTATGCGCCGATCCAATTCAGTCCGGTCCGGTGCGCCTCCGGCCGGTCGTCGATCCAATATTCGAAGACACCGTCGGCGGCGTCGCGGCTATTCAGCTTCATGTGGACCTCGATGCAGAACCAGCGGCCGACGTTGGCTGAGTTGAACAGGGGGGTCCTGCCGCCGGCCGCCCCGATCCAGCGCAAGCGGGGAAAATCGTTGTAGGTAGTCGTACGCAAGTTGCCCGGTTCATCGGTTCCGGAGGCCGGATCGAGGTACAGACGTTCGGGGTCCGAGTCGGGAAGCGACCCGCTCCAGAGATGGCCGATGGCGGCCTGCGCAAACCGATCGCTGGAAAGGATCGTGGCCCTGGTCAGTTTGTCGGCGCCGCCGCCGATCCATCCCGGTTGGAGACGCAGGTCGAAACGCCAATAGATGTCGCGGTACCGTTCGGTGCCCGCATCGACCGGTTTGAGATAGGGGCTCGGGGTCTTGCCGAAGGCAAGGTGAAGCGAGCCTGCATGGGGATCACCCGGGAGGTACTCCGCGCGCATGCCGATCGAATGGCCGATGCCGGCGCCGGCTTCGCGCACGAACCGGCCATGGCGAATGTCGTACTCGAAATAGCTGGTGAGCCGATCGACCTCGAAGTCGTCGCACCAGAGCCATTCCGGATGGCGGCTCTGCCAGTCGGTGCAGGCGGCGGCCCCGGCCGGTTCCGCCGCCGAGAGCCGACGGTCCCCTTGATCGAACATCGCTGCCACGAGCATCGCCGCAGCGAGACTCCATCGCAGCAGGGTCGGCATGGTCAGTTCGTCACCGCGCCTTCCGATGCGGAGGAGACGTGGCGGGCATATTTCCCCATCACACCCGACAGGTAACGAGGGGAGGGATACTTGACCTTCTTGAGCCTGGCCGCCAGTTCCTTCTGGGTCAGTTCGACGTCCAGCCGTCGTTTGGCGATATCGAAGGTGACGATGTCGCCGTTCTTGATCGCAGCGATCGGCCCGCCCTTGGCTGCCTCCGGCGCGACATGGCCCGCCATCAAACCATGCGTGGCTCCGGAGAACCGCCCGTCGGTGAGCAGCGCCACGGAATCGCCGAGTCCCGCGCCGACGATGGCGGCCGTCACGCCCAGCATTTCCCTCATGCCGGGCCCACCCGATGGACCCTCATAACGAATCACCACGACATCGCCCGCCTTGATTTGGCCGGCCTTCACGGCGGCGAAGGCATCCTCTTCGCGATCGTAGACCTTAGCCGGTCCGCGGAAGGTCATGATCGAATGGCCGGCCACCTTGACCACGCAGCCGTCCGGCGCCAAGTTGCCCTTCAGAATGACCAGGCCTCCGGTCGGTTTGATCGGGTTGGACAGGGGCCGCAGGACCTGTTGCCCAGGTTTCTCCTGGGCAGCCTTGGCCTCCTCGCCGATGGTGCGTCCCGTCACGGTGATCTGATCCGGATGCAGAACCTTGGCCTCGATCAATCGTTTGGCCACGAGCGTGGTGCCGCCCGCCGCAAAGAGATCCGCCGCCATGAAGCGGCCGCCCGGCTTGAGGTCTGCCAGCAACGGCACCTTCCGGTTGATCTTGTCGAAATCGTCGATGGTCAGCCGCACACCCATCTCGCGGGCCACGGCCAGCAGGTGCAGCACGGCGTTGGTCGATCCGCCGGTCGTCGCCACGGCGGCGATCGCATTTTCGATCGAACGGCGTGTGATGATCTGTTTGGGACGGACGTCGTTCTTGAGCAGGTCCATGACCAATTTCCCACACTCGAAGGCCACGTCGTCCTTGCGCTGGTCCATGGCCGGCACGCCGTTGCGTCCCATCGGCGAGATCCCGAGGAATTCGAACGCGATGGCCATGGTATTGGCGGTGAACTGGCCGCCGCAGGCTCCGGGGCCTGGGCAGGCATGGTCTTCCAGATCTTTCAATTCGGCGTTGGTCATCTTGCCGGAGGCATGTTTGCCGACCGCTTCGAAGACATCTTGAATCGTGACGTCGTGCCCTTGGAATTGCCCCGGCATGATGGAACCGCCATACAGCATGAGCGACGGGATATTCAGGCGGCAGAGCGCCATGACCGTGCCCGGGATGGTCTTGTCGCACCCGGACAGGGCCACGACGCCGTCGAACAGGTGTCCGCGCGCCACCAGTTCGATGGAATCCGCAATGACCTCCCGGCTGATGAGCGAAGCCTTCATGCCCTCGGTGCCCATGGAAATGCCGTCGGACACGGCGATGGTGTTGTATTCGATCGGGGTGCCGCCCGCAGCGCGGATGCCCTCCTTGACCCGTTCCGACAGACGGCGCAGGTGGTAGTTGCAGGGCATAACTTCGATCCAGGTGTTGGCGACGCCGATCAAGGGCCGTTCGAGGTCGGCATCCGTGAAGCCGACCGCCTTCAGCATGGCGCGGGCCGGCGCCCGGCCCGGTCCGTCGAGTAAGGTGTGACTTTTCTGTCGTGGGTCGATGGTCATGGACGCTCCTTCATCTACTGGGACTCAGGTCTGCCGTTCACGGTGTTGCGATGTTCAGTGAGTCGCAAACTTTCGCACAGATGAACAGGGAGGGTCAATCCGCTCGCTTGAAGATCGGCAATGGATGGACTCGAGCGGAATGGGAGGAAGGGAGAGACCAGTCGCTATTAGGGTGAAAATGGGAAGGAAGAGGCCGGGCACTGTCAGGAAACAGTGCCCGGCCTCTTGGCCATCAGTGTTTCTTGCCCTTCTTCTCCTGTTTGGCTTCGGTGTCGATCACTTCGCCGCCGGCGGCATCGATATGCACTTCCGTCACCTTGCCGTCGGCCCCCAATACTTCGACCTCCCAGACCGTCTTGCCGTGTTTCTTTTCAAGTTCGGCTTCGACCACGGTGCCAGGCACCTTCTCCGAGGCCGTCTTGATCGCCTGGTCGATGGTGACCTTGGCGTCCTTCACCAACTCAGCGACGTGGCCCTCCTCGCCCTTGCCCTTATGTCCCTTGTCGCTCCAGGCAGGGGTACTCAGGAGACAGAGTGCGCCGACCATCAAGGCCGGTAATGCGATGGGCTTGATCATGCGTGACCTCCGATCGTGTGAAAGGCAACAGGGTTATTGGGGTTTGGCCTGCCCATGCGGGTTGGGGCCGGAAGGATTGCCGCCATGCGGATTCTTTCCATGGGGAGAGTCATAGCCGCCCTTATGCTGCTGCATCATCTTGTCGTGCTCTGCCTCTTGCTTCGCGCGCTGCTCCGGCGTCAGGAGCGCCATCGCATCCCGTCTGGTCTTGATTGAGAGGAGTCGGAGCCCGATTTGCACATCCGCGCTCTGTTTGAGCTTGGATTCGATGGTTCCGACATCCGACTTCTCATCCTCCGTCAACGCCTTGAGCTCTCGCTCGGCGACCTGGATATCGGCTTCCATCTTGATGCGGTTCTTGTCGAGGTTGAGTTGCATGTCCTTGAGCTTGGTCACCTGATCGGCGCTCAAACCGATGTCTTTTTCATGTTTCAGGAGGTGACGGATGAGGTGGCCCGCGCCGCCGTGCATCATCATTTCCATCATCGCCGCGCCCATGCCGTGGCGGCCCTTTTCGTAGCCGCCGCCATGACCGCCGTAGCCGCCTTCCGGGTTCGCCCAGGCGGGGGAGATCGTCAGCGCGCAGGCGAGGGCCGATGCGGTGGCAAATGTGAACAATTTCGTCGTCATTCGTTCCTCCTTCAGTTAAGTCGATTAATGTCCCGACAGTCCGCGTAACAACCCCTGGTCGCCGGTGAAGGCGTTTACGATAAATTGAACGGCCAGCGCGGCGAGCAACAGACCCATCAATCGCGAGATGATTTTCTCCGCGATGGGATTGAGCCACTTCGCGCCGCTGGCTCCGATCGCTAATATAATGTAACTCGCCAACCCGACGAGTACAAGGCACCCCATCAACACGGCACGCAACGCCAATGTCTTGGCCTGCGTTTCCAGCAGGATCACGGTCGAGATCGCGGCCGGCCCCGCCAGCATGGGGACGGCGAGCGGCGCAATGGCGATGTCGTCCTTGTTGGTCCCGGCGGCCGTTTCTTCCGCCGTTTCCTGTACCGTGGACCGTTGCGCGCGCAACATGTCCAACGCCACCAGCAACAAGATGAGCCCGCCGGCGATCTGAACCGCCGGCAGCGTAATTCCCAACAACTGGAGGATCGTCTGCCCGAACAGGGCGAACCCGGTCAAGAGTCCGACGGCGACGATGCAGGCCATGCGGGCGGTTCTCAGCCGCTGCGCCACGGAATCGCGCGGGGTCATCGCGAGAAAGGCCGGGACCACCGCGATCGGATCGACGATCACGAACAACGAACTGAACGCGAAGAGCGCGTATTCGACGATATTCATGGGAGGGGCTGCCTCAGTGGTGTTGCTTATGCTGAACTGCGTCGTGATGCGGCGAGGATTTCGGCTCGCGGATCGCTGTGACGAATGCGGCCCAACTGTTCATAGAGCGCCCTCTCCTCATCGGAGAGCGCGGTGGGCATGACGATCTTCAACTTCAGGAACAGATCCCCCTGGTTGCCACTGCCGGTCGGAAGGCCCTTGCCCTTCAGGCGAAGCTTGCTGTCCGCCTTGCTGCCGGGTGGAATTTTGACCTTCACCGGTTCCGTCAAGGTCGGGGCCATGACTTCGGCGCCGAGCGCCGCTTCCCAGGGCCATACCGGCAATGTGACCTGCACGTCGGACCCTTTCTGGCGGAAGATGCCGTTGGGCTCGATATGGACGCGCAGGTAGAGGTCGCCCGGCTTGCCCCCGTTGATTCCCGGCTGCCCCTTGCCTGCGAGGCGGACGCGGGTGTCGTTTTGGACGCCGGCCGGAATGCGCACCTCGATCGTGCGTTTTTCGGTTTGCGTGCCGGAACCGCCGCAGACGACGCAGGGGCGGCCGCGGACGATGGCGCTGCCGCCGCAGGCCTTGCAGACGACTCGTTCCGTGAGGTCGATGCGCCTGGTGACGCCGGTCAAGACGTCGCGGATGTTGAGTTCGACGTCGGTTTCCAGGTCTTCCCCATCGACGGCAAAGCCCGACGCCCCGCCGCCACGACCGCGGCTTCCGAAGAAGGTTTCGAAAATGTCGCCGAAGTCGCCGCTGAATCCGCCCGCTGTTCCGCCGTGACCGGGCTGGGGTCCGGCCTGTTGACGCGCCTTCTCATAGGCCTCGGCCTGTTCCCAATTCTGGCCATACTGGTCATATTTTTTCCGCTTATCGGGATCCGACAGGACTTCGTGCGCTTCGTTCAATTCCTTGAACTTCTTCTCCATTTCGGTTTTTTTTGTGCCGGTATGGAGATCGGGATGGAACTCGCGGGCACGGCGACGGAACGCCTTCTTGATGTCGTCGGCGGAGGCGTTGCGCGGAATGCCGAGGATGTCGTAGTAGCCGCGTTGTGTTGTCGCCATCACGTCACGTCCGTGAAAAATCTTCCGGTGCACACTGAAAAAGAGCGTAATCCTTTCAGGAGCTTACGAGGTCTCCCGCCGCATTGCAAGCGAACGGGAATTTTCCCGATCATCCGTCCTGCCTTCCATCAAGAGATAAGAAAGACGATCCGGCAGTCAAGAGGGCGTGGAAAAGGCCCTGTCGAGCCGGCGGTCGTCGAGGAACACGTGCAGCTTGTTCAGGGGGAACGAAAGCGGCACCGAGTCGCCGGGTTTCTTGTCGGCTGCTCGGCCGGCACGCACCACCAGCCTGAGGCGTCCGACCGTGCAATGGAGGAGCAGGTCTGCTCCAAGGTCCTCGATAAGTTCCACCAACGCCTCCACTCGAAGCGCATCGGTCTCATTCTCCAGCCTGATGTCTTCCGGGCGAATGCCAAGCGTGACGGCCGACTCCGGTGACTGTCGGGACAAGAGAGGCGGCAGCGCCAGGGTGAGGTCTTCGGTCCGGAAGACGGTCCGACCGTTTTGTGTGGTGAGCGTTCCCTGCCAAAGGTTCATCGGCGGCGTGCCGATGAAGGAGGCAACGAAGGGGTCTGCCGGCGCTGCATAGATGTCCTGAGGCGGTGCGACTTGGCGTATGTGACCACGATCCAGCAGGACGATGCGATCGCCCAAGGTCATGGCTTCGACCTGATCGTGGGTGACATAGACCATGGTGGCCTGCAGGCGCTGCTGCAGCTTTTTCAGCTCGATCCGCATCGAGGTGCGGAGTTGCGCGTCCAGGTTGGACAGGGGCTCATCGAATAAAAACAGTTTGGGCTTTCGTACGATGGCCCGTCCCATCGCGACACGTTGCCGTTGGCCGCCGGACAGGTCCTTGGGTTTCCGGCCCAGCAACTGGTGGATCTCCAGCAACTGCGCGACTTCAGCGATACGATCGTCGATCACGTGGCGCGGGGTTCGGCGAATGGTGAGGGCGAAGGCCAGGTTTTCGCGCACCGACAGGTGCGGGTAGAGGGCGTATTGCTGAAAGACCATGGCGATGTCGCGTTCCGCAGGCGCAAGGTGATCGACCGCCGCGCCGTCGATGAGGACCTGGCCCGAGGTCCGGGCCTCAAGACCGGCGATGATGCGCAGCAGCGTCGATTTGCCGCAGCCGGAGGGGCCGAGTAGGATCGTGAAGCTCCCATCCGGGACCTGGAGCGAGATGTCGCGCAGGACGGTCTGGTCGCGAAAGGATTTCGAGATACCGCGCAATTCCAATTCGGCCATGACCTAATCCCCTAGCAGACAGTCGTGCTCACAGGATGTTCAAAAAGGCAACGTTCTTACCCGCCCAACCCCGGCGCGTCAAAACGCGCCCTGTCCCATGCGCGGCCGCAGGGAGGTCCGCGACGCGAAGAATAATGAGCGTCAGGTTTGCGGACGGGCGCGAGTCGGTGAGCGCCCAGTGTCCGTACAAAGCTGGCGGCCTTTTTCAACATTCTGCTAGCCTTTCACCGCTCCCGCGGACAGCCCGCTGACGATCCATCGTTGGCACAACAACACGACCAGGATCAACGGCAGGGTCGCCACGACCGAGGCGGCGGCCAATTCTCCCCAGGGCATGGTGAATTCCCCCTGGAAGAGCGCGATGCCCACCGGGAGCGTCTGTTGTTCCGGCTGGGTCAGGATCAGGAGGGCGAAGAAAAACTCGTTCCACGCATAGATCAGCACCAGAATCGCGGCGGTAAAAATTCCCGGCGCCGCCAGCGGGAGGGTGATGCGTAATAATGTCGTCCAGGGACCGCAGCCGTCGACGCGTGCGGCATCCTCCAACTCGGGCGGCAGTTCCTTGAAGAAGCTGGCCAGGATCCAGATCGCCAAGGGCAAGGTCAATGCGACGTAGGGAAGGACGAGACCCCAGCGGTGGTTGAGCCCGCCGATGGCATCCAGCAGACGCCAGACCGGGCCCGCAATCGCCATCTGCGGAAACATCGAGACACAAAGCAGGACCGCCAGAATACCCTGTTTGCCGGGGATGGCGAGCCTGGCCAGTGCGTAGGCGGCCGGGATCGCAATCAGCAGGGCCAGCACGGTCGTCGAGCCTGCGACCACGATACTGTTGCCTACGTAGTCGAACAGGCGATGGTCGAAGAGGGCCGAACGATAGAATCCCAGGCTGCCGGATGGCCACCAGGTGGGCGGCGTGGCTTCGATCTCGGCCTGCGACTTGAACGAGGTGAGCAGGAACCAGAGGAACGGCAAGAGGCTCAGTCCGACGGTGGTGAGGATGCCCAGCGCGAGGAGGAATCGTCGATTCATGTGCGGCCTCGCTCCAAGAGACTCGATCCGATCGCGCGAAGGTAGACCAGCGACAGACTCAAGATCATCAGGAATACGGCCACGGACACGGCGGACCCATAACCGAGGCGGCCTTCGGTGAAGAGCGTCTGGTAGCCGTAGAACTGCAAGACCTGGGTCGCGTCGCCGGGGCCGCCCTGCGTCATCACGAAGACGAGATCGAAGACTCGAAACGCGTCCATGGTGCGAAACAGCAACGCCAACAGCATGGCCGGTTTCAAGAGCGGCAGCGTGATATGCCGAAACCGTTGCCACAGATTTGCACCGTCTACCTTGGCCGCGTCGTACAGATCGTCGGGAATGACTTGGAGCCCCGCCAAAATCAGCAAGGCGGCGAAGGAGGACGTTTTCCAGACGTCGGCGAGGACGATGATGCCGAAAGTGACGGTTGGGTAGGCCAGCCAGGGAACGTACTCGGTGATTCGATCGCCGAACAGCAATAGATTCGCGAACCCATACTGATCGTTGAAGATGTAGCGCCACAATTGCGAGGCGACGACGGTGGGGATCGCCCAAGGAATGAGGATTGCCGCACGGACGAGACCGCGCCCGCGAAAGTGCTCATGGATCACCAACGCGATCACTAGGCCGCAGGCCAGCTCCAACAGCGTCGAGAGGACGACGAAGGCGAGGGTGACGAACAACGCCTGATGGGCTGCCGGATCGCGGAGCAGCGCGAGATAGTTGTCCAGGCCGATGAACGACCGGCCGAGCATCGGGAGGCCGATGAAGATGTGGTGCAGACTGACCCACAGCGAATCGAGCACGGGATACAGCGCAAAGACGAGGGTGATGAACAGCGCCGGGGCCACCATCATCCAAGCCGCCGGGCCGTCGCGGTGCCGTGTGAGACGCGGTGAGTCGGTCATGGTGCGGTCCTCGTCAAGGCCAGCAGTCGATCGATGTGTGCATCGGTGAGGGCGGCTTCTCGCGCAAGGTCGAGGTGGTCGATCGCCAGCGCGCGGCTGAAATACCGTTGCAACAGGTGTGAGACGGCGGGGTACACCGGCGAACGGGGGCGGGCGGTCGCAGACTGCAGGACGGCGAAATGATTCCGCAGCTGCGGCGCAGCAGCCAGGAGATCGGCATCGGAGAACAAGGCCGCTCGGGATGGGGCGATGCCCGCCTCTTGCGCGAACCGCTTCTGCATCGCATGGCCGGACAAGAATTCGATGAGCGCCCAGGCCTCGTCCGGATGCTGCGAGTAGGTGCTGATGCCGTAGAGCCAGCCCCCGAGCGCCGCGGCGTTGCGGCCCGGAGCGAATCCGGGCAGGGGTGCGACAGCGACCTTCCCGACGACGGTGGAGCGGGTCTCGTTGTTGACGAGTTCCCAGGCATAGGGCCAATTGCGGTGGAAGACCGCATGGCCTTGGAGAAAGACGGAGAGCGATTCCGGCTCCTGGTAGGTGAGAGCGGCGCGTGGGGCGAGCCGACCGATGATTCGGTCGCGGACGAACTGCACGGCCGCAAGGGTTTCCGGTGCGGTCAAGGTCGACTTGGTTCCATCGGCTGTCAACAGTGCGCCCCCATGTCCCGCGATGAACTCCAACATGTGGCAGACCAGCCCTTCATATTGTTTGAACGGTGCCGAATAGCCGCGCAACGTCGGGTGGGCCTGTCGTTCTCCAGCCAGGATCTGCTCGGCCTGGTGGACAAGTTCCTCCCAGGTAGCTGGCGCGGTGAAGCCGTATTTCGTGAGCAGGTCCTTGCGATAATAGAGGAGGCCTGCATCGATCCGACTCGGGACACCGTAGAAGTGTTCGCCGTATCGACCGACTGCCACGGTGGCCGGAAGAAATTCCTCGCGCATGGTCGAGGAAAATCGGCCGTCGAGCGGCCTGGCCCAACCGGCCGCAGCAAACTCCGGCACCCAGATCACATCCATGAAAAAGACGTCAACCGTGGCATCGCGGTTCTTCAGCTTCTGCGTCAAAAGGTCGTGGTAGGCGGTCGAGGAATGGGGGGCCAGTTCACGGACGACCGAGATGTGGGGATGGGCTTTGGTGAATTGCTTGATGGCCTCGTCCCACAGGCGCGGGTGATCGGGTTTCCAGGAGACGAAGCGGAGGGTAACCGAATGAGCAGATGATGCAGGGCGATCCGTCGATGGTTGAGCCGGTGCGTCCGGCACCGACCAACAGAACGTCGCCAGGATTAGCAATAAACAGATAGCCGTCGTGGATGCACGAGGGGCATGACAGATCGCGTCCGACCGCGGAGCGGTGGCGCACAGATCGGTTCGGGACCCGCAGGCCATTCCACATGAAATCCCCTGCATCGTCTTCTTTATACACAGGGCGGGAGACGTGACGCAAAGGGGCGCCACGCGGAGTGACAGAGTCGGCGACCCGAATGTCCAGAACCCTGTAAAAGACCTTGCGCCGAATAGGCCATTCACTTGTGGAGGCCACGGCGATAGTGTGAAACCAGAGCCTGCACTTCGGCGGCTGCTCGCAATCCGCTTTCGACCGCGCCGTTCATATACCCTTGCCATCGGAGGCTGGTGTGCTCGCCGGCGAAGAGAATCCGTCCATGGGGTTCGGCGAGCCGGGCACGGAATTCAGGATTATAGCCCCTTGTGAAGACAGCATAGCCTCCCTGCGTCCATGGATCTTCCTCCCAGCAGACCACTCGGGAAGCGAGCAGCGATGTCTGAGTCGCGCCGAGCCATTCTAGGTTTTTCACGAGACCGGCGACACCGCGGGCGGCCAAGAGCCTCTGGGTGTCCCTGCCGGCTGATCCACCGGCAAGCAGCGTGAGGATGCCTGCGCGTCCTGGTTGCTCTTCGTTCCCATCCCAGATCGCGCCGATCGGGAGATCCGTGCCATAGGCCCGTGGGCATTCGCGTCGCCGCCAGAACCGCCGCTCGAATTGGAGCAATGTTTTTGTCGCCCGGCCATAGGGCAAATCTCGAATGGCTTTGCGTTGAAGCGGCGGCAGGGCCGGCCTGAACCGGATGTGTCGCAGTGTGGTGGTTGGTAGCGCAAGAACCAGATAGTCTCCGGCGAGCTCTGTTCGGTCTCCTTCCGGTCCGCCGACCGTGACCCGCACCTTGTCATGGCTCTGTGTGGCAGCCAGTACGGTGGTCCGCAGCAGGAGCGGCTCGCCGATTTTGCCGGCAAGGGCGGTGGTCAATCGATCATTGCCGCCCTTGATGCGATAAAAATGCCCCGGTCCGGACGATTCCGATGCCAGCTGATCCACCAGCGCCAATAACGAAAGCTCCTCGGGATCCGCCAGAAAGAACCCTCGCAGGCCGTTCAAGCGCGCGCGCAGATTTCGATCGGCGTGGATATGATCGAGCCAGTCCGTGACGGATTGGCCGGCCAGCATCTGTGCAATGGGACCGTCCCATCGCTGGTCGGTCAGACGATAGGCTCGAATCCATGGCTCACAGTGTTTTGCGATGTCGGACCAGAATCTCCGAGCAACGGAAACCGGTTGGAGGGAGGGGCGTCGAGGACCTCGCCTGACGAAGGCAAACCCTCCTTTCAGAATAGGCGTCAAGTGCAATCCTAGCCCAACCGTCAATCGACGGATGGCGTCCTGGTCGCCGTCGATCATATCGCCGCCGGCCTCGGCATGCTGGCCTCCGGTGAAGGCGTCACGCACCGTCCATACGCGCCCGCCGACTCGATCCCTGGCTTCCAGCACCGTAACCTTGGCTCCATCCTTCTGCAGCTGGGCGGCAGCCGTGAGTCCTGCCAGCCCCGCACCAGCGACGATGACGGCTCGACCGCTCAGAAGGTTGCTCGGCATAGGCACCCTGCTACTTCTTGCTTTGGACGGCCAGTTCCCACCGGTAGCCGTCGGGGTCGCGAAACCAGAGTCCCATGCTGCGGGAGCCTTCGGTTATGGGACCGATCTCGTCGCCCGGATCTTCCACCTCGACCTTGAGCTTCTTAAGGTGAACCAAGGCCTTTTTGAGGGCGGCCATGTTCGGGAGATGAAAGGAGATGTGGCCGATCGTTTTCGGCGACGGCTTGCCCTCTGAGAAGACGATCAGGACGTTGTCGTTGCCGATCCCGACCCCGCCTTCGTATTCAAACTGCTTGCTCAATCCGAGTATCCGCATGAACCATTTGGCGCTGGCGCGCGGATCGCGAACGGCGAGCCCGAAATGCCAGACTGGGCCGAGGGTGAAGGGAACCTTCATGGCTGTGACCTCCCGGTGAGAAAGTGAAAGACCTGTTGCACCATTCCTGTCTTCGCTGTCTTGTGTCACGCAGAGGGAAGAGAGGAGCTCCGCAATGCCCGCATCTCGTGATTCAGCAACCAGCGCTTCCGCTCCAGACCTCCACCGTAGCCGGCCAGCGAACCGTCGGCTCCGATCACACGGTGACAGGGCACGACGATGCCGATCGGATTGGCGCCGTTGGCCAGGCCGACGGCGCGCACGGCAGCCGGCTGGCCGATTCGCTTCGCGAGGTCGCCATAGCTCACCGTCTGCCCCGCCGGAATGTCGCGCAGCGCTTGCCAGACACGTTTCTGGAATGGAGTGCCTTCCGTGGCAGTCGGGATGGAATCGATCGCGTGAAGTTCTCCCTCAAAGTAGGCCGCTATGGCCGAGGCAGGACCGTTTGAACGGGGTGCCGGTGTCAGCATGATGTGGTCCTCTCCGTAATGACGCGCGAGCAGGCGGCGCATACGGTCGTCATAGTCCGTCCAATCGATCGCTCGCAGGTGACCTGCATCATCATAGATGACCACCAACTTGCCGATCGGCGTCAGGAGTGTTTCTGTCAGCAGGCGAAGTTTATTGGGCATGGCGTACCTCTTGTTGTGCGTGGTCGGTACGGCTGCCGGCGGTCCATAAATGCTGGGCCGCATAGGCGCGCCATGGCCGCCAGGCCTCCGCGCGTCGGAGGAGTTGGGGAGCCGTGGGCGCTTGTCCCGCGAGGCGCGCGGCTCCTCGCAAGATGCCCAGATCGGTCGCCGGGAACGCATCCGGTTCATGCAGGGCGCGCAGGGCAATGTATTGCGCGGTCCATTCTCCGATCCCGCGAATGGCACGGAGTTGCGCAATATTGTCCTCAATCGACCCCAGAGGCGTGAAGAGGCGTGGATTGGCGACCGCTGCTTGGGCCAGCGCCTTCACCGTGGCCCGGCGCGCCGCGGGCATGCCGATGAGGCTCAGGTCGGCCATGGCCAGGCAGCGGGCGGAGGGAAAGGTCCTGGTGAGGCGGACATCCTCGGCATGAGGAATCGCTTCGCCGTAACGGAGGACGAGCGTTCCGCCTAACCGCCGAGCGGCTTCGACCGTGACCTGTTGTCCCAATACGGCACGGACCGCGACCTCAAATCCGTCCCAGCAGCCGGGGGTGCGCAGTCCCGGGCGGGAAGCGATCAACGGCGCGAGCGTCCGGTCCTTGGCCAAATGCATGGTAATCGTGTCGATGTCCGCTCCAACGTCGAACAGGTGCCGGACGCAGGTGACGATCGTTTGTAACGCGCGGACCGACGGAAAGTGGATGGTGGCCAGCAGCGATTGTTGCGCCGGCACATGCGCAACCGCGACGGTGCCCTGGATTCCTTCATGCGACAGGCTGCGCCGATAGAAGCCGTCTTCGACGATCTCCATGCCGTCGATGGCCCGCGCGCGCAGATAGTCCAACATGGCCTCCCAATCGTAAGGAGGCCGATAGGGAATGTGCAGCATGATGGGAGCTTCAGCAGGAACATCAGCTGCGGTGTGCATGGTGCAGCGACGTAATTCGCTGGGCGGTCGGTGGTAGAGAGTGCGGAAGGCATCGTTGAACCGGCGCACGCTGCCGAATCCACCGGCCATGGCCACGTCGGCCATTGAAAGGCTGGTGTCATGAAGCAACTGTTTCGCGAAGAGCAGGCGTCGCGTCTGGGCGACCGCGATCGGCGAGGCGCCGAGGTGCCGGTCGAAGAGCCGGCGTAACTGGCGTGCGCCCATCCCGACACGCGTGGCGAGCGCCTCGATCGTTCCATCCTCACGATCGAGAAAACCGTCGGCGATCAGCGCCAGGGCGTGGGAAACCGTGTTCGACGTGCCACGCCAGCAGGCCAGTTCGGGTGAGATTTCTGGGCGGCAGCGCAGGCAGGCGCGGAATCCCGCCGCCTGAGCGCTGGCGCTGCTGGAGAAAAATCTGCAGTGCTCCCGCTTGGGCGTGCGTGCCGGACAGATCGGGCGGCAATAGATTCCGGTGGAGACCACGCCCACGAACAGGCGGCCGTCGAAACGCGCATCACGCGTCTGGAGGGCACGGTAGCAATTATCAGGGTCGAGCGGTTCCATAGGAGTACTCTGCCATATTCGACGGAGAAATACTGGCCATTTTCGGACGTGACCATGCCGAGGCGGACCCCTTCTCTTGGCCGTCGAAGCCGCTAAAAGCGAGGCTCTCAAACAGGTCGCCACCTAGTTGGGTCTATGTGACGCAGACTTTCTACCACCGCCAAACCCACCACTGGTGACGTGCCTGTCAGGTTGAGGTGCGAAAAAGGCCTACCTTTCTGGCGGCGGTTTGTGCATTCTTTTGTACAAATCTTGGAGCGCCGCACCTACACCTCGCCGTTCGGTTCCCCTGCATTTTCGGGACGAAGGCCTCCAAAGTTCAGCGGTTTTGTCCTGAGTCCACCCTGGCATGACCACTGCTCTTTTCTTGGAGGTTCGAGTCTGCTTGAGGGGCATGCTTGCGAGGCATGAAAGGTAGAGGGAGCAGGTTGCCCAGGACGTTTCGGTCGGGTGATCAATCGCTGATAAAGGCCTGGAGGAAGAAATGAGTCAGCTCGAACAAGGTTTTCACGCTCCAATTTTCAGCCGGCCGGCTCGATTGATGGTCGCAGGGTTAGTCACGGCAGTGATCGGTGTGGCGACGTGTTTGGAAGCATGGGCGCTCCAGGCCAGTCCCACGAGTCTCACGTTTCAGGCCTTGCAGGGCGGGTCGAATCCTTCCAGTCAGGTTGTGAGCCTGTCCAAGTCAAACGCCAGGCGGGTGACTTGGAACAGTGGTGACAACGCGAACTGGTTGAGCGCCTCTCCTGCATCCGGGACGATGACGACGTCGGCACAGGTGGTGGTGACGGTCAATACCAGTGGATTGGCGGCCGGTACCTACAACGGGAACGTGACGATCGCGCTCAACAGAGGAGGAAATGTATCCGTTCCTGTCACACTCACGGTCACTCCGACTTCGTCGGGGACTGCAAGTGCGACGAGCACGACGGCGACGTTGTCATGGAATACCAACACAGAGAGCGACCTTGCCGGATACAAGGTCTATGTGGGCACCTCCTCAGGGCTCTATGGTTCACCGATCGACTGGGGAAAGCGACTTCTTATGTGATGGCGAACCTGAAGGTTGGAAATACCTGCTATTTCTCGGTAACCGCGTACGATACGAGCGGAAACGAGAGTCCCCATTCGAGTGAAGTCAGCAAGAGTGTCTATTGACCTCGTGTAAAAATCCAGGAAGAGTGAAGCCGGAAGCGTTAGCGCGCCGCCGTCTTGGCCTTTGCCATCATCTTGCAATAGGAACAGGTGTCGGCGGTGGTGGGCTGTCCGCAGGAAGGACAGGGATGGAGGGTCCGTTGATCTTTTGCAGCCATGGATTCAGGCGCTGACTCCGGTTTGGTTTGCTTGTCCAGGAACCCCCAGTAGAAACGCTGCTTCGTGCCGGGCGATTCCGTCTCCAGCCGATTGAGGACCTCTTTGTACAGGAGCATCTTCGAGCCCTTCGCCATGGGACATTCCTCTACGATATAGTCGATGCGATTGAGGACCGCATAAGCGGCGATTTCCCGTTCGGACAGCCGACAGAGCGGCTTCACCTTCTTGGCGAAACCCTCGACGGAGGCGGGGAGCGCCGGACCCTGCTTGTCCAGGTATTCCTCCTGCCAGTGCAACACGTTGCCCAACAGGCGTGCAGCTTCATCATCGAGGTTGTGGCCCGTGGCCATCACGTCGTAGTCGTGCTCCACCGCTGCCCGGTTGAATTGATAGCGTTTGATGGTCCCGCAAGTCGAGCAGGTCGGGCGGTGAAGGATGGTGGCCAGTTCGCGAATGCCTGCTCCGGCCTCCTGCTCGACCACATGGACCAGCAGGGTGGCGCCATGAGCGGCAGCGACAGTGTCGGCATAGAGCTGAACTTTTCGATGGGATTCTTCGGAGTAGCCGCCGATGCCGAGGTTCACGTAAAGCGCGTCGGCGCGGTAGCCGAGTTTGAGCAGGATGTGCCAGAGGGCCAGGCTGTCCTTGCCGCCGGAGACCGCCACGAGGATGCGATCTTCTGGGGTGAACATCTTGTGCGACTTAATGGCGCGCGCCACCTGCTCATGCACGAACGTCGTGAAGCAATCTTTGCAGAAAGCCGCGTTGTGCCGGGGCAGGCCGATCACGGCCTTGGTACTGGTCGGACACTTGGTGCAGTTCATGGATTCATCAAGCTTTCAGTGCTCAGCAGTCAGCTTTCAGCGACAGAAGCGATCGCGTTACTTCGATCCCTCGGCTGAGAGCTGATCGCTGATGGCTATACTCCTCCCGAAATGACCGGCCGGATTTCGATCCGGTCGGCGTCAGCCAGCATTTCATCTTCCGTAACGAGTTCGTCGCCCCGAATCACCAGATGCGCTTCGACGACCAGATTCAATTCGCGCAACAACTCCTTGGTGCGTTTGGGGCCCTTGATTTCGACCTGGCGCGTGGGATGGCTGAGTTGGACGATCATCCGGCGATGATACGGCTGACTCAGGCGGATTGCAAACGGCATGGCGGCGGATCTGCCGGATGAACGGTCAGATCACCGCGTCTCGGAGGGCCTTCGCCGCTTCTTCTGGTGAGACGGGGTTGATGTAAAACCCGGTGCCCCATTCGAATCCGGCCACCTGGGTGAGTTTCGGGATGATTTCCAGATGCCAGTGGTAAAAGTCCCCGGTCTTTTCGTGCAGCGGCGAGCTGTGCAGCATGAAGTTGTAGGCCGGCCGCGCCAGCACCCTGTCCATCCGCCGCAGGGCTTCACAGAGCACCGGCGCCAGAAATTCAAATTGAGCCCGCTGGCTTTCCTCGAAATGCCCTGCGTGGCGCTTGGGGAGAATCCACATTTCGAACGGGAAACGCGGCGCATAGGGGGTGAGGCAGAGGAATTCCGGATTTTCCAACACCACGCGCGTGCCCTCCGCCGATTCCTGCCGCAGGATGTCACAGTAGATGCAGCGTTCCTTCTGTTGAAAGTGCCGGCGGCAACCGTCGATCTCGTCGAGGACGCTGGTGGGGACGACCGGCAAGGCGATGAGTTGGGAATGGCTGTGCTCCAGCGTCGCACCCGCCGTCGCACCATGATTCTTAAAAATCAAAATGTACCGCAGCCGGAGGTCTTTCTTGAGATCCAGAATCCGGTCGCGATAGGCCCACAACACATCTTCCACCCGCTTGGCCGGCAGGTCGGCGAGGCTGTCCTTATGGTTGGTGGTTTCGATGATGACTTCATGGGCGCCGATCCCGTTCATGCGGTCGTAGAGGCCGTGGCCTTCCCGCCCCATGTCACCCTCTACCTGCAGGGCGGGAAACTTGTTGGGGATCACCCGCACGGTCCAATTGGGGCTGTTGGGCTCCGAGGCCTGCGGGCGGTAGGCGAGAATTTCCTTCGGGGTCAGCCTCTCCTGGCCCGGACAAAACGGACACATGGCCGAGGAAGGGAGCGGCAAGGACGGTTGCTGCAGGTCTTGAGGCCGTCCGCTGCGTTCGGTCGACACGATCACCCAGCGGCCGACGATCGGGTCTCTTCTCAGTTCAGGCATGTAGGCTCCTGTGTCGCGAATGAGGAATGAGGAATGAGGAATGAAGGGACGCATCGACCTGAGGGACAATTCAAAACAACTGTCATCGCATTCCTCATTCAAAATTCCTCATTCCTTCCTGTCAGACTCTCCACATCGTGGCTTCGAATTCGTCTCCCGGCCGGTTGAAGGTGATCGGATTGTGATGGGGATACCGTGCGATTTCCATCTGCTGTTCCGACACCGTGAGCGTCAACCGTAATTCACTTCCGATGTCGATTTCCAGATCCTTGAACGGCACAGCCAACTCCAGGATCTTTTGCCGGCAAACCGTGCTGTAGGATCCGATGTCACGATAGGCGCCGGACTCGTCCGCGCGGGCGAGCAGGAACGTATCGGTCCCGGCCGGCGCGAGGGCGAACGACAGCTTGTATTGCTGGATGCCCGATTCAATGTGCAGGTGCACGGTGCACTGTTCCTGGCGCGTCTGGGACCGTTCATCGGGATCCAGCCGGAGGTACAGGCGCTCCTGGTCGAAGCCGAAGAAAATCGCCGTGAAGAGTCCCTCGGATTTCCACATCGCCCCCAGCGGCGGGGTAGGGTTGATGGTGCCTGCTCCGCGCCATTCGAAAAAATTGGAAACGGTGCCGTCGAGGGTCGGGTGAATGAAGGCCAGCGGGAGTTGCACCAGATCCAGCTCCTGAGGCGTGCGGGCTTCCACCAGTGGCCGGTTCAAGATGTCGGGCGGCGTGATCCCGGCGTAGGTCCAGACATTCCGGAGGTGGGTGCGGAAGAGACGATCGAATTCCTGTTTGTAGTCGGTATCGAAGTCGTCGCCGTACCACCAAAACCAATCGCTCCCTTCGGCGGCATAGAGCTCATCCCAGGCCGCGCGTGCCTGCTCCGACGTCAACGACGGTGTCAGCTCGACCAGCCGCGACCTTGTATGTTGCAGGAGGTCCCAGCCGCGATTATCTTCCCGGTGGCCGATCCAGATTTTGAAGTCCTGGTTGATCCAGGAGCCGGAATGCAGGTGGTCGAGGCGTTGGGTCGACGGGACCGCCTCCAGGGCACGACCGACCGTTTCCATGCGGACGTGGGTATCCTGGCCGATGTGCAGGCCATCCTGTTTGAAGGCGCGAAACAGCAGCGAGAGAAACCGTTCGCCGCCGTCATGGTAATGCTCCCAGGGATTCTCGCCGTCCAGAATCACGGCGATGAGGCCCCGTTCCAGCGGAATATCGTGGGCGAGGCCTCGGATCCGCCTGAGGACGTCGTCTGCCGCGGATTCGGGGGTGGTCTTGTGGTAGACGAAGCCGAACGCGTCGGAGATGTCCCGATCGCGGAACACGATGGTGAGCGGTTGATCAGGCGCGCCGACGGCGTAGGGCTGATACAGATGGTAGTGGCGGTTCCAGGCCTGGTTCGCCGTCTGGAGCGAGCGGTAGAGGATGCCCTCGTCCGTCGCCAGCCAGCTGATTCCTGCCTTCGCCGCCATCGGCAGCAGCTCCGGACAAACCGATCCTTCCGACGGCCAGAGTCCGGCAGGGGGCCGGCCGAATGTTCTGGCATGGTATTCGACGGCGCGTTGTATCTGTGCCTCCGCGTCGGCCGGGGCGTGAAATCGCGCCGGAAGCGGCAGGTCCGGCCTGGCGCGACGGGTGAATTCCGTGTCGATGACCAGGGGAAGGATCGGGTGAAAGAACGGCGTGGTGGTCAGTTCGATTTGCCCGCATTCTTGGAGCGCCCTGTACATCGGGACGATTTGCCGGATCGCCGCCTGTTGCAGGGACAGGACTTCCTGTTTGTCGTCCTCCGTGAATCCGCGATTCTTTTTGCGCAACTCGACCAGGCGTGGAAACCGTTGCAAGCTGCCGTACCCGAACCAGGCAAGGTTGTGCCACACCTGGAGGTCGAGGAATTCCTGGGTGGAAAACTGTTTGGCCAGACGATCCAGATCGCGACCCTGCACGTCGATGCCGCGCTTCACCAGCAGTTCCTGGTAACGGGGAAAGGGCCGCACCATGGTGGCCCAGTTCGCCGAGAAAAAATGGCGGATGAGAAACGCCTTTTCCTCCGGAGTGAGGTCCGCGGCCGGCCGTTGCGCATATTCCAGAAAGAGGTCGCGGACGCGGCCGGTGGAAAATTCTTCGAGCTGGAGCAGGAGCGAGGGGGTGAAGTTAAACGTGGAACGGGCCTGTGGGAACTTGTCGAGCAGGAAGGCCATGTCGTAATAGGCCTTCGTGGCGTGCAAACGGACCCACGGCATACTGGCGGAACCGGTGACCGGGTCCGTATAGTACGGCTGGTGCATGTGCCAGAGGAAACAGAGCTGAATGGTCTTCATCGGGAAGTTTCTTGCAGACTCGTGGGCAGTATGTCATAGGGGTAGGAGGGTTGCAACGAACAGGCGGCATTGTCCCCTGCCGGAATCGTCGGTACGGTAGTGCGTCGCCGTGCGGTGACGAGGGTCGGTTCGTCGAAACGTGAGGAGTCGCGAAAGATGGCATCGGATCAGATTGTCTCGACCGGCCTGCGAATGGCGTCGTTCAACAGACCTCGCTCGGTTGTACGATACTGGGGGCCGGTGTGGCTGTATGCCGCGCTGATTTTCGGAGGGTCATCCGTTTCGACCCCGCCGGAAGTCATTGCCTCGGTCCTCAAGGAAATTTCCGATAAGCTGTTGCACCTCTGTGAGTACGGCATTCTGGGCGCATTGAGTTATCGCGCTTGCCGCCATGCGGCAGGACCGTGGGTGTCGCGGCATGCCGTCATGATGGCGGTGGTCGGCAGTGCCTTCTACGGCCTCACGGATGAAGTGCATCAACTGTATGTGCCGTTTCGCCAAGCGGACCTGTTGGATCTCATTGCCGATACGGCCGGAGCTCTGCTGGGGGCTTGGATCGGGCATCGGCTTGAGCAGCGTGCCCTGTCTTCCTCTGCTTCGCCTTCAGGTGCCTGAAGGGAAGATCTCGTCGTCAGACCAGCAGCAATTTTCTTGAATCGTGGTCGTCTTGGCTTGACGATCCTGGCCGGATCATCGGCGGTTTCCTCCTGCCTATTGAGGGGTCACTCGCCCGCCATGGTGATGTAGGGGACGATATCGCATCGGCAGCCCTCGCCTTTCCGGTCGATCCACATGTGAAATTCGCCCGTGGCGTTCTCGTCATACCAATAGAACAACGGAAAGGGCAGCGTTTCGACGATCGTATTGCCGTAGGCGTTTTGCCCGGCTTGAATGATCTGTCTTGCGGTCTTGAAATCGACGATGCCGTTGCCGGCGAGAGAATACTCTCTGGTGTAGAGACCGACGACGACATTGACCTCTTCATCAACGAGTCGGTCGCTCTCCGGTTCGGGAGGAAGGACTTGCGCGATTCCCAAGGGGGGCATCGCCATGATGAGCGTGAATAGGAAGAGAGACGCAAGGAAGGCGTGGGAGGTTTTCATACCGATACCTCGCAGTGGTCGTGATGTGAGACAGGTCCGATTCCAACCAGCGAGGTGCGCACCTCGCTGGTTACGGAAGCAAATCTGATGCCGAACGAGCTTTGGATGGATGGCTTCTAGGCCCGATAGGGTGGTCGCGGGTTTCGGTTCACGAAAGGCACAAAAAGAGGCGAAATCGCGAGACTCGGCCGATAGGCTGTAGAGAAGGTACGGGTGTTCATCCTACTGGTTTCACCGGCCCTGCGCGAGGAAGATGGGAATGGATGTTCGCCGGCACGTCATCGCAGTGACGCAAGGAGACATGACAACCTCGCGCCGTACCCCTGCAATGAGGAAAGGGAAGGTCTAAGTTCGTGGCAGTGCGGTCGGCATTACCAGGCATAGGCTTCCGGTGCCGCCCCTCCCGGGCCGGGGAAGATCTCGTCCAGCGCTTTAATCGTCTCCTGCGCCAACCTCACCTCCAGACTCTGCAGGGCGTTGGTTAGTTGCTCCAACGTGCGGGGTCCGATGATGGGGGCTGTGACCACCGGTTGGTGCAGCAGCCACGCAAGGGCGACGGCGGCGGGTGTGGCCTCCAAGGTTGCGCAGAGCCGCTCATAGGCTTCGAGTTTCGCGCGATGGGTTTCGATATCCTTGCGGACATCCTCGGTCGCCCGCCGACCGGTCGAGCCTGTGTTCAATGCGCCCCCGAGGAGGCCGCGCGCCAGGGGGCTCCAGGGAATGAGGCCGATTCCATAGGCCTGGCAGGCAGGGATCACCTCCAACTCAACGGTCCGTTCGAGAAGATTGTAGAGGCTCTGTTCGGAGATGAGGCCTAGAAAACGGCGCGACTTGGCGAGTTCCTGCGCCTGTGCGATGTGCCAGCCGGCGAAGTTGCTGCTGCCGATGTAGAGCACCTTGCCCTCGCGACAGAGCTGCTCCATGGCCTGCCAGATTTCTTCCCAAGGGCAATCGCGATCGATGTGATGCATCTGATAGAGGTCGAGATGGTCCGTTTGCAGGCGCCGCAGGCTGGCTTCGCATGCCTGCTTGATATGCAGCGCCGACAGGCGCGATTGGTTGGGCCAGTCGCCCATGCGTCCGTAGACCTTGGTGGCCAGCACGACCTTGTCCCGTCTGCCGCCGCCCTGGGCCAACCAACGGCCGACGATCTGTTCCGTCATACCTTCGCCGACTTTCCACCCGTACACGTTGGCGCTGTCGAAAAAGTTGATGCCCGCTTCGAGCGCCTGGTCCATGATGCGAAAGCTGTCGGCTTCTGAAGTGTGGGGCCCGAAATTCATCGTGCCGAGGCAGAGACGGCTGACCCGTACACCTGCGCGACCGAGGTGAACATATTGCATGCGCGCCTCCTTCGAATAGATGCGACAGGATACCGGCTCACGGTGGGGGCTGACAACCGCGTGGGTGCGGCGGCGCGCAGGAGCGGGGCGCATGATGTCATGGGTTGTGTTGCGGACCATGCAACAGGTGACTTTCTGCTGGCAGTTCAGGATGGTTTGGCTATAATGCCGATCGTATGACGACAACAAATCCCGTCGCACCAGCCACGCCCATTGCGCCTCCAGATCCTTCACTCATTGCCGAAACCGTCGCAACCAAGCTGCCCTTTCGCGGTGAGCTGGCCGCGCTGGTTCAACTCGCCGGTGATGCGTCCAATCGACGATATTTTCGAATCACCCTGAAGGGCACGCCCTCGTCTTTGATCCTCATGCAGTTGGCCGATCCGGAAGGCTTCAAGAAATCGGAGGAAGCAGTGAGCGGCGCCTCCGCCTCCATCGCGGAACTTCCCTTCACCAACGTGCTCAGGCACCTGCGCCGCACCGGCGTGACGGTGCCGCAGCTGCACCACTATGACCGCGAGGCCGGTCTGTTGTATCTGGAAGACTTCGGCGACCTGACGTTGGCGGAGGCCTGCCGCCAAGCGGATCGTGTGGAGTTGGAATCGTTGTATCGCCTGGCGATCGATCAATTGGTGCAGTTTCAGGTACTGGGGACGCAGCCGCCTGATCCCGGCTGCATCGCCTTCCACCGGCGCTTCGATGTGCCGTTGCTGATGTGGGAGTTCGACCACTTCCTGGAATACGGCATCACGGCTCGCCTGGACCAACCGATGAAGCCGTCCGATGATGCGGCGGTTCGCGCCGAGTTTCAACGTATCGCCGAGTTGTTGGCCGGACAGCCGCAGGTCTTCGTCCACCGCGACTACCATTCACGCAACCTCATGGTGGAGGGATCGCGCATCGGCATCATCGATTTTCAAGATGCGTTGATGGGGCCTGCCACATACGACCTGGCCTCCCTGTTGAAAGATGCCTATATCGAATTGGACGAGGCGGTGGTGGAGGGGCTCATCGAATACTTTCTCGACGGCCTCGCCGTTCACGGGCAGGGCTGGGCCGATCGGACGGCGTTTCGCCGCCTGTTCGACCTGACCAGTATCCAGCGCAATCTCAAGGCCGCAGGCCGGTTCGTCTATATCGACCGAGTCAAACGCAATCCCAAATTTCTGGCCGATATCCCCCGCGTACTTGGGTATGTGAAGCGCAATCTCTCCAAATATCCCGAGTTGGCGACGCTGCGGAACCACCTCGTACCCTATGTGGCGGAACTCCGGTAGTGCGCAACTGCGAGTTCTGAGTTCTAAGTTATGAGTGTTGAGATTGCCCTCTCAGGTTTACGATTTCTAATTCATAACTCAGAATTCAGCACTCAGAACTTCTTGTTATGAGGGCCATGATCCTCGCAGCGGGCTTCGGCACCAGGCTGAGGCCCCTCACCGACGTGACGCCGAAGCCGCTCCTCCCCATCGCCGGCACCCCGATGATCGTCTGGAACCTCCTGCTCCTGAAGCGGCACGGTGTTCAGGAGGTGGTGATCAATCTCCATCATCTGGGAGCGATGATTCGGCAGGCGCTGGGCGACGGCGCGCAGTTCGACATGAAGCTTACCTATTCGCACGAGACAGTGATTCTCGGTACCGGAGGCGGGATCAAGCAGGTCGAATCCTATTTCCAAGGCGAGCCGGTGCTGATCCTCAACGGCGACACGTTGTTCGAACTGGATCTCAGCGCGCTGATGGCGTTTCACCGGGAGCAGCAGGCTGCGGCGACCCTGGTGTTGCGGCAGGATCCCGAGGCTGCCCGCTGGGGACTCGTCGAGGTGACCGAGCGGGCCGAGGTGGTGCGGATCACGGGCCGAGGCCGTTCCAGTACGTCACCGGTCGGCGAGCGGATGTTTGCCGGTATCCATATTCTCCATCCGCGCCTCTTGCGTTCCCTGCCGGTCGGCAAAGAATCCTCCATCATCGATGCCTATGTGCAGGGCATTCAGGAGGGCGAGCGGATTCTGGGGTACGATTTCGACGGCTATTGGACCGACGTGGGGACGCCGGAGCGTTACGCGCAGGTGGAACGGGATGCGGCGGCGGGATTGCTGAGTTTGTCCGCACGAAAGGCCGATCGCTCGGCGTAACAGGACACCTCTGAAGCGTGAACCGTATGTCACCCCCCTGCCGGTCTACTCGCCGACGTTGGGTTTTCGTTGCTTGATCAAACGGGCGAGGTAGGTCCGTTGCAGGTCGAGGAACTCCGCCGCCTTGGTTTGATTGCCTGCCGCCTTCTCCAGCGCCCGTTCGATGATATAGGCGCTGTGCGCTTCCATGGACTCATGGTAGGTGAGGTTGATGTAGGGGAGCTGGTTCTCCGAACCGCCCTTCCCCGTCGCCTCGTCCGGAGACAAGGCGAGAATGTCCGGTTCGATGACGTCGCCGGGACTGAGGACGACCGCCCGCGAGATGACGTTGTCGAGTTCGCGGATGTTGCCGGGCCAGGGATAATGGGTCAGCGCGGCGTGGGCCGCCTGGCTCAGGGTGATGTTCGGGCGTTTCGTCTCATAGGCATGGCGCTTGAGGAAGAATTCCGCAAGCATCGGGATATCCTCACTACGTTCCCGCAACGGGGGGAGCGTAAAGCTCACGACGTTGAGTCGGAAAAAGAGATCTTCCCTGAACTGTCCGGCCTTCACGGCCTGTTTGAGATCTTTGTTGGTGGCCGCTACGAAGCGGATGTTGACGGAGACGGGGCGTGTCCCGCCGACCCGTTGGAATTCCTTGTCCTGCAGCACGCGCAGGAGTTTGGCCTGCAGCGGCAAGGACATGTCCCCGATCTCGTCGAGAAACACCGTCCCTCCGTCGGCCATTTCGAGTTTTCCCTTTTGCATCCGGTCCGCGCCGGTGAAAGATCCGCGTTCGTGGCCGAAGAGTTCGTTCTCGAGCAGGGTCTCCGTGAGCGCCACACAATTGATGACGACCATGGGCATGCCCTGGCGAGGGCTCCATTGGTGGATGGAGCGCGCGAAGAGTTCCTTGCCCGTCCCGCTTTCTCCGAGCAGAAGAATGCTGGCGTCCGACTTGGCTGCCCGTTGGGCCGATTCGATGATGGCCTTGATCTTCGGGCTGTCTCCCACGATGGTGGCATAGCGGTTCTGAACGTCGGACTTGAGGGCGGCCACCTGCCGCTTCAGCGAGTCCCGCTCGAGCGCCTTTTGGATCACGATCAGCAGATGGTCTTTTTCGAGCGGTTTCGTGAGGAAGTCGTAGGCGCCCTGGCGCATGGCTTCGACGGCGTCGGGAATCGTGCCGGCGGCGGTCATGACGATGACCGGGATGTCGTCGATCTGCCGGTTCTGGGCCATGCGCTTCAACACGTCCATGCCCTTGAGGCGGGGCAGGTAGAGGTCGAGCAACACCAGGTTGGGGGATTCCTGCTCGATGAGTTCGATCCCGCGCTGGCCGTCGCCGGCCGTCAGGGTCTTGTACCCTCCGGCGTCGAGGCGATCCTGCAACATCGTCACGATGTCCTGATCGTCGTCGACGATGAGAACCTTGGCCTTCATCGAGTTCCGCTCAACCTTCCATCACATTCATGACCAATCCGGTCAACGGCTTGGGGAAGAAGTACGTGGACTTGTGGGGCATCCGTTCGCCTGCGGAGGCGACGGCCTGCACTTCCGCGACCTTGGTCGGATTCAGCAGCAGCGCGGCGGTGCCGATGCCTTGGCGCACCCAGTTCAACGCTTCATGGTCGTCCTTCGAATAGAGGATCGCTTCCTGTTCCTGCTGGGTCCGGCAGAGGGTCGTGACGACATGTTGTTGCAACAGCGACACGTCAAGCCGATCGCGCGGTGAGGCGGAGGCTGAAGGGCGATGCGCCGCCCGCAAGGCCAGCAGGTAATAGTGCGGATCATGCTGTAACGCCAGGCCGAACATCGGCACGGACTGCCCGCGGCTGCGCAGGGTCTCGATGAATTGTCCGCGCACCTGCGGTTCATTGTTCGGCTGGAAGGGAAAGGGTGTGACCTCAAAGACCGGATCGAGCCTGCGCAACAGGTCTGCGACAGCCGGTACCGGTGTCGTCAGGACGCGATGCGTCGGCAACACGGTCAAGCCCTTATCTTCCAGGCTTGCGAAGAGCATCAGGACATTGTCGTAGGGCTGGGGTGTCGCCGGTGCGCCGGCCTGCTGCCGCCGGGCGCGGCGATAGTTCAGCGCCGTTTCATAGCGATGATGGCCGTCGGCGATGAAGAGAAGCTTGGTCTTCATGAGCTGGACGACCCTGTCGAGCACGCCCGCATCCGTGACGCTCCAAAGCCGTTGCCGAAAACCCACGTCGTCCTGAAAGTCGATGCGAGGCTTGTCCGAGGCGACGGCCCGTTCGATCAGGGCGAGGATCTCGTTCTGCGGGTCCGAGTAGAGGGAGATGATCGGGCTGAAGTTTGCGCGACAGGCCTCCAACAGATTGAGCCGGTCCGTCTTGGCCGCGGCGCGTGTGTTCTCGTGCGGATAGATTTTCCCCGACCCGAACTCTTCCAATTCCACCGTCGAGAGGAAGCCCTTGAACAGCTTGGTCGGTGTGCCGGGCGCCGAATAGGGCGGCTGGTATTCGATCGTATGGTAATAGACGGCCGGTTGGGAGTCCCGACGCAGGGCGCCGGTTTTCAACCAGTCCTTCAGCGCGGCCGCGGCGCGGCTGTATTTGTTGTCGGACGCGCCGTCGCCCGGCTGTTCGTACCCCAGTTCCAGACGGATGACGTTGTGCGGATGGCGGTCGTGCAACGTCTTCTGCAAGGTACTGTCGATGATATCGTAGGGAGGCGCGACGACCTGGCGGACGTCGCCGACGGTTGCGGGATCGTAGAGCGTGCCGTGAAAGGGAATGACGTGTGCCATGCGGGTTTCTATCCTTTTCTCTCGTTGATGCGGTGTGACCCTGCTCGCCCGGCGGTGAGCCGGGGTGGTGCCTGAACGGATGCGCTGCGTCAGCGGAGCGTGGGCATTGTGAAGCCGAACGGCGGCGATTCAGCGGTCGCGAGTCACCATGTAATCGGCGGTGATGGACAGGGCGCGCTTGGCGGTGTTGTCGTGGAACAGGTCGAGATCGCGCTTGGCGGCGGCGACGAAGGCCCGTGCCCGCTCCACGGCATAGGCGATGGACCCATACTCCTGCATCAAGGCCACGATGCGGCGGAGCTCCTCATCCGTCAAGGTCCGCGTCTCCATCCGATCCTTGATCAACTCCCGATCTTGCTCCGAGCAATGCTGCAAGAGATGCAACAGCGGCAGGGTCGCTTTGCCTTGCCGAAGGTCCTGCCCGAGCGTCTTGCCCAGTTGTTCGCCGTTGGCGGTATAGTCCAGCGTATCGTCCGCCAGTTGGAACGCAATGCCCAGCCGCTGTCCGAACCGGAACAGCGCCTCCTGTAATTCTTCCGTGGCCCCGCCGATGATCGCGCCGATCTTGCACGATGCTGCAATGAGACCGGCCGTCTTGTGCTCGATGATGCGGAGATACTCCGGTTCCGGCATCAGCGGATTGCCGTTGTAATAGAGCTGCAAGACCTCGCCCTCGGCCATCTTCCGGCAGGCCTCGGCCATGGCTTCGTTGATGCCTTGATTGCGGAAATCGACGATCTGGCAGATCGCGCGCGAGTAGAGATAGTCGCCGACGAGAATGCTGATTTGGTTGCCCCAGACCTTGCTCGCGGTCCGGCGGCCCCGGCGCAGGTCGGCGTCATCCACGACGTCGTCGTGCAACAGGGTCGCGGTGTGGATGAATTCGACCAGGCTGCCGAGCGCGTGATGGTCGCGGCCGGCATATTCGCAGAGTCTGGCGCTGAGCAGGACGAAGAGCGGCCGGATGCGTTTGCCGCCGCTGTTGAGGATGTGGGCGGCCACCGTGTTGACGAGGGCCACGCTGGAATCGAGGTTTTTTCGAATCTGGTCCTCGACCCCCTCAAGCTCCTCGCGGTACACATCCCACACATCAGCCATGCTGTGGAGTGTGAGGGTGGTCGGTCCGTTCGGCATGGGGCGGATAGTAGGGCAGGAAACTCCCTTAAGTCAAGCTTCAGCCGATCGGTTTGCCGCCGGATCGCACCGCCGTTCTCTTGACAGTTTCCCGTTTCATCCAGTAAGGTGACTTCTCATTTTTGTGTCCTCGACCTATAGTGTGTCCCCGAAAAGATGCGAGCAGTCACAGTAGTCGTTCGACGGCTTCAACGTCCCCGCGAGGGGAGTCTGTTCTTCAGGTAATTACCTGCCTGTTCGACGAGAATACGTGCCATGAATGTACCAGGACTTCCTTCTAAACAAGGGTTGTACGACCCTCAACATGAGAAAGATTCGTGCGGGGTCGGGTTCGTCGTCGATATCAAGGGCCAGCGATCGCACCAGATCGTGCAGCAGGGGCTGCAGGTCCTTGAAAGCCTGACCCATCGCGGTGCGCAGGGGTGCGATCCCTGCACCGGAGACGGCGCGGGGATTTTGCTCCAGGTGCCGCATGAGTTCTTCAAGCGGGCGGCGAAGGATGTCGGGATCAAGTTGCCGGGGGCGGGAGAGTATGGCGTGGGGATGGTGTTTCTACCTCCCGATGCCGACGCTCGGAAGCAATGTGAAACCGTCTTTACGCGTGTGCTCAAGGCTGAAGGCGCCAAGCTCCTGGGCTGGCGTGACGTGCCGGTCAAGAGCGACGCGATCGGCAACCTGGCCCGCACTACCGAGCCCTTCATGCGGCAGGTGTTCATCGCCCGCGGGATCTTCACGGATGAAGAATTCGAACGAAAGTTGTACGTCATCCGCAAGTGCGTGGAGCGGGCCGTGCGGGAATCCGCCATCGAAGGGCGGGAATATTTCTACATTTCGAGTCTCTCCAGCAGCACCATCGTATACAAGGGCCTCCTGCTGCCGCACCAGATTCCGCAGTATTACCAGGACCTGACCGACGGCAGTTTGACGAGCGCCCTCGCGCTCGTGCATTCGAGATTCAGTACCAATACGTTTCCCACCTGGCCGCTGGCCCATCCCTATCGCTACATTTGCCACAACGGTGAGATCAACACGCTCAAGGGCAATGTGAACTGGATGCGTGCACGGCAGGGGCGGCTGAACTCGGAGCTGTTCGGCGAGGACATGCAGAAACTGTTTCCCATCGTGTACGAGAACCAGAGCGACTCGGCCAGTCTGGACAACGCGCTCGAATTCCTGGTGCTCGGAGGCCGGTCGCTCCCGCACGCGATGATGATGTTGATTCCCGAACCCTGGGTGGCCAACCCGCAGATGGATCTGGATCGCCGCGGCTTTTACGAGTACCACGCGGCGATGCAGGAACCCTGGGACGGACCGGCGGCCGTCTGTTTCACCGACGGCAGGCTGATCGGTGCGACACTGGATCGGAACGGGCTCCGGCCCTGTCGTTATCAAGTCACGACCGACGGGTTGGTGGTGCTGGCCTCCGAAGCCGGTGTGTTGCCGATGGAGCCGCAGCGGATTCGCCAGAAGGGCCGCCTGATGCCGGGCCGGATGTTTCTGGTGGACACGGTGCAGGGCCGCATCATCGACGACGAAGAAGTCAAAGCCGACATCGTCCGGCGCAAACCCTACCGGTCCTGGGTGACCCAATATCGAATTTCGCTCGACGAGTTGCCGGAACCGATCAACGTGCCGCAGCCGGACCATCCCACGATCCGGCAACGCCAGCAGGCGTTCGGCTATACGGTCGAAGAGCTCAAGATGGTCATCATGCCGATGGTGATGGAAGGGCAGGAGGCCGTCTCGTCCATGGGCACGGACACGCCGCTCGCGGTGTTGTCCGATCGGCCGCAGCTCCTGTTCAAGTATTTCAAACAACTGTTCGCGCAGGTGACCAATCCGCCGATCGATCCGATCCGCGAAGAACTCGTGATGTCGCTCACGACCAGCATCGGGCCGAAGCCCAATTTGATGGATGAGCATCCCGAGTCCTGCCGGCGCATCCGGGTCAAGCAGCCGATTTTGACGAACGCCGATCTGCAGAAGATCCGGGAGCTTGCCGATCCGCATTTCAAGAGCAAGACGTTGCAGATGTTGTTCCGTGTGGCCGAAGGACCGGAGGGTTTGGGCGCGGCGGTGGACGATCTTTGCAAACAGGCCTCGCAGGCGATCCGCGAAGGCTACAAGTTCCTCATCCTCAGCGACCGCGGGGTGAACGAAGACTATGCGCCGATCCCGAGCCTGCTCGGCGTGGCGGCGGTGCATCACCACCTTGTCAGGGAATGCACGAGGACCGAGGTGGGGCTCACGGTGGAAACAGGCGAACCGCGCGATGTCCACCACTTCGCCTGCCTCATCGGTTTCGGAGCCGGGACGGTGAATCCCTATTTGCTGTTCGAGTCGCTCGTGGATATGGAGCGCGACGGCTATTTCCCGGAAGGGATGGACGCTTCGACGGCGGAGGGCAAATTCATCAAGGCCATCAATAAGGGCCTGCTCAAGATCTTCTCCAAGATGGGCATTTCCACCGTGCAGTCCTACTGCGGCGCGCAGATCTTCGAAGCGATCGGGCTCAATCACGAACTGATCGATCGGTATTTCACCGGCACCCCCTCGCGGGTGGAGGGCATCAGCATCCGGGAGATCGGCGAAGAGTCGCTGCGCCGCCACCGCGTGGCCTACGAACCGGCGCCGATCCGGCAGCTGGATTTCGGCGGCGAGATTCACTATCGCATCCAGGGCGAGCACCACAATTGGAATCCGGACACCATCTACAAGCTCCAACATGCGACCAAGAACAACGACCCCAACACGTTCGCCGAGTTTTCGCAACTGGTGAACGACGAGAGCAAGCGGCGGTCGAACCTGCGCGGCCTGTTGGATTTCAAGTTCTTGCCGGAACCGATTCCCCTGGAAGAAGTCGAGCCGGCCAAGGAGATCGTCAAGCGGTTCACGACCGGCGCGATGTCGTTCGGCTCGATCAGCAAGGAGGCGCACGAAACGCTGGCCATCGCGATGAACCGGCTGGGCGCCAAGAGCAACACGGGCGAGGGCGGCGAAGATCCGGAGCGGTTCATCCCGCTGCCCAACGGCGATTCCAGAAACAGCTACATCAAGCAGGTGGCCTCGGCGCGGTTCGGTGTCACGAGCCATTACCTCGTGAACGCCAAGGAACTCCAGATCAAGATGGCGCAGGGCGCAAAGCCCGGTGAAGGCGGCCAGTTGCCGGGTCACAAGGTGGATGAGAATATCGCGCGGTTGCGCTATTCGACACCGGGCGTGCAGCTCATCTCGCCGCCGCCGCACCATGACATCTACTCGATCGAGGATCTCGCCCAGTTGATCTTCGACTTGAAGAACGCCAATTCCGATGCGGCGGTCTCCGTCAAGTTGGTGTCGGAGGTCGGCGTCGGCACCGTCGCGGCAGGCGTGGCGAAGGCCCATGCGGACAAGGTCTTGATCAGCGGCGATTCGGGCGGAACCGGAGCCTCTCCGCTGTCCTCCATCAAGTATGCCGGAATTCCCTGGGAACTGGGCTTGGCGGAAACGCATCAGACCCTCGTGCTCAACGACCTGCGAGGCCGTATCCGGGTCGAGACCGACGGCCAGATGAAGACCGGACGCGACGTGGCCATCGCGGCGCTGTTGGGCGCGGAGGAATACGGGTTTGCGACCGCGCCGCTCATCGTCGAAGGCTGCATCATGATGCGGAAGTGCCACCTCAACACCTGTCCGGTCGGGATTGCGACGCAGGACCCGGTGTTGCGGAAGAAGTTCACCGGCCAACCGGACCATGTCGTGAATTTTTTCTTTTTCGTCGCCGAAGAGTTGCGGCAGATCATGGCGAAGCTGGGATTCCGCACCATCAACGAGATGGTCGGGCGCGTGGACAAGCTCAGGATTCAGAAAGCCGTCGAGCACTGGAAGGCGAAGGGGCTCGATCTCACGCCGTTGCTCAAGATGCCGGAAGTCGGCCCTGAAGTCGCGCGCTATTGCGTGCAGAAGCAGGACCACGGCATTGCGGACATTCTCGATCGGACACTCATCGAACAGTGCCGGCCGGCGATCGAGCGCGGCGAGAAGGTGACGCTGGAACTCCCGATCAGGAATCTGAACCGGACCGTGGGCACGATGCTCTCCAGCCAAGTCGCGAGGAAGTACGGATTGGAAGGGCTGCCCGCCGATACGATCACGATCAAGTTCAACGGATCCGCCGGCCAGTCGTTCGGAGCCTTTCTCTCGCGCGGCATCACGCTGATTCTCGAAGGCGAGTCGAACGACTACATCGGCAAGGGCCTGTCGGGCGGCAAGATCATCGTCTTCCCTCCGAAGAATGCGCTCTATACGCCGGAAGAAACCATCCTCGTCGGCAATACGTCGCTCTACGGCGGGACGCAGGGCGAAGCCTACTTCTACGGCATGGCGGGCGAGCGGTTCGCCGTGCGGAACAGCGGCGTGCGGGCCGTCGTCGAAGGGACGGGTGATCACGGTTGCGAATACATGACCGGCGGAGTGGTGGCGGTGTTGGGCCGGACCGGTAGGAATTTCGCCGCAGGCATGTCCGGCGGAGTCGCCTTTGTTCTGAATGAGCTGGATAAATTCCAGTCGCGTTGCAACCTCGGCATGGTCGAATTGGAGCCGGTGGCGACCGACGACGACAAGAAGCTGCTGCACGAGATGATTACCTCCCACTTCCTGTACACAGGCAGCCGGAATGCCAAGCGCATTCTCGATGCTTGGGACGCCATGTTGCCCAAGTTCGTGAAGGTCATGCCGATCGACTACAAACGGGTGCTGGCGGAACGCAAGGCCGCGGCGGCGAAGGTCGCCAAATAAACATGAAGCGTCAGGCGAGAGACGAATGACGAGATACGAGCGACGAGTAGGAAATGGGTGATCCAAAGGGCTTTTTGAAATATGCCCGTGAAGGGCCGAAGCGGAAACCGGTCGAGTTGCGCGTGCTCGATTGGAAGGAAATGTATGAGCCCATTTCCGAGGATAAGCTCAAGATCCAGGGCGCGCGCTGCATGGACTGCGGCGTACCCTTCTGTCAGGGCAATACCGGCTGTCCCGTCGTGAACCTGATTCCCGAGTGGAACGATCTCGTCTACCGCGGGCGCTGGAAAGATGCACTCAAGGCCCTGCATACCACCAACAATTTTCCCGAGTTCACCGGCCGCCTCTGCCCGGCCCCCTGTGAAGGGGCCTGCGTGCTGGGGATCAACAGCGATCCGGTGTCGATCCGCATTATCGAATGGAACATCATCGATCGCGGCTTCAACGAGGGCCTGGTCGAACCGGCCCTCCCGGTCAGGAAGACCGGGAAGACGGTCGCGATCGTCGGTTCCGGCCCGGCAGGCCTTGCTGCCGCGCAACAGTTGGCGCGGGCAGGCCACACGGTGACGGTGCTTGAAAAGGCGGACCGCATCGGCGGGCTCCTGCGTTACGGCATCCCGGATTTCAAAATGGAAAAGTGGGTCATCGATCGGCGGCTCGAACAGATGAAGGCCGAGGGAGTCGAGTTCAAGACCGGCGTCGCCGTAGGGACGGACATCACGGGCGAGCAACTGCGTCGGCAGTTCGATGCGGTCGGGCTGACCATGGGGGCCGAACAGGCGCGCGATCTACCGATACCAGGTCGCGACCTCAAGGGCATTCACTTCGCCATGGAGTATCTGACGCAGCAGAACAAGCGGACGGCCGGTATCTCTGTGGCCGACGAACCGATCACCGCCAAGGGGAAGCGGGTGGTCATCATCGGAGGCGGCGATACCGGGTCGGATTGTCTGGGGACCGCGCATCGCCAGGGCTGCACCGAAGCCTATCAGTTCGAGGTGCTGCCGGAGCCCCCGCTCGCGCGCGCGGATTCCACGCCATGGCCGCTTTGGCCGCTCCAGCTCCGCACCTCGCACGCGCATGAAGAAGGGTGCGACCGCCAGTGGAGCGTGTCCACCACCAAGTTCACCGGTCACAACGGCCATGTCACCAAGCTGCACGCGCAGCGCGTGAAGTTCGAAGGCGGCAAGTTCATGCCGGTCCCGGACACGGAGTTCGAACTGGCGGCGGATCTCGTGCTCCTCGCCATGGGCTTCACCGGCCCGGTGCGAAACGGTCTCCTCGACAGCCTCGGCGTCGCCTACGATGCGCGCGGCTGTGTGACCGTCGATGACAACTTCATGACCAACCTCGACGGTGTCTTTGCCGGCGGCGACACCAAGCGCGGCGCCTCCCTCATCGTCTGGGCCATTGCCGAAGGCCGCAAGATGGCGGCGGGCATCGATAAGTATCTGCAGGCGGGCAAGTCGGCGAAGAAAACCCTCTCGTAAGGAGAACGGGTTTTATGAGCCTGATCATCGACGAGAAAGAGCTCGGGTTCCTTCCGACTGATCATCGACGAGAAAGAGCTCGGGTTCCTTCCGATTACCATCGATCCAGAAATTGTGAGTGGGGCTCCGGTGTTCAAGGGGACGCGCGTGGAAGCAGGCCTATCCCTTGATGAGTTTCTGGATAACTTTCCCAGCGTCACCCGCCAACAAGCGATCCAAGTCCTTGAGTTTTCCAAGTCCACTCTCTTGAAGTTGGCACAGTTTGCTTGAAGATCCTGCTCGACGAGTCGGTTTCACGTCACCGCCGATCAGAACCTCCGCCACCAACAGAATCTCTGAGGGCGGAAATTGGTGATCATCGTCATCCCTACCAACCAAGTTCTCGCAATGGTCGGTCTTTTACTGACAGTTGAGGAAACGATTCGAGCAATCAAGTCCGGATCTGTTGTCGAAATTCCACTGCGGTGAAGAAATGCAGCAGCCGGGCCTGGTCACTCCCTGTGCTCGCGCAACGCGCGGCCTCGGAAGGGGGAGTGGCGAGGTGGCCGGTATGGTCTCTGTGCTCGCAGACCGCGCACCAGGATCAAATTAGAAGTTTCGCATCAAGGGCGGTGCTCGCTCCATGCGCGCAATGGAGACCATACCGGCCACCTCGCCCGAAATGGAAGGGAAGCGCGTGAAGTCCTTGCCTGGGTGAGAGGCTTCACGCGGCACGCTGGGAGGACGTGTGTGATTGACGAGCGAAGTTGGGGAATCAACCAGGCTAGCACTTTCTAGGATGGCCATTTGGCTACGATGAACGCTATCTGGCATCGAAAAGGACTCCACTAAGATGAGCGATGGATCGTCCTTTCCCTCAAATGGGCACTCGCAACTCGCGGCGATACTCTCTGCCACGCCGACCCAACGGTCCGGCTTGGCAGGAAGAGGCGCTTCATCTCGCCTACGCAAGTGGTGCATTGAAACCCAGCAAGCCGATCGAAAAATGGGAGTGGGAAGTGACACGCTCAACGCCCCGCTGATCGTATAGGCCATGGCCGAAGGCCGAAGATAGCCGCGGGCGTCGATAGGTACCTCCCAACAGACAAGGCTGCAAAACCAGGCCGCTGAAAATCCTCCCAGCGTCGTTCTCGCTTCGCTCAAACCCTCAACGTACCCAAAAGCGTACGCCTCGGGATTTCACTCGTTGCGGCCTAGCTGGCCAGGCTTTTTGAATGGCCTGGAATTCATGTGGGAGTGGACTGGCTAAATTGTGTCTTTGGTCCGTTCCCCATACAGATGGGGTTCATCAACCAGAAATCTTGCAAACTCTCTAGCCCCCTTCATCCTTTCTCTTATTGTAGTGTCAGCCATTTTCTGATTTTTCAGGTGTTCCTCAAATTCCTTAAGAGACTGACTCATAAAGTCTCTGAATTTCATGAGGGCCTCCTCTTAGGTGTAAGACATTGACACAGACTGCGCTACAAAGTAGCCTCGTCACATTCCTATTCCCAGGTCGATCAGGCTGCGCATGTCTGCAAATCTAATTCCGTGGACAGAAGTTGGAATGTTCTGGGCAACAATCGGTGTTGCTCTTATTACAGTTGCTGCAACCGTTGTTAACTATCTCTTCTATAGAACCCAAATAGATCCCGATGTTCTTGTTTCTGCTTCTCACGACGAACGCCGCCCGACCATTATTGTTCTGACGATCGAGAATGTAGGCAAGAGCATGGCAAAGAACATAAGGTTTAGATCCTCCAGGGACATTCCCGTTAAGGCATATGGTTTCGGTGATGCCCCGGTACCAGGGAAAATGGTTAGTGGTCCCTTGATCAATGGTATTCCAGCTTTGGGGCCAGGTGCCAAGCGTATTATTTCTTGGGGACAGTATGGTGGGCTGAGTAAGAGGTTACAAGAAGGGGCGATTGAGATTGAGGTTTCATTTGAAGCTGATAGGAGGTTTAAGTTTCTTGGCCCAAAGAAATATGTGAACATGTGTATTGTGGATGCAAAATCGTTTGAAGATACAGATGCATCTGATCATAACTGGGATAAGAAAACTGCGGAAGCCCTAAAGAGGATTGCCGGTGTGTTGGAGGAAGTTTCGTCAGGATCTAAAACGATCAAAATAGAAATTGTTGACTCCAAAGATGAGCCTAACCCCTAACCACTGGAAAAATGTGGAGTGCCTCGTTCCCCGATGATGACGCTCTCGATAAAAAAGGAATGAAGTAACTATGACTCAGCAAACCTATCCCCGCAGTCCCAAAGTGCTCATCGGCGGCATCGCCCACTTGGGGCGGTTTATCGACAAGATTCGCTTGCGGCATGCAGGCAAGATTCAGGACTACAACTACATCACGGTCGGGTTCGATAAGTACCTGATCGATTTCCTGCAGATCGATGCGAAGGCCTTCGAACAACGAGTACTGGCGGGCGGGAGCGATGACGAGTTGCTGAATTGGGTAAAGGCTAACGGCCGCACACGTTCCGATCAGGAGATCGCGCAGTGGTCACAGGGACTTTTGACCGGAGGTCCGAAGGACGATGCGGCGCGGCAGCGTTTTCAGGGGCGGGTGCAGGATATCGCGATCAAGCGTGGCGTGCCTGTCGCTGCTCTGCCCCCTGTGAGCACCTGGGCCGATGTGATCGAACTCGACGAAGGTCGGATGTAAGGTTGGGCCCGGAGTGTGTGGCGAACTGCTATCGCATCTCGTTCCAACCAGTCGATTGCGATTTGAAAATGACGGTGCGGGCGGACGTGCGCACGACCATGCCGTTTTGGCTGCCGTCCACGGAGAGCACCTGTTCGTCCGGGGACCAGTCGATGGTGAAGAAGCCGCCGGTATAGGTTGAGAACCCCAACGCGCGCTCATTGGTGATGGCCACTGCCACATGGCCGGAAGCGCGCAGTTGCGAGACCTTCTCCTGTGGGCCGAGCGCAATGCTGGTCCAGTGTCCGCGGCTTTCTTGAAAGCCATGCACTTCCTGGTTGCTGTGCGCAAGAATCAGAAACGGCAGGAGGTGGTGCCGTTCGATCCGTTCCTCCACCCCAAGACGTACTTCCCGCCATTGGCGAAGGCCTGCCGAAAATCCTAACAGTCTGGTCGTGGTCTGCACGAACCCCGTATGGCCTCGTGCGCCGGACGTGATGACGGACTCGCCCGGTTCGAGAGACTCCTCGACGCCGCCACCTGCGGCCGACCAGGCAATGAGTTTGCCGGCGGTGATCGTGACGGTCACCTGAGCGCTCCCTTGGCTCCGCGCCGGGGCGAGTCCCCACAATAGGCTCGCGGCCCATGCCATGATGGCAAACAACCATGTCATCATTGATCGAAGCATGCAGATCCTTCGCCGATAGACTGCGTCACCCTATCACAGCAGAACCTCTCAGCGAAGGTTGGCCAGGGTTTTCGAACAGCCTGTGAGAGAGGAGAGCGAGATAAGGAACGGAGTGGGACAGGGGTGTCAGGGAGGGGCAGAGCCATAGCGACGATGGCTCTGCCCTGTCGAGTGTTCCATGCGGCTAGGCTTTCGGTTTCACAGTGAGCACGACCACATCCAGGACGATTTGTTTTCCGGCAAGGGGATGATTGAAATCGATCACTGCGGAATCCTGCTCCAGCGCGATGACTGTAAAGGGTTGGCCTTCCTTCGTGGCAGAGATTTCCCCCACGGTAATGGTGGGCGGTAATTGCGCGCGTGGCACGGTCATCTTCTTTTGAGCGTCATATTGGCCGAATGCATGGTCGGCATCGAGTTCAACTCGTTTCTTTTCCCCCGCATGCATACCGGTCAGGGCCTGTTCGAGCCCTGGTATCAACTGCTTCGTCCCGTGAGTATATTCGCTCGTACGCGGCGGGATCATGACATGGTCAGTGGGCACGCTGATGGTCAGTTCGAGCGTGACCTTGGATCCGTCCTCTATCGATGGCCGGCTGGTCTGCGCGTAAAGCGGACCGGTCGCAATGATGCATGCCGCAAAGGCAGCGGTCAGATAAGTGAAAGAGAATCTTGGCATGGCGTACCTCCACAAGAAGTCTCGATCAGACCATTCTGATCGAAAAAACCAGAATCGCGCGTACGGGGAGGCTGAGTCAACCGTTATAATTTTGATCATAGGTCCTGGAGGTTGATTTCCAGTTGGCATGTGTCATCCTTCGACAATCCTAGGCGGACAGGACGAAGCAGGTGGTGAAGGTGTCGAACAATGACACGGTATCGCTCGCAGTCCGAGGCGCATGGTTTCTCCGCAGCAGGATCTGTGTCGGACAGAATGGGTCATTGTGATGAGAAATACAGCTCTGTCCCAGAATGAAGTACAGCCTCGGTGGGGCGGCGCTTGGCTCACGATCGCACTGGTGTTGGCGGCCCTCGTCTTGCTTCCGTTAATCGGTATCGCGCTCGCAGGTCTCGATGTGCGGGCCTATCTTGAATTCCCGCCCACCACCCGCTACGTCGTGCATGAGCCGTTCTCCTGGCCGGTATTCATCGGACTCGCGATTTTGATTGTCGGCACGGCGGCGCCTTTGGCCGCTCGTATCTCGCCATTCGTATCTCGTATTTCGCGAACGACGGTTTCCGATTCACGAGCAACGGCTGATCCGAACGCTTCACGTTTCACGCTTCACGAGAGACGCCCCACGGTGGGCGTCTTTCCCTGGTGGGGCCGGCTCGCTGTTCTCTGGACCCTTGCCGCCTGGTCGTTGGCCTGGACCAGGTTCGAATGGATGCGCCCGTTTCAAACCTTCACGTTTACGCCGCTGTGGCTGGGCTACATCGTGTTGGTGAACGCATTGACGTTCCGGCGCGCCGGCCGTTGCATGTTGCTGCATCGGCCCCGCTACTTCCTGTCGCTCTTTCCGCTGAGCGCCGCCTTCTGGTGGTTGTTCGAATACCTGAATCGCTTCGTGCAAAACTGGTATTACCTGGGCGGTCGGGAACTGACTGCCTGGGACTATCTGTGGCAGGCCACGCTGCCCTTCTCGACCGTGCTTCCTGCCGTGCTCGGCACGGCTGAACTGCTGACGGCCTATCCCCGATTCTCGGCGGGACTGGAGCAGTTCGTGAGGATCGACTTCGGACGACCTGCGAAGTGGGGCTGGGGACTCTTGGGCGCGGCTGCGGCCGGCCTGTTGGGCATCGGCCTCTGGCCCGACTACCTATTTTCGTTGGTCTGGGTAGCGCCGCTGCTGTCGATCACGGCGCTGCAATTGATTCGTGGTGAACCGACGATCTTCGACGGGACGGTCAGGGGTGATTGGCGGACACTGTGGTCGGCGGCCGTCGCGGCGCTGATCTGCGGCTTCTTCTGGGAATTGTGGAACCAGTACAGCCTGGCCCATTGGGAATATGTCGTGCCGTTCGTGCAGCGGTTCGAATTGTTTCAGATGCCGTTGCTGGGGTATGCGGGCTATCTGCCGTTCGGGCTGGAATGTTTGGCCGTCGCCGATCTGTGCCTCGCGAGGAAATTTTCGGGAGGGGTCGCCTATTATCGTGGGCTCGAAGTTGGTGCGGATTTCGCACAGCGGAAACCGACGGTCGGAGAGCGCTGATCGGCCGGTGAGCCGCCGCGGGTGGCGGTGCGGAGCATATTGGGTTTGCTTTTCCACGAGCCGCCTCGCACGCCCTTGTAGCGCCCGCTGGTGGGACCGGGCGGATTCCGTTCCGGCATGTAGGCGTAATAGTCGAAGCCGAACCAGTCATTGACCCATTCGGCGACGTTGCCCGCCATGTGGTGCAGTCCGTAATAACTCTTTCCCTCTTTTCCGCTGCTCACTGCCGCCAGGATCGGGATTTCGTGTACGTGGTGTTGCCCGAACATCGCCAGGGTGCTGTCCGGCGAGGCCTGCCCCCAGGGGAACAGATTGCCGTCGGGGCCGCGGGCGGCCTTTTCCCACTCCGCCTCCGTCGGCAGTCGTTTGCCCTGTGAGCGGCAGAGGCCGTCGGCTTCCGTCCAGGTCACATAGAGGGCCGGCCATTGGGCCAGCGTGGCATCGGTGACGGCATGCACGGTGATGACGTGCCAAATGAGATGCTGCAAGTCCGCCGACGGATGGAGTTTGCGCGCCTGGAGATAGGCCAGATATTCACCCAGACTTACTTCGTCGCGGTCGATCTCGAAGGGATCGAGCCAGACCTTGTGTTGGGGCAGCTCGGTGTCGTCGTATTGCGTCCCCATGCCGTAGGGATCGTCGTCCACCCGGAGGCTGCCGAGTAAGAACGGTCCTTCGGGAATAAGGATGGTCGGCGAACCTGCGGCGAGTTTTGTGATCGACGCCAAGTGTGTGGCCAGCTCCGGAGTCGGCGTGGGAGCCTGTGTTCGAGCGGCCGTCGAGAGGGTCGGGCTGTACCAGGCGCAGGCCAGGAACAGAATCGCGAGACGTGCGAAGCGTGGAATGGACGCCATTCCCGATGGAGCCGGGCGGAGGGGTATCACAGTTTACTCGGCGAAGAGACGGCTTTCCCGATTTCGGCGATGAGCCGCCGCTCGATTTCGGCCGTTTCTTCGGCATTCACCGCCAGGACACGGCCACCCTGGACCAACTTCTCGAAGTCGGCCTTCACGCTCAATCTGGTCACGTTGGACGGTAAGGCCTGGAGGGACAGTACATACTGGTTGCGGAACCCCGACATCTCCAGCGAGGCCGGGGTGGACACCTTGCGTTCGGTGACGTAGATCGCCTTCTGGTCGGTCTTCACGCTGACCTTCACGTGGTAGCCGTTGCGGGCCAAGGCTTCCTCGGCGGCTTTCCCGACCAGGGCCAGGGGACGCGGGAGATCCTCCACCTGCGAGCCCTTCTCCTCGACACGGATATTGTCCGTGGCCTGGGCCATCTTCGCGGCGGTCCGTTGAATTTCTCCCGACAATTTTTTCGATTCGGCCAGTTGGGAATCCAGTTTCGTCCCCAACGCCTTGGCCTCCGCCTGCAACGTTTTCGCCTCGGCCTGGGCCTGCTCGGTCTGTTTCCTGGCGTCCCGCAATTCTTGATTGAGCAGGTCGATCTGCTGTTGCATCACCCTGTTGCCGTCCTGCAACGAGTTCATGACCGATTCCTGCTTGGCCAGTTGCTTGCGCAGATTTTCGTTTTCCTGTCGAAAGGGAGACTCGTCCGGTGCGCATCCGACAGAACACGAGAGTACGGCGAGGCTGAAGAGGGGAGCAAGCGATCGCTGGGGGACCTTGATCATAGTTTGGGTGACACAATCAGACCATTACCAGAGTCGGGCCCCCCTTGTCCATCTTCATTCGCGTTACAGACGGTTTGACCGGCAGTGAATCAAGCGGCTATTCTGTTTCCATGCCTGTGTGGGGTGAAGGGCTGTTGCTGTTGTGCCTGATGCTGCTTCAACCGGCGGCGACGGTGCATGCCGTCGCGTTGCCGGAGCAGTCGGAGTCCGTGCCGGCCGACGAGTATCCATTCTACGATCTGGCGGTCGATGCGAAGTTCCTCACCTCGCAGACGAGGCTGGTCGTCCTCGAACGGATGACGACCGCGCAACTCGATCCGGACAAGCCGCAGCCGCCGACGGTTGCCTGGTTTGCCGAACAGCCGTTGTTCGATGGCCGGTTGCCGCAGGATTTGATCCGGGATTTCGTCGCAAAAAACCAACGTCCCGCGCGGTTGGAGGCCCGTTTTGCCTTCGGGGTTCGTTACCGTTTCGTGTCCGGCGCCGGCGAGCCGGAGAACGAGACCGCTGTTCCGGCCGTCCCCGCCGCCTGGCCGGTGCAGGACCTCGATCTCGACACGATCGATCGGCTGGCATTCTCCCGCGTGGGGCTGACCTTGCGCGGTGATCAGGCATTGCTGTATGTCGCCAACAATCGTCCCGATAATACCGGCGCCGGTTTTCTCATCTGGTTCGTGCGTCGCCAAGGGACCTGGGAGCTATACGATACCGAAGTCATATGGGTGGCGAAAATCGATCGTGGAGCAGCGGATGGCCCGTAAGGCGTTGGTTGTTTCGTGGGTGTCGGTCCTGTTCATTCCATTTGGGGAGCCTGGATGATTCGCAAAACCTTTTCGGTTCCTCCGCTCGGGTGCAACTGTTCGATCATCGGCGATCCGGTCACCAAACAGGCGATCGTGGTCGATCCGGGCGGTGCGCCGGAACGTATTCTGCACGAAGTGCGGACGTTGGGCCTCACGGTCGTCAGCATCCTCCACACCCATGCGCACTTCGACCATTTTCTCGCATCGGGAGCGATGCAACAGGCGACCGGTGCCACGCTCTGCCTGCATCCGGATGACCGACCCCTCTGGGACATGCTGGAAACGCAATGTCGCCTGTTCGACGTGCCCTACGTGCCGGTGCCGCCGCCTGACCATTGGCTGAAGGACGAAGAGTCGTTGTCGATCGGCGAAGTGGAAGGGGTCGCATTACACACGCCGGGCCACACACCTGGTTCCATGTGTTTCCATTTTCCTGCCGCGAAGGTGGTGCTGGCGGGGGACACGCTGTTTCGCGGAGGGATCGGCCGCACCGACCTCTGGGGCGGCGATTTCGACGCGATCGAGCGATCCATCCGAGAGCGTCTCTACAAGCTGGACGAACGGACCGCCGTGGTGACCGGGCATGGACCGGAAACCGAGATCGGCAGGGAACGAACGACGAATTCCTTTGTGCGGGCGTAGTCGAGCGGCCTGAAGGCGGGCCTTGATGCCAATCACAGGAGGGAACCATGAGCGTGACGACAAGGTGCTGGTCGGTGCTTCCGCTCTTCTCACTCGTGCTGGCGCTGTCCGCGTCCGGGCCTCAAGCCCTGGCCGACGAGGCCGGGACCTCGCCTCAGGTGACGATCGGCGAGGTGCGTGTCCGGCTCTCCGACCATGGTCCGGTGGTGTTGCTCTCGGCGGAGGGCAAAACCATTCCCATCTTTGTCGACCATACGGTGGCCGGATCGATTCAAGGCGCCTTGACCGGCGAGAAACTGCCTCGTCCCCTCACGCATGACTTGATGCATACGATTCTCGAGGCCTTCGGTGGTCGTGTCGTGAAAACGGTGATCACGCTCAAAGCGGGGACCTACTACGGGTCGTTGACGGTCGTGGTTCAGGGGCAGGAAAAGGTCTTCGACAGCCGTTCCTCGGACTCCATTGCCTTAGCGGTTCATTTCAAGGCGCCCATCCTTGTGGGCCGGGATTTGCTGGATGCGGTCGGCAAGCCCTTTCCCGAATCCAAACCGGAGACCCTGTAGAGGGCGCTGCAGCGGCGCGCCCGTCCAGCGGCGGAACTCCGCCCCCTTCCTGTTGTCCAGGGTTCAGGCTTGCCGAGAAACAGCGATTGCTGGTGTTTTGAAGGGTTCTGGCCTATCGTACGAATGATCGGCAGGAGCGGGACATCGGCCATGACAGAGATCGGTTAGATGATGAATAAACGTAAACATGAACGGGTCCGCGTGCAGTTTCGCAGCCATTTCTCCATGAAAGGCAAAATGCTGGCCGGCGACGGGGATCTGACCGACTTGTCTCCGGGCGGCTGCCGCATCCTCAGCTCGGTCTCGGTCCTGGCCGGAGCTGAATTGGAACTGTGTATTTTCCCCGGCGACGAAGCCAACCCGATTCTGATCGATGTCGCCACGGTGCGTTGGTGCCAACCCAATGCATTCGGCCTCTCGTTCACCAAGATCCGCACGCCGGTCCTACGCCGCCTGACCGATGTCTGGCGCAAACTCGCCACGCCTGCCTGATCTCTTTCGATTCGATTGCCGCCGTTCTCGTTTGCGCGATCGTTCCGTCTTCCCGAATCCCGCTCTCAGCGGACGAGTTCGATCGGTTATTTGGGAGGGGCGGAGTCCGCCGCGACACGCTGATCCATCGACAGATAGACCTCATCGTCGAAGGTGTAGAACCCGCCGTCGTGGACATCCTTGTAGAGGCAGAACGGTGAGAACACGATGAAGCAACCGAAGACATCGCCCAGCACCCACCAGGACCAGGAGCGCTGGATCTTCAGCTCGGTTGGTTCGTAGCCTTCCTTGTAAGCCACGGCGACGTGGTCGGATTTTCGGCTCAGCGAGACGGTGCCGGGGGCGGTCACGTGCAGGTAGCTGTCGACCGTGACCTTCGCGCCGGGCGGGAGTGAGAAGATCGTGACGGATTGCTTGTCGGAATGCATGTTGGTGCCGCACCCGGACAACCAGGACATCGCTGCCAGGACTGCCAACCACCTCCGTTGCGACAAGGTTTTCATGGGCGACTCCTTCGGCTGTCCGCGCTGCCGGAGTTAGATGTTCATGGCGTCCCGTACTTCGTCCATCGTGCGGGATGTGACGGCGGTGGCCCTGCGGCGGCCGTCTTCGACGATCTCGTCCAACTGGCCCGGGTGCCGGGTGAGTGAGGCGCGGCCTTCCCAGATGGGCGCAAGGCGTTCGACCACCCGGTCGGCCACCAGTTTCTTGCAGTCGATGCAGCCGATGGCCGCGGTCCGGCAGTCCCGATCGATCTGTTGAATCACCGGGAGCGGCGAAAAGATTTTGTGAAAGTCGTAGACGGGGCAGACGTCGGGATTGCCGGGATCGGTGCGGCGCGCGCGGGCCGGATCCGTGATCATGGTCTTTAGCTTTTGCCGGACGACCGGTTCCGAGTCGGACAGGTTGATGGCGTTGCCGTAACTCTTGCTCATCTTGCGCCCGTCAGTGCCCAGGACTTTCGGGAACTTGGTGAGGTGCTCCTGCGGTTCCGGGAACACGGGGCGATAGAGGCTGTTGAAGCGGCGCGCAAGTTCCCGGGTGAGTTCGAGGTGCGGCAATTGATCCTTGCCGACCGGCACGAAGTCCGGTTTGTAAATGAGGATGTCCGCCGCCTGCAGGACCGGGTAGCCGAGAAAGCCGTAGGTACTGAGGTCCCGTTCCTTGATCTCCTCCTGTTTTTCCTTGTAGGTCGGATTGCGTTCCAGCCAGGACACCGGAATGATCATGGAAAACAATAGGTGGAGGATGGCATGGTCCGGCACCTGCGACTGGACGAAGACGGTGGCGCGCTCGGGGTCGATGCCGACCGCCAGCCAATCGATGAGCAATTCCCGCACGAATTCACGGATGCGGCTGGTATCGGCATAGTTGGTCGAGAGCGCATGCCAATCCGCCACGAAGAAGAAACAGTCATAGTGCTCCTGCAGCGCCTTCCAGTTGTCCAGCGCGCCCAGCCAATTGCCGAGATGGAGCAAGCCGCTCGGCTGCATTCCGCTGAGTACCCGCTTTCGGCCCGTCGTCATGCGATCACTCCTGCTTCATCAAGACGACCTCGCTGTCCGGGGCCATCGTGAGTCGGTTTTCTGCCTGCCTGTATCATCAGCATCAGTCCAGTGGGACGAATTTACCTTGTTTCACCTGAATGAGAAACACATGGCGATTGAGCGTGCCGTCGGGGCTGAACCCGCTGGGGCCGCTCAAGGTCGGGAGATCATGCTGCATCAACAGGTAGTCGCGGACGGCTTCTCCAGTCGTCGCTCCTCGCTTGACCGCTTCCACGGCCAACCGCGCGGCATCGTACCCCTGGGCGGCGAACAGCGAGGGGGTACTTTGAAATCGCTTGCGATACCGCTCGACGAAATCCTGCACCACCGGACTGCTGCTGTCGGCAAAGAACCCGTCGACGAACACGCTGCCCTCGACGCTGCGATCCGCCACGCGTGCGAAGTCGGGGGTGTTCCATCCATTGGTGCCGAGCAACGGGACGGCGATATCGTGAAAGGCCAACTGGGCCGCCAAGAGTCCGACGTCGAGCGAACGTCCCGGGATGAAGACGGCGTCGAACCCCGGCGAATAGAGGATGCGCTTGTTCTTTTTCCCGTTCGGTTTGGCGGCTGCTTTCGCGGGATCGTTCTCGATCGGCACTTCGAGGCCGTATTTCTTGAGGTCTTCCGCCTTAAGCTTGGCGATCACCGCCCGGAAGTCCGTCTCGCCTTCCTTGTAGGCTTCGCTCGCGATGAGTTCCCCTTCTTGCTGTCGGATTTCTTGCGCGAACAGGTGCGCCAGTTCACGCCCGTAGACGGTGTCGGGGTAGAGAATCGCCAGCCGCTTGTAATGCTGGTCACGGATCGCATAGTCCGCCACTCGTTTGGCCTGGTGCCCGTAGGTGAGCGCCGTGCTGAAGACGTACGTGCCGAGCCGGCGAAGATTCGTCACGGTCGCGCTGGGCGTGATCAGCGGAATGCGCGTCCGTTCGGCCATCTCGGCCATGACCGGGAGATTTTTCGAGAGCAGCGGGCCGATGACGGCGAGGGGGTGATCGTCCGCCAACACGTTGGACAGTTCGTCGAGAAAGGCCGCGCGGTCCGCCTCCGTATCCTTCACGATCAAGCCGATCGACGTCGCGTCGGTGCCGTCCTTCGCTTGCTCCAGCGCGAGTTGAATGCCGTTCAAGACTTCGGTGCCGAAGGGGGCCAGCTTGCCGGACATGGGAAAGATGGCGGCGATGGAGTAGGGGTGCGATTTGAATTTCGTCCGCACGGCCGTCTGCAGTTCGGTTGCCTTCGCGGCGTAGGGATGGTGGGGAAAACGGCTCAAAAACAGTCGAAGGTCCCGCTCCACCAAATGGTCGTCTCCGGCCGCCGTATGGAGGTCGATGAGTTTGATGGAAGCCAAGTCGCCTGGGAATGTTTTGGGATAGGCGTCACGCACCCGCACGAGCGCCGGGATGTCCAACTTGTCGTTGACCAGCTCTCTGATCTGCCCTTCGGTTTCATGCGCCTGGTCCCCGACATCCAGCGGCATCTCATCGAGCCAGGCCTGAATGGCCCGCAGGTAATCTTTCTTCTGCGCCTGGAATTCACCGATGAGCCGCAGCGCATCCCGTTTCGTATTGGGATCGGTGGAGAGGCTGCGGACTTCGGACAGCAACGGGAGGGCCAGGTCGAGATTGCCGGCTCTGGCATGGGTTTTGGCGAGCAAGAGCTTGGCTCGATCGACCAACTCTGAAGTCGGGAATTCACCGAGCAGTTGATTCACGTAGCGGATCGTTTCCGCCTGTTCCTTCATGCCGAACATGGCGGCGGCCATCAGGAGATAGGCGTCGTCGAGGAGGTCAGGACCGGGGTTGCTTTCAATGAAACGACGCAACGTAACCGCCGCGGCTTCCGGTTGTTCCGAGTCGATCAGCCGTTTGGCCTGGTCTAAGGTGGATTGGCCGGTGCCGGTCGGCGATTTCGATTCTTTTGCGCGGGGCGCCGCAGGTGCCTTGGGTGTGGGGGCCGCTTCGACGAACGTGACGAGGCCTGCGAGGAACGCCACCGCGAAGGTGACGCTGCATGCGCGGAGATGCGGGGCGCGGGATACTGATCGAGAAACCATTGACTCCTGTGCATGGCGAACGCTCTCGCCGCGATCGAAACTACTATAGGAAACAGGTGCAGGGGTGTCAAGGTAAGTCGGGGACGATGCGTTGTGTTGAGATGGAAGCTTGGCTATAGTCGAGTCCGCACGGCGACGGCTGCGGACAGCGAAGGTGTAAGGTGTAAGGATGAATGGTGATCGCGCGGGATCGGCTCCGCATGGATCGGACCGGCTTCCGCTGGATCCGCTCGTCGAGCGGTATTGGGACCATGGACGGATCGTACGAGGTTTGTCGCGCAACACCCTGTCGGCCTACCGGCGGGATGTCGGCACCTTTCAGCGGTACCTTCGCGACGAAGGCATATATGACGCTCGCCAGGTGTCTCCGCCATTTCTCTCCGGATTTCTGGAACATTTGCATCGATCGGGACTCGCCCCTTCGTCACGCGCCAGATCGCTCGCCGCGGTTCGCAGTTTCTTCCGCTTCCTGAAGCAGGAAGGCCTGGTCCCCGCCGACCCGACGGTGAGTCTGCGCAGTACCACGCGCGCCAGACGGCTGCCGAAGACGCTCAGTCTCGAAGAGGTGACGCGTCTCTTGGACCTCCCGAGCCGCTTGTCTCCGGAAGATCGCCGTGATCGCGCGATGGTGGAAGTGCTCTACGCCGCCGGCCTGCGGGTGTCCGAGTTGGTCGCATTGCGGGTCGACCAGTGCAATCTGGACGTGGGGTATGTCGGCGTGACCGGCAAGGGCGACAAGCAGCGGGTGGTGCCGATCGGACGTCCGGCGGTCGAACGACTGCAGGAGTATGTACTGGCCGCGCGACCGGCATTGCTGAAGCAGCGGTCTTCACCCTTCGTCTTCGTCACCCGTCGCGGGACGCCGCTCACCCGCCAGGCCTTTTGGAAACTGCTCCGCATCCGCGCACAACGGGCCGGGATCGCCAGGCTTCCATCGCCCCACATGCTCCGCCATTCGTTCGCCACGCACTTATTGCAGGGGGGAGCTGACTTGCGATCCGTGCAGGCGATGCTGGGCCATGCGGACATTGCGACGACACAAATTTATACGCATGTGGATTCTTCGCAGTTGAAAAAAATCCACAATACGTGTTTCCCGCGCAACAGATCCCGCCGTTGAACGACGATCCATTGTGCATGACCGATGCGGCCTGCGGCCCGCTCGCCGTAATTCAAAAAAATGTGGGAATCCTGCAAGAACAATGCAAGATTCTGTGTTGACACGGGTTTATGGAGTTGATAGCATCCCGAAAATCTGCCGGGAACGAGAAAAATCGGGCGGATAGCTCAATCGGGAGAGCGCTGCCCTTACAAGGCAGAGGTCACAGGTTCGATCCCTGTTCCGCCTACCAACGAGAAAGACCGAGAATTGCGCCTAAACCATTTGCCATTACCATTAGTAGTGATGTACAAGAGAGCACTCTACTGTATTTAGCCGGTTAGATTCTTGAAAGCCGGATCTTCTTCCGCCATCTATGGGTTGTGTGGGGCCGTCGTTCAGCCTGGTTTAGGACGCCAGATTGTCAATCTGGAGGTCGCGGGTTCAAATCCCGTCGGCCCCGCCATTCCCCCAGCGTTTGGTACAATCCATGCTACCGTTTCCATGCGACGCCATGTGAAAGGACGGGTCTAGCTCATGTTCCAATCAGGAGTGATGGGGTTGGTGGGATCGCTGGGAGCGGTCTCGAAGATCGTGCTGCTGCTGCTCTTTATCGCCTCGATCATCTCGTGGGGTGTGATCCTCTACAAGTGGCGAAGTTTCAAGGCGGCCGACCGCGAGGATCAGCGGTTCTTCAACGCCTTTACGAAGATCCGCGATCTCGATGAATTGTACCGGCAATCGAAACGGGCCGAAGGCAGCCCGAGCGCGAAAGTCTTTCAAGGCATCATGGATCGCGTCTGGACTGTGTCGGGGGACGGCGCGCTGAGTTCGCATCAGTCGATCGGGGCATCGAAAGAGACGGCGGCTCCCATCGATCACCACTATATGGATAAGACCGTCGCCTATCTGGTACAAAACCAAATCTCGCAACTGGAATCCTATTTGCCGATCCTGGCCACCACGGGAAACATCACCCCCTTCATCGGACTATTGGGCACCGTGCTGGGCATCATCGACTCATTCCGCGAGATCGGGCTGCAAGGGACCGCCAGCATCGCAGCTGTGGCGCCTGGTGTCTCGGAAGCGTTGGTGGCGACGGCGGCCGGCCTGTTCACCGCGATTCCCGCCGTCATCTTCTATAATTATTATCTAACACGTATCAGGAAAACCGTGTTTCGAATTGAATCATTCACGGTCGAGGCCATGCGCTCGTTGCAGACCAGGCTGAAGCAGACGGCGGTCGGGGTGTAGAGATGATGTCGGAAACCCGCCACCGGCGGTTCATGGCGGAGATCAATGTGATTCCGCTGGTGGACGTGGTCCTGGTGCTGCTCGTCATTTTCATGGTGACCGCGCCCATGTTGTATCGAGGGATGGATATCAACCTCCCCAAATCCGCCAGTAATACGATTAAGCCGGAAGCGAGAGCGGTTTTGTCCATTGAGCGCGATCAACGATTGTATTTGGATAAGGATCAGGTGAGTGTCGTTCAACTCGAACGGAAACTCCGGGCGTTGAAAGATCAGAGCCCGGAGGTGTCGCTCTACCTGCGAGCGGATCGGGACGTACCCTACGGCATCGTGGTGCAGGTGATGGATAGTGTGAAGAAAGCCGGGATCGAAAAGCTCGGCATGGTGACGGAGCCCACGGGTGCCGAGCGCGTGAGTGAGTCGGTCATGTCCCTCGCGCAACCACGCAAGAAGTAGCGGCGCCGCAACTCGCGCGCCGCAGGGTCGTATCGCAAGTCATGACGTTCCATACCCTGCCAAGACATCCCTCGCTGATTCTGATCGGGGATTTCGGTGAAACCGGGGGCAGCCGTCTGCGCAAGACGGTGGTCCTGTCCCTGTTGCTGCATCTCTGTCTGCTGGCGGTGATCATGGGCGCCAAGTTGTTCAAGAAAACGGAACGTCCGCTGTCGGCGATGGAAGTCGCCCTGGTCAGTCTGCCGACCGTGGAGACGAAGCCTGAGCCCAAGGTGGAGAAAGTCGAGAAGGTTGAGAAGCCGACTCCGCGGCCGACACCCAAGCCGGTCCAGTCTGCTCCCATTCCCGTTCCTCCCAAACCGGCGCCGGCGCCGACTCCGCCTCCGGTTCAGGTTGCTCCGGTCGTCAAAGCGACTCCGCCGGCACCGACACCGCCCGCTCCGACCCCTGCGGTGGCTCCAGCCCCCGCGCCTGTCCCGGTTCCTGTGCCTCGGTTGCCCGTTCCGACCTTGACTGCGCCACAGCCGATTCCGCAGGCGGCGAAGTCACCCTCATCCGCCCCCCTCACGAACCGGACGGATGTACTGCGGGATGTCATGAAGGATATCGAGTTGCCGCCGAACGCACCGAAGTACGGCGATCTCGCTCCCGCGAAGCCGGCAGAGGTGAAAAAGGCCGTTCAGCCGAAACCCGAACGGGCTCCCGAGCGATCCGACGTGGACGCCATGTTGAGTAAGTTGAAGGTTCCTGAGATGGCCTCTGCTCCGGCCGATGCACCGAAAGAGCCGCCGAGGCCGGCGGTCGCTCCGCCGAAACGGGCGTCCCTGTCGGAAGAGATCAACAGCGATCTTGATCGCGAATTGCAGGATCTGAAAAAGTTGCAAACGCCTCCGCCGGTGAAGGTTTCGGAACCGGTGCGGGAGGTCAAGCCCATGTTCCGTGAACCGCAGCCGATCGCGAGCGCGCCGCCGGCTCCTGCCGCCGTCACGCGGACGAAGCCCGACACCAAATTGAAAGTGGCGGGGGTGGCCGGGTCGAATCCGTACCTGGCTCGTGTTCAAGCGAGGATCAGCGGCTTTTGGACTGCGCCGCCGGTCGATCTGTCGGGGAAAGCCATGACGGTCGTGGTGCGGTTTCGTTTGGAGCGAGACGGTCGAGTCGGCACGGTAGTCATCGAACAGTCTTCAGGGAACGACTACTATGACCTGTCTGCGCAGCGGGCCGTACAAAGCGCGGTGCCGTTGCCGCCCTTTCCTCCCGATCTGACGGACTCCTATTTCGATGCCCACTTTACTTTTGCCGTAGGCGAGGCAGCAGGATGAATCGGACGATCATCGGTTTCATGGTTGCGCTCTGTGTCGTCGTGGGGGCCGGGCTGTTCGGGATTCTGGATTCCCGCGCCACCGATGTGTTCCTTGAAGCGACCAGGCCGGACTTTCAGAAAATTCCCATCGGGGTTTTCGGTTTTCAGAACGGCGGCGGCCCCGAGTGGTTGGGCGGTCGCATCGAGGAAGTGTTGAAGGCCGATCTCCAACGGTCGCTGGTCTTTTCGCTTGTGGATTTGCCCGGAATCGGGGTGAAGGTGCGCGAGGTGACGACCGCCGACAAGGCCGTCTTCAAGCAGGCCTCGGAAAACGGCGTCTCGGTGTTGGTGTGGGGAAAATCCGGTCCGAAAAACGGCAGCAGCGACAGTGAATTGTTGATGGACGGCTTCGTCTACGACAGCGGCAGCGAGGAAGTCGTCGGTGGAAAGCGTTATGTCGGATCGACCTCCGTCGTGCGTTTGATGGCGCATCGGTTTGCCGACGAGTTGGTGTTTCGCTATACGGGCGAGCCCGGTATCGCCAGAACGAAGATCGTCTATGTGGCCGAGCACGGCAACGCGCGCGAACTGTTCGTGATGGACTACGACGGGTATGAGCCCAAACAGATCACGGCGGACGGGTTTCTCAATCTGATGCCGCGCTGGTCGCCCGATCGCCGCTTCATCGTGTTCACGGCCTATCGGAGTCGGAACGCGCAGGACATCGACATTCTGGAGCTTGCGACGGGCAAACGGTGGACCTTGGTTTCGATGGGGGGATTGAACATCACTCCCGCCTTGTCGCCGGACGGGAACTTCTTGGCCTTCGCCAGCAGCCAGGACGGCAACTCGGAGATTTATAAGCTCGATACCAGGACCAAAGCGTCGCATCGATTGACGGTGAATCAGGGCGGCGACCTCTCGCCGACCTGGTCGCCCACGGGCCGTGAAATCGCCTTTACGTCCGACCGCGGCGGCGCCCCGCAGGTGTTCATCATGAGCGCGGACGGGTCCAACGTCCGTCGGTTGACCTATGATGGTGATTACAATGCCGCCCCTGCCTGGTCGCCGCGCGGAAATTGGATCGCCTATGTCTGCCGGACGGCGCAGCGTTTGTACAAACTCTGTCTCATATCACCGGACGGGCAGAAGCGGGTCCAGATCACGAATGGGAACGGGATCGACGACTCGCCTTCCTGGTCCCCCGACGGTCGGCATATCACCTTCAGTTCGACCGTCGATGGGAAGAGCCATATTTACATGGTGAATACGGACGGAAAGGATTTGGAACGCATCACGTTCGGCGGGACTCACAACAGTTCGCCGTCATGGTCTCCCGCGCTGTAGGGATGACCGGCACATAATTGACTCTGTATACGACGCATTAACCATTTCACCAGCCATGAGGAGTAACGATATGACGATACGGGTAGCGACAATGGGCCTGACGGTAGCAGTCGGGATGTTGTTAGTCATTCAAGGGGGCTGTTCGAAAAAGTCGATTCAGTCCGGTGGCGATGCGCAATCTTCGGAACGCGGTATGGCGAAGTCGGGAGGTCCTGCGCCGAGTGCAATGGGTTCCATGGGATCAATGGGGTCGCAGGGCGGTTCGACGGGTGGATCAGCCGGTGGGTTTGATAGTGCCGGTTCCACGTTCCCGGATTTGTCCCTGTCGAGCAAGCCGCAGGACGAGCCCGAAAGCGGCGGGTTGCGTGGATTCGAGTCGGTGTCCGGCGGCAAGGCCCCGTCCGAAGAGCGGTTGGGCGGCGGCGGCACCATGTTGGCCAAGGTGGAGCCGTCGGAGAGCACGGCGCGCCAGATCGAAGACATCCGTCGTGAGCAGGCCAAGGAACAGGCTGCGTCGGCGGAGGCAGGATTGCGAGACGTGTTTTTCGGCTACGATAGCTGGACGATTACCGAGGAAGGCCGGCAATCGTTGATGCAGGATGCCCAGTGGATCAAGGGCAATCCCTCGGCTCTGGTCAAGATCGAGGGGCACTGTGACGAGCGCGGCACGTTGGCCTACAATCTGGTGCTGGGAGAAAAGCGCGCCAAGGCCGTGCGGAACTATCTGGTGGAACTCGGCGTGGGGGCCAACCGGTTGGCCGTGGTTTCTTATGGAAAGGAGCGCCCCTTCTGCAACGAACGGAGCGAAACCTGCTACCAGCAGAACCGACGCGGCCACGTGGTGGTCCGGTCGAAATAACTGTTCGGATCATGGACGATGTGACATGATTCTCCGGAACAGGCGCCGGTCAAGGGAGACTTGTCATGGATGGTGGATGGCTTCATCGAAATGAGATGGTGAACGGACGATCAGCCGCGGGCTTGGGTGTTTCTGGTCGTCGGGGTGAACAGTGCGGGCTTGGGGTCTGTGTACTCGTGGCTGCGGGGTTTTCCCTGTTGTCCGGATGTGTGGCGCAACAGGCCGATCTCAAGCAGACCGAACGGGAACTTCAACGTCGGATCAAACAGACGACGGAAGAACAGGCCCAGACCAGGGCCCGCCAAAACCAGGAGATCGTGTCGTTGCGCGAGCAGGACATTCCCTCCTTGCGGGGCGACGTCGATAAGGCCATTCACCGCGCCCAGACATTGGAAGCGCGGCAAGACGATTTGTTGGCCAAACTGGCTTCTCAGGACTCGCGGGTCAACCAGCGGTTGAGTGAGAGTGAAAAACGCTTCGCCGAGGAGAGCAAACGATTGGGGTGGGTCGAAAAGCAGTTGGTGGATCAGGATGCCTCGCTCAAAGGAGAGCGGGACCGGAGTCGGTCTGAACTCGCGGCTGCGACGGCGCGGGTGGATCAAGTCGCGGCCCATATCGACGCGATTCAGAAAAACATGCTCGATGCCGTTCAGAAGACCACGACGGCGCTTGCACAGAAAGTCGATTCGCGGTTGGACGAACAGCAGAAATTGTTGCAGGCCCTTGAGGGCCGGTCGCACAATGTGACGCAGCTCGACGCCCAGAACAAGGTTTTGGCGGACCAGGTATCGAAGTTCAACCAAGCGCTGGTCGAGTTCAAGCAAGCGTTGAGCGGCTTGGGCGAACGTGTCGTGCAGCAGGACCAGGCGGTGAAGCATCTCGCCGCATCGACTGCGTCGGTGGAGCAGGAGGCGGCTGCATTGAGCAAACGGACGGACGCGCTCGCGGGAAAAATCGATGCGGACAACAAGGTCACGGCGGACCATTTGAACGAAGTCAACCGGAGCGTGGCGTCGGTGGCGAAAGCCTTGGAAAATGCCGGTGGAAAGTTCGTGTCGCGCGGAGACGAGCAGGAACGCCGCATCGAAGAGACGGCGCGCGGCTTGGCGCATGTTCAAGCTCAGATCCAAACTCTGGACAAGAATCTGGAAAGTCAACATGCGTTTTTGAAGCAGGTCGAACAGCATCTGTCGGTGTTGCGTACGATTGCCTCCCAACGGGCCGAGCAGGCGTCGGCCGTCGCAGAAGTGACGCCGCTTCCGCAAGCGCAGGCGATGCCGGCACCGGAAGTCGCACCGCCGGCTCAGTCCAACGGCTCTGCCGCCCATTCGGAAAACCGAAGCGCCGCTTTGGTGGCGGATCGGGAATCCTATGAGCGGACCCTCACCCGCTTCAAAGATGGAGATTTGGACGGAGCCCGACAAGGGTTTGCGGAGTTTCTTGTCCATTATCCGCATTCCGACCTCGCGCCCAACGCCCGGTTTTGGTTGGGCGAATCCTATTACGGCAAGAAGGATTATACGCGCGCGATCGATGCCTACGATCAGGTGCAGTTGAACCATCCATCAAGTGAAAAGGTGCCGGCTGCCTTGTTGAAAAAGGGATACGCCTATCTGGCGCTGAAGGACCGGAAACGTGCCGCTTCGGCGTTGAAGCAGGTCATCGATCTCTATCCGAGGTCGCCGGAAGCCAATAAAGCCGTCGACAAGCTGAACCAACTAAAGGAGTTGCACGAACGATGAGCGGCCGACTCATGGTGCCATTGCAGGTGGGGGCAGGGTTCGTCTGCAGTCTTTTCTTGGTGGGCTGTGCGAAGCATGCCGACTTTTTGGAGATCCGGGAGCAAGTGACGATCATCGCCAAGACCCAAGATCAGGAGCAGAAGCGTTTCGAGGCGATGCAGCGGAGACTGGAATCGCTCGAACGGGTTCGTGAGCCGGAGGGAGGAAAATTGCGGCTCGATGACGCGTTGGCCCGGCTCCAAAAAATAGAGGGGCGATTGGCGAAAATCGAAGAGACGCAACTGGCCCAGGCAGCCTCCATCAGATCGGACTTGGCGCTGGCCGAAGCCACTCGTCAGGCGCGCGTGGCGAAGCCGTCCGGGCCGCTCGATCCACCGTCGATCGTACCCGGGGTGCCCTCCATTACGCCGACCTCGGCCTTCAACCTGGCCTACAATGATTACCTCAACGGCAAGTTCGATCTGGCGGTGAGCGGCTTCCAGCGTTTCATCAAGGACTTTCCTTCGACCTCACTGACCCCCAACGCACATTATTGGCTCGGGGAGTCCTATTACGGTCAGAAGGACTATATCCGGGCGATACAGTCTTTCGAGCATGTGGTGAACGAGTATGCGGGGAATGAAAAGGTGCCTGCCTCCCTCTTCAAGCTGGGCCTGTCGGCGGCAGAAACCGGGGATACGGCCAAATCGCGCAAATATCTCAAGCGGGTCATCGAGGAATATTCCACGTCTGATGAAGCGAAGCTTGCGAAGGCGAAGATGGCCGAGATTCGATGATCTCTGGTCGGCTGCACGATCTCCTCTCCACCACTCCTTCCTCGATCCGAACCTCAGGGGGCGTCTCCTCCCATGACCATAGCCAGTAGCCCGGGAAAGATCCAGGTATTGCCGAACGATGTGATCGGCCGGATTGCGGCAGGCGAAGTGGTGGAACGCCCGGCCGCAGTGGTGAAGGAATTGATCGAAAACAGCCTGGACGCCGGCAGCAGCACCATTACAGTTGAAATCAAGGACGGGGGCCTCGGACTGATCCGCGTCACGGACGACGGCGAAGGCATGTCGCGGGCCGATGCCGGCCTGGCCTTTGAGCGGCATGCCACGAGCAAATTGCAATCCGACCGGCAGCTCAGCGCCATTCGCACGATGGGCTTTCGCGGGGAGGCGCTGCCGAGCATCGCGGCCGTATCGAAAGTCCGGCTGACGACGGTGGCTCGGAACGAGCAGGTGGGGACGCAACTCCGGCTGACAGGCGGAGTGATCGATCGGGTGGACGATGCCGCCGCCGTTCCCGGGACCTCCATAGAGGTTGCCGACCTCTTCTACAATACACCGGCCCGCAAAAAGTTTCTCAAGTCCGCGACAACCGAATTTTCCCACATCAGCCATGCGGTGCAGCAGGCCGGGTTGGCTTGGCCGCAGGTGCATGTGCGCTTGGTCCACAACGGATACGAGGTATTCAACCTTCCCGCCGTGTCCTCCCATCGCGATCGTGTCCTGCAGATCTATCGTGCGTTGTTCAGCGACCGGGCGTTGGCCGTGGAGGCGGAGCGAAATGGCCTCTACGTCAAGGGGTTCATCATCGATCCGGTGCGGGCGCGCGCCGGACGAACCCCGCAGGAATTGTTCGTGAACCGCCGGCCGGTCAAGAACGGCACCGTGCACCATGCCGTCATCGACGGCTACAGCTCGTTCCTCGCGAAGGGCCATACTCCCCTGTTCGTTCTCTTTCTCGACGTCGAGCCCCAACTGGTCGACGTCAACGTGCATCCGACCAAGCGGGAGGTGCGATTCGCCGAGACGGAATCCGTGCATCAACTGGTCCGTTCGGCGGTGCGTCATGCACTCGGGCGCGCTCAGGTCGAGGCATCGATGGCCGGTGCCGCCCATGCTCATGTCAGCGACCCTGTTTCATCGATCGTTCCTTCTCGCATCGAGGGTCGCACCGCGTTCGAATCAGGATCGGACCACGGTCGGGCCATGGCAGGGTCGAAGGAGCCCCTTGCGTCTGCCGTACCGGCGGTCGGCCAAACTTCCTTTGTCGGGGAAGGGGTGACCACATATGACTCGACCGAACCGCCGGACATTCTTCCGCTGGGCCAGATGAGCCGCACGTTTCTGATCGTACAGGTGGGAACCGAACTCCAGGTGATCGATCAACATACGGCGCATGAGCGGGTCTTGTTCGAGCGCTTGTGGCGAGCCTGGCAAGGCAACAGCCTGCCGTCACAACCGCTGTTGTTGCCGGAGCCATTGGAGTTGCCGCTTCAACAGGCCCTCATGCTCCAACGCCGGCTGCCGGAATTGGAACGGCTCGGATTGCTGATCGAGCCCTTCGGGCCTTCATCGTTTCTGATCCGCAGCCTACCGGTGCTGCTGGGCCATACTGATCTGGCCGCGCTCGTGCAAGATCTGATCGAGGACCTCGAACAGTGGGAGTCGATTTCCTCGCTGGAAACGAAAGTGAAGCCCATCCTGGCATCGTTGGCCTGTCATGGGGCGGTGCGTGCAGGTCGGGCCATGGCGCTTCCCGAGATCAAGCAATTGGTGCAGGACTGGGTGGCGGAGGGGCTGATCATGACCTGTCCGCACGGCCGCCGGGTCGCGTTCCGTCTATCGGCCGATGAACTGGCCCGTCTGTTCGACCGCGCGTCGTGAAAGGGGATGCATGTGGCGGCTGTCGGAATCGGTTTTACGGTCGCGGCCGCTGGCGGTGCTGGTCGGGCCGACGGCGGTGGGAAAAAGCGAGATCGCGGTGCAATTGGCGCAGGCGCTGGACACGGAAGTCTTGACGGCAGATTCTCGCCAGGTCTACCGGGGGATGGACATCGCGACCGACAAACCCACGGTCGAGCAGCGACGAGGGGTGCCGCACCGGCTCATCGATCTGGTCGATCCCCACGAGTCCTTCAACGCCGGACAATATCGCAAGCAGGCGATGCAGGAAATCGAGCGGCTCTATGGAGAACGACGGCTTCCGCTGGTGGTCGGCGGCACGGGGTTGTATGTCAGGACGCTGATCCACGGCCTTTGCGATGCTCCGCCGGCAGATCAGGCGTTCCGTTCGGCCTTGGCGCAGGTGGCCCGTGCAGAGGGACGACAGGTTCTTCACGAGGAGCTGACACGTATCGATCCCGAATTGGCCGGGCAGCTCCATCCCCATGACGAGGTCAAGATCGTGCGGGCGCTCGAAGTGCATCATTTGTCGGGACGTCGTCTTTCGGAGCTCCACCGGCAACATCATTGTTCCGAGCAACCCTTTTCGGTCTTGATGATCGGTTTGAATCGCGATCGCGAACAGCTCTATCGCCGCATCGACCGGCGGGTGGACGCGATGTTTGCCGGGGGATTGGTGCAAGAAACCGAACGCCTTCTCGCCGGGGGGTATGGGCGGGGGTTGGGTGCGATGAAGGGGTTGGGGTATCGGCAGGTTGCCGGTTATCTGGCGGGCGAATACGACCAGGCGGAGGCGATCCGTTTGGTCAAGCGCGATACCAGGCACTTCGCGAAGCGCCAGCTGACCTGGTTTCGGAAGGAATCGGAGCTTCGCTGGTGGTCCCTCGATGCGCAAGACGGTCCGGAAGTGGCCGAACGTCTGTTCGAAACCATTCAGACTTTCGTGCAGCATATGGACAATCGACAACCGGCGGTGGCGTCGCGAACGCCCCGCACCATGGAAACGGAATCGACTCTATGACAGGATCGAAAAAGGCGGGCCAGACCGCCATCGGCATTATCGGCGGCAGCGGGTTGTACGACATCGAAGGGTTGGAGAAGATTCGCGAGGCGCGCGTCCGCACGCCGTTCGGCGCTCCTTCTGATGCCGTCGTCGTCGGTGTTCTCGGCGGAGTCCGGGTGGCGTTTCTCTCTCGGCACGGTCGAGGCCATCGGATCAATCCCGGCAGCATCAACTATCGTGCCAATATCTACGCGCTGAAGTCGTTGGGCGTCACGCAAGTGATTTCCGTCAGTGCCGTCGGCAGCATGAAGGAATCGATCCATCCCGGAGCCGTGGTATTGCCGGATCAGTTCATCGATCTCACCAAGCGACGCGCGTCGACGTTTTTCGATGAAGGCATCGTGGCGCATGTGGGGTTCGGGGAACCGGTCTGCCGGTCCTTGGCCGATGCATTGGAGCAAGCGGGGCGTTCTGTGGGGGCGAGTCTCCAGCGGGGCGGGACCTATGTCTGTATGGAAGGGCCGCAGTTTTCGACCAAGGCCGAGTCGCGACTGTATCGTCAGTGGGGGGTGGACGTGATCGGCATGACCAACATGCCGGAAGCCAAGTTGGCCCGTGAAGCCGAGCTCTGCTATGCCACGGTCGCGCTGGTCACGGACTACGATTGCTGGCATGAGACGGAAGAGGCCGTGACCGTCGAGGCTATTCTGGCGACCCTTCACAAGAACGTCGCGCTTGCCAAACAATTGTTGAAGACTGCGGTGCCGGGGCTGAAGCCCGATCGCTCCTGCGAGTGCCGCCAGGCGCTGCGAAACGCCATCGTCACCGCACCGGATCGCATTCCGGCTTCGGCGAAACGGCGGTTGAATCTCTTGATCGCTCCCTCTGTGGCGATGCGGAAAGGAAAACGGTGAGGCATGGGTAAGTTGTTGGTGGTCGGATCGGTGGCGTTGGATACGGTGAACACACCCTTCGGCGAGGTGACGGAGGTGCTGGGGGGGTCGGCGACCTACTTCTCGACGGCGGCCAGCTATTTCACCACGGTCGATCTCATTGCGGTCGTCGGGGAAGATTTCCCCGACCAACATGTGGCCTTTCTCAAGAGTCGGAAGATCGACTTGACCGGACTCGAACGTCGGCCCGGCGCCACCTTTCGCTGGAAGGGGGCCTACTCACATCAACTGAACGAGGCGCAGACGCTCGACACAAGGCTGAACGTGTTCGAGACCTTTCGCCCGAAGATTCCCGCCCAGTACGGCTCGCCGGAGGTGCTCTTCCTGGGGAACATCGATCCGGGGTTGCAGCTCGATGTGCTGCAGCAGGTGAAACGGCCGGCCCTGGTGGCCTGCGACACGATGAATTTCTGGATCAACGGCAAGCGGGAAGCGCTGTGGAAGGTGCTGGAACACATCGACATTCTCATCATCAACGACGGCGAAGCGCGGGCCTTGGGCGAGGACCCGAACCTCGTGAAGGTGGCCAAGAGGATTCTCTCGCGAGGGCCAAAACATCTGATCGTCAAGCGCGGCGAATACGGCGTCTTGATGTTCAACGAGAAGCAGGTGTTCGGGGCGCCGGCCTTCCCGCTGGATGAAGTGCGCGATCCGACGGGTGCCGGCGATACGTTCGCCGGAGGATTCCTGGGCTATTTGGCGGCGACGGGAAACCGGTCGCCGGAGGCGATGCGGCAAGCCATCATCTTCGGCAGCGTCATGGCCTCCTTTACCGTAGAAGCCTTTAGCCTTGACCGATTGCGGATCCTGGATTACAAAGAGATTGAGGCACGCTTCAAAGAGTTCAAGCGGTTGACCCACTTTGAGGACATCGGTTCATGACGGTGAGTCATCGAGATCGGAGTCGATCGAAACGAACGGTGTGCCGAACTGCGGGTGACCGCTGCATGGTCCTGCTGGTGGGCCTCTGTGTGCTTTCGGGCTGCGCCGACGAAGAGAACCTGCGGAAGTCGAAGGGATTCTACCAGGAAGGGGTCGCTCGGTTGAATTCCGATCAACAGCAGGCCTTCGTCTCGTTTCAAAAGGCCGTGAAGTTGAATCCCGACAACAAGGAAGCGCAGTATGGGTTGGGCCATATCTATGCGTCGCAGGGGCGGTTCAAATTGGCTGAAGAATCCCTCCGCGAAGCCATCCGCATCGACAATGACTATGCGGAGGCGCATACCTATCTCGGCCAAGTGCTGGCAAGCCAGGACCGTTGGCAAGAGGCGATTGCGGCGTACCGCCAAGCCCTCAGCAATCCCTTGTACCCGACACCCGACCTGGCCCGGTTTCATCTGGGGAGAGCCTTGATGCATGAAGGGGATCTGCAAGGGGCGATGGAAGCCTTGGAAGATGCCGCGACGGTGACGCCTCCGAATGTGCCTCCGGCGATGCTGCAATTGGAATTGGGGCGTGTCTACCACAAACTTGGGTTCGACGTGCGGGCGCGCGAGGCCCTTTCCAAGGTCTCGGCGGCGGATAAGGGCGGCGAACAGGCGGCTGCGGCACAGGAACTGCTCGGCAAGCTCAAACCATAGGCGGAGACCATGGAATCAGTGGGTGAATTTTTTCGGCAGGTTCGCGAGACGAAAGGCCTGACGGTCGATGAGGTCGCCTCCAAGACCCGCATCCGGACGGATTTTGTCAAGGCGCTCGAAGAGGGGAATTTCGCCAAACTGCCCGATCAAGTGTTCGCGCGTGGGTTTGTGCGGTCCTATGCGCGCTCACTGGGTCTGGATGAGGAAGATGCGATTCACCGATTCATTCAGTCCGCCGGGGCCTTTTATGAAAAGCAGGGCGAACGGGAACGGCTGAGACAGCGGCAGGTGGAAGAGGAGCGGCGCCGCAAGGCCAACCGCAAGGCGGTAGGGATCGCCATTGCCGTCGCCATCGTCACGCTGATCTTCCTGCTGAGCCGGGAACAGTCCTCGACGCTCGTGCGTCGATCCGGTTCGGATGCCCCGCCGCCCAGTAAGAAAAGCGCGCCGTTTGCTAAAGATGCGCGCGAACCGGCGCCGCGCCAGGAATTGGAACTTCCGCCTCCCATTGCACCGGTTGCGAAACCAGCCGAGCCGATGGCGACTCCTCCGAAGACCTTGCAAGAAAAAGCGACCGTTTCCGCACCGGCGACGGTCGCCAAGGTGCCGGTACAAACGGAACCGGTCCCCGCTCAATCCGTTCCTTCACTCGGATCTGATGGCCCCTTGGCAGGGCTGTCGGTTGACGGTCCGGTCGGGTCCGATGGTCCGCTGGTCCTGGATCTCGATGCGACTGAGTTGAGTTGGGTGGTGGTTCAGGTCGACGGGGGAAGTCCGCAGGAAGCCTTGCTGCGCCCTGGTGAAAAGGCCCAGTGGAAAGCCCAGGATCAGTTCACGGTGACGCTGGGTAATGCGGGGGGAGTCCGTGCCGAATTGAACGGCAAGCCGCAAAAGCCGTTCGGTCCGAGCGGAAAGGTCGTCCGCGACGTCGTCCTTAAGCGCTGATCCGTTTGCGGAAGTGTATTCCTCAGCAAGCCTCGATGTGTGTTCCTGCCGAGTCGAGTTCCTCTCATCCCTTCCAGCGCACCTGTAGTCAAGAGGCGAGTATCCCATGTTCAGGCTTGTCTGAGGCGAACGGGACAACGCCTGAGGCGCAAAGGTGTCACGGTCGCAGACGATTACGTAGTTGCCTCGTGGAAACGGCCTCGGAACCGCTCGAAATCGCGCCGTTCCCTCTTTCCATTTCCTGGCACGACCTTTGAGTTCTCGCTGATACGGCAGGAGCGAAAAGGGGAACGTAAAGGCCGGCCGTTCCCTTGACAAGACGGAAAATGCGTTGCTATAGTTCGCCTGCTTTATCGGCCTGGTGTTCGATTTATTTCCGGAGCGGTCTCGTACAACAGAGTGGTTGTTCGCGCAGTGGATTCAACACAAAGGAGGAGTTGTGATGGGGTATCTTTCTAAGTTTTTGGGAGTGTGTGCGGCCGTCACCTTGTTGTCCGTGACGGTGGTGGGAGCGGAAGAAAAGGACCCGTTGAAGCCGCGCGTTCCGCCGGATCAGATGGCGGATGCCAAGGCGATGAAGAATCCGGTGGCCTCGAATCCAGAGAGCATTGCAAAGGGCAAGGCACTGTTCGAGGGGAAGGGCACCTGTTTCAATTGCCATGGGAAGGAAGGGAAGGGCGACGGTCCTGCCGGCGCGATCCTGAATCCGAGCCCGCGAAATTTCACCAACTGCAAATTCCACAAGAAGCGGAAAGACGGCGAGCTGTTCTGGGTGATCAAGAACGGCAGCCCCGGCACCGGCATGGTGTCCTTGGTCCCTGCGGCGATCACGGAAGAAGAAGCCTGGACCATCATCAATTACGAGCGCAGCTTCTGCAAGGGCGGGGAAGAGTAGACGGTTTCGTTCAGCCTGCAGGCTGAACCAGAAGGGGCGGCGAGGGGTTCCTCGCCGCCCCTTTTCTTTTATGCCGCGGTTTCGGCGTGCGAGGCCTGGGGGAAATGAAGTCTTCCGCGCGGAGGCTGCACCTATCTGCGCCGGCAGAACGAGCCCTGCACTGCTACGGTTGTGCGATGATCGGGACGATGGCGGCCTTGGTAAGCATCATGTCCAGGCCCCTATCCGAGGAGCGCAACGCAGGCAGAGCTTGCGGTTGTTGTTCCTGCTTGAAGTCGCCGCGCGCAGCCGCCGGCACCTTCTGATTGACATAGGTGGTCACCTCCCCGATCGTCACCTCCCCGTTACGGTTGAGGTCGGCGTCACCGCGAAGGCCTCGCAATAAGTAATAGGTGAACAATCCGTGGCGCCACGTGTCCGATTCCAAGCTTTTCCCGAAGCCGGTGGTGGAGATCAACTGGAGGATCGACCCGCCTGTTCCCGTCCATTTCGGTGACGGAGTTTTCGTCCGTCCGTCGGCTCCGTTTTTGAGCACGGTTCCGTCGAACAGGAACAGAACCTGTTTGGCCTTGAGTCTGCTCAAGGCTGTCTCCAGGTCTTTGAGCGGATAGAGGCGTGTGGTCGCTCCCAGGGAACCGTCATAGGGAATCAGAAAGGTGTCGCCGGTCGATGAAACCATCGCCTGGCCGGCGAAATAGACGACGACGAGCGAGTCCTTCGTGATTTTTGACGGCAGCCAATCGAGCAAGGCTTCTTCAATATCGGGGCGTAACGCGCTCCGGTCTTGCATCAATCGAACGTTGCTCCGCGGCAATCCACCCAGCGATTGAAAATAGGCCGCGACCATTTCTGCATCGAGGGCCGCATATTTGCGCGCCGGAATATGCTGTTCCCGGTAACTGCTGAGGCCGATCGAGAGCAGATAGTCTCCCGGTCGCTGAATCCCCGGGGGCACGATGGGAATCTGGTCTACATCGTCAGCCTTCATGCCGGCCGGCCGTACCGAGGCGAGCAACGTCTGTGGAGGGGGGGCGCCTTGGCCGAGTCCGCTAGTGACAGACACCTGAAATTCGGCTTGTTGCGGAGGCAGCGATGGGGGCAGGGTGGCGATGAATTCGAGGGACTTGGAGCCGCCCGCCTCGATGCCGCCGACGGACAGTTTCGTCGCCGGAAACTGGGTCATCAACGTCGGCGGACCCGCCAGTTCAACGACCACGTCTTGTAAGGCCTGAGGACCGGCGTTGACGACATCGACCCGCACGCGCAGGCGTTCGCCGCCTTCCAGAATCATGTTGCTGTTCTCGTCCAACAGCGTGGCCTTAAAGGATAAGGCTTGAGCCGGTGGGGCTTGCGGCGCAGTCTGCGGTACCGCCGGTTTCGAAGCGGCTCCGGCAGCGGCAACGAGTGGTTCACCGGTCGATGTCTTGGCGGTCGGGTCGAGGAGCACTCGCGCCTCTTGCATGAACTGTGCGGCCAGCATGGCCGAGGTGTCCTGGACGAAGGGATCGATGACATAGTCGCATCGCTGCTGGGTCAGTTCTACATGCAGCCGCTCTTTCCGCGTGGCTTGCAACGGCCGCTCGGCCAGCAGTTTGCCCGATGGATCGAAAAATTCTGCGATGGCGTCCAAACTCAGTTCCGCGGGGGCGCGATCGTAGAGGCTGTCAGCTTGAATTTTCAGCCTGGGATCCAATAGGCGTATCCGCACGGTCACGTCCGGTTTCGCACCGGTGACATGACCGCCTTGAATCACGACGGTGCGGAAGGTTTGATGGGCGGCTTGAACCAACAGGTCTTCGACCGTCGGACCGATCGAGAGCGGTTGGAAGCGGCTGCAACTGTCGAGGTACTGGGTCTTGGCCTGGGACAGCGACGGGTCGAGATCCATTTGGACGGTGAGGGGAACCGGCGGGCCGAGGTCCGGCAATGTCGGGCGGGCAAAGCGTGATTTGATGCTTTCGCATCCTGTGGAGGTCAGCGCGTGGACCAGCAGCACTCCGAGGATGAGTAGATGGTGCGTCTTCAAGCAGAGGCCTCCTCTACGGCGTACGTCGGAAGAGGAACCGTACAGGAAAGGAAGGGGCATTGCAACCGACTGCCTTGGCGGCTTGCGACCCTCAGGGGGCTCGTTTATTCTACCCGCTGCATGGTCCTGTTGTGATGATGAACAAGGAGGCTGCTGAACCATCGTGTTGGTGCTGGGCCTTTCCAATATGCGGGATGCGGCGGCGGCGCTCGTCTCAGACGGTCGAATCGTGGCGGCGGCCGAGGAGGAACGATTCGTGCGGCAGAAACATGTGACGGCGTTGCCGGTCCACGCGATCCGTTATTGCCTGCGCGAGGCGGGAGCCACCCTTCGCGACGTCGAGGCCATTGCGGTGCCGTGGAAGTATTGGCTGGTCGGTCGGCGCGCCCGGCTTGCCCTGACGGCGATGGCGCGGTCCCCGCAATTGTTTCGAGTGAAGGGCACGCGGTCGCTCGAACGGGTCGGAGGGGAGTGGAAAGAATTGTTCCGGCTCCGCCGGGAATTGACGCAACGGGTCGGTTCGGTCGGTAGCCGCCCGATGTTTCTCGATCACCACTTATGCCACGCCGCCAGTTCGTTTCTGGTCTCGCCCTTCGAGCGGTCGGCCATCCTGGTCGTGGATGGCGCGTCGGAAGCGGATACGACGTTGATGGCGATGGGCGAAGGTCAGCAAATCACCCCCCTCGACCGTACTCCGCTCCCCCATTCGCTCGGCCAGTTCTATGCGGCGATGACGGCCTTTCTCGGGTTTCGGCCGGATCAGGACGAATACATCGTGATGGGGTTGGCGGCTTCCGGTGAGCCGACCGTTGCGGCAACCTTGCGTCGAGAGGTCCTGCGGCTGCTCCCGCAGGGCCGCTTCGAGATGAACACCGGCCTGCTGGATTTTCATCTCGCCAGGGTCGGGCTGTTCGGAGAGGAGTTCGTTCGCCTGTTCGGCCCTCCACGGCGTTCGGCGGACGAGCTGACGCAGCGTCATCGGGATCTGGCGGCGAGTGCTCAATTGGTTTTAGAGGAGGTCCTGTTGCATCTCGGCCGCCGGCTGCGATCCCTGACGGATGTGGAGGTGCTCTGCCTGGCGGGAGGGGTCGCGTACAACTGTGTGGCCAACAGCCGGCTGCGAGCCGAACTCGGATTTCAACATGTCTATGTGCCGCCTGCTGCGGGAGATTCCGGCGCCGCGCTCGGGGCAGCCCTATGGTGGACTGCCAGGCGTGGAGGGTTCGCCTCAAGGCCACCAATGCCGTCCGCCTATTTGGGGCCTCAGTTCGACGAGCAGGTGTGTCGAACAGCGTTGGCGCGTGAAGGGTTGACTGCCGAGCCGGTCACCGACGCGCAGTTGTACGAGTTGGTCGCGGCAGAATTGGCGCGGGGCCGTCTGGTGTTTTGGTATCAAGGCCGGATGGAGTGGGGGCCTCGCGCCTTGGGCAACCGCAGCCTTCTGGCGGATCCGCGACGGGAAGACATGCGGGAGTTGATCAACAGCAAGGTGAAACATCGGGAGCCCTTTCGGCCCTTCGCGCCGTCGGTGCTCGACGACCGGGCCAAGGAGTTTTTCGACCTGCCGGCTGCCTCACCCTTCATGCAATTTACGGTGCGGGTGAAGGCGTCCGCCAAGGGAATCATCCCGGCCGTCATCCATGTCGATGGGACGGCGCGCGTCCAGACCGTCACGCGCGACGTGAATCCGCGGTTCTATGATCTCCTGGCCGCCTTCGGGAACCTCACCGGAGTTCCGGTCCTGCTCAACACCTCCTTCAATGTGCAAGAGCCGATCGTCTGTAGTCCCGACGACGCGGTGCGCTGTTTTCTACGGACCCAGGTCGATTGGTTGGTCCTCGGTAATCTGCTGGTGAGGCGGCCATCCCAAGGGACTGTCCCGACCCATGAACACTGAGCCTGTCCGGTTCTCTGTCCCCCGCTCTCAGCAGTTCATCGGCCTATTGCTGGACATGCTCCTGTTCGGCTTCGTGATGAACCTGACGCTCCAGCCGCTCGTGGAGCCGGATTTGGGCTGGCATCTCCGTGCCGGACTGGATCTGATTGCCCAGGGATGGACCTTACCGGAGACCGATCCCTATTCCCACACGATGCCTGATTGGCGTTGGGTCGAACATGCCTGGTTGACCGACGGACTGTTGGCGCTTCTATATCGTGGGCTGGGGCTATTCGGCGGGCTGGGGTTGATCCTGTTTTTTGGAGGGGTGACGGCCCTGGGCTGGTGGCTGGCGGCGGGACTTGCTCCGGTGCGCCGGACCTATCGACTGGTAGCCATGGTGGCGAGCCTGTGGGTCGCGTTGCCCTTTCTCGGCGCCCGCACGCAACTGGTCAGTCTCCTCGGCGTGGCGGTCCTGTTACAGCTGTGGAGCCGTATTCAGCAGGGCCGTCGTCGATGGTTGTGGACGTTGCCGCCGTTATTCTTGTTATGGGCCAACCTGCACGGAGGGTTTACAGCGGGGCTCTTTCTGTTCGCTCTGCTGCTCTGCCTGTCTCTCCTCGTGAGGATTGGTGTGGATCGGCGGCCGGCCCTTGCAACGTGGCTGGACGAGCCGGTCCTGAGTTGGGAGGATCTTCGTCGTTGTATGTTCGCGCTCGGGATCGCCGCGGCGGTGACCTGTCTCAATCCATACGGCTGGCGACTCTACGTCGAGATCTATGAATCCCTCACCGACCGCTTCATGATCGAGACCCTGCGGGAATGGCAGCCTGTGTCCTTTCAAGGGTGGGCCGGCAGGGCCTACGGTCTGTACCTCGCAGGCTTCTTGTGCCTTGTGGCCGGATGGTATCGGCGGGTGGAGCCGGTCCGTTGGATGGTGCTCGTCATCGTGCTGCTGTTGTCGCTCCTGCATTGGCGCAATGTCTCGTTGTTTCTGATCGTCAGCCTTGCGCCGGCGGCGGAGTTGCTCGCGCTTGCGACGGCGTCCTGTCTGCAATGGGTGCCGGTGTTGAGGGCCTATGGGGGTGCCGGTCTTTTGATGCTCGCAGTTGCGGCGGCCGGTACCCTCTATGACTTAGGGACGGACCATCTGCTGCATGTGTGGCGATCAGGCACCGCCTCCGAGGACTATTTCGAGCAGACGGAATATCCGATCGAAGCGGTGCGCTGGATCCGTGGCCATCGCGACGAAGTGGGAACCAGGCTCTACAATGATTATGGCTACGGCGGATTTCTGCTGTGGCAACTCCCCGGCGAGAAAATTTTCATCGACGGCCGGATGCCGGCCTGGCGGATCGGGCATCGCCGCATTTTTCAGGACTATGTGGAACTGAATCGCGAGGAGTCGCCGGCGTTGGAGGTGTTGGATCGCTATCGGGTCGATTGGGCGGTGATTCAAAAGGGGAGTGCATTGGCCCAGGCGCTTGAAGGCCGACCGGGATGGAGAACCCTCTATGGCGATGCCAAGGTGTTGATCCTGCGCCGGCAATCGTGAGCGGTCTGACTGCGGCCGCTAGAAATGGGAGGGTTCTACGGAGGCGAGGGCTGGCTCGATCGTGTTGGGCACAAGTCTGCAGCGGGGCCTATACAGCCCCTCGGCTTCACGTTTGCGGATGGCCAGGAGTTCGCGCAGCATGACGGCGCCGTCGCGCCAGGGACGGACTTTCGAGCCGGGTTGATCGGTCCAATTGACGGGAACCTCGGTGATGCGATAGCCGCGTTGCCGGGCGATGTAGAGCAACTCAAGGTCGAACGCATAGCCGTCGACGCAGGCGACCGAAAACAGGTCCTGAGCGACGGACCGGCGGAACAGTTTGAACCCGCACTGGGTATCGGCGATATGTCGAACACCCAGGCGTTGCACCAGGGCGTTGAAGATGGTGCCCAGAGCGCTCCGATGCCACCGCGCACGGACGGTATAGTCGGGATGTTGAGAGGCGAGGGCCCGTGATCCGATGGCGAGATCCGCTCCGGTCGCAAGTGCGGACTCCAAACGCGCCAGTTCCTCGATCGGCGTCGCGCCGTCCGCATCCGTGAACAATTGCAGCGTTCCCCGCGCTGCTTGCATGCCGCGGCGGATCGCCGCCCCTTTCCCCATGTTGCAAGTCAATCGAATGAGTCGTACGTGGAGCGACTGTTGTGCCGCCGCCTCGACTGCCTGCACGGTCCGATCGTGACTGCCGTCGTCCACGATGAGGATTTCATACGACGTGCGACGCCGTTCCAGATAGGCCACCATGTGCTGTAAGAAGGGGGGGAGACGGAGGGCCTCGTTGTACGCAGGAACGATGATCGAAAGATAGGGCGTCTGGGTCGAGGGCGTTGTCACGTTGAGACAGCCTCGGATCGGGGTGAGACGCTGCCGATGACTCATGCCGATGACGATCGGTGCGTAACGGTAGCTGAGCCGCGGACGAAATGCAAGCATTCGGTGCCGGACCTTGACAGGACCTGCGAGTGGAGGCGATCGTATGGTGAGGGACGTTCGGTTTCCATGTCCTGTCCGTGAGCGGGAGGTTTGTGTTGTGATGCGAGGGAGGGGAATCGGGGCCGTACTGTTGGTCGGTGGACTGCTGTTGATGGGGTGTGCGACGGCTGCTCCCCCGAGCCGGTTGAGTCAATTTGTCGCGTTGCCGCCTTCTGCTGAATCGACAGGTCCCGGGCTTCCGAGCCGGCGTCCCGTGCGAACGGCCCTGGTTGTCTTGGCCGATCGGTCTGCTTCGGACGCGGCACCTGGTCTGCCTGAGGAAGCACAGGAGCGATTGGCCGAAACCCTTCGTGAGCAGATCAACCGAGGGTTTCCCATCCTCATCGAGCGCGTGGTGAATCTGGGCGAGGTGCCGGCAGGGGCGGCGGCACCGAATTGGACCGAGGTCGCCAGGCAGCAGGGGGTGGACTATGTGCTGGTGGTCGTCCTGTCGAGCACCGAACAAGAATATCCTGTGTCGTTGTTCCTGGGATGGACGACTCACCGACAACCGGGATTCCAACGCGATAACTGGTCTCTGGCCGAGGCGGCCCTGATCGAGGGACAGACTGGCGCGCCGCTCCTTCGTGCCGAGGGGCGAGCCATGGCGACGTTGAACAGCCCCACAGCGCCGGGGATCTCTCAGTGGTACCCGGTGATTTATCTGCGGCCGCAAGATCCGGAGCGTCGCATCTGGCCGCCATCCTACGAAGCGGCTCCCACCACCCTCCGTGTCGTCTCGATGGACCAGGCCGCCAAGCGACTGGCAGGGAATCTGCAACGAGCCTGGGTCGAACAGCGTGATCTCGAACTGGCATCGATGACGATGCCCTGATTTCTGCCCGCCCTGTTTTTCCTCTTTGAAGGCGATTCTGCGAATAGTGTAGAATGATTTGTTCATCATCGACGGAGAGTCAGTTCCCTCATTTCAGGCTTCCGGAGGAGTACACATGGTGTATCGACATCAGCGCAGGAAGGTACTGTCCGTGCTCGCAGTGATCACGATGGTTGCTGCCGTGTTCTTAATCGGCGGGTTGCAGACGGGCTATCAAGCTGAGGCGGCCGGTGTGCCCCCGGCGTTTGCTCAGGGGTTCGCGGAAATCGTCAAATCGGTCACGCCCGCGGTCGTCAATATTGCGGTGACCGGCGGAGGAGAAGGCCGTCGCGAGGGCCGTCGCCAGCTTCCTCCCGGTCCCTTCGGCGGACCACCTCCGGGCGAAGAACCACCAGGCATGGAACCTCCGGGACCTCCTGGCGCACCGCCTGGTCCTCCGGGTGGAGGCCCCCATCGGCCTGACCAGAGTGCCGGATCCGGGGTGATCCTCGATCCCAACGGCTACATCGTCACCAACAACCATGTTGTCGAAGGGGCCACCCAAATCACGGTGACCTTGTCGGATCGTCGTGAATTTCCTGCGAAGATCATCGGAACGGATCCCAAGACGGATTTAGCCATCATCAAGATTGAAGCGAAGGACCTCAGTTCCCTCAAGTGGGCGGATTACGATGAGTTACAGGTCGGTGACCTGGTACTGGCGGTGGGGAGTCCGTTCGGGCTCAGCTCGACCGTCACCCTCGGCATCATCAGTGCGTTAGGGAGAGGCAATGTGGGCATCGCCGATTATGAAGACTTCATCCAGACCGATGCCGCCATCAATCCCGGCAATTCAGGCGGCGCCCTGGTCAACATGCAGGGGAAGCTGATCGGCATCAACACGGCCATCTTCTCCCGTACCGGCGGGTCCGAAGGGATCGGTTTTGCGATTCCGAGCAGCATCGCAACGGACATCGTCGAGAGTTTGACGAAGACCGGCAAGGTGGTGCGTGGGTGGATGGGCGTGGCGATTCAAGAAATCACCCCGGCCCTGGCCAAGTCGTTCAAGCTGCCGGAGCAGCGCAAGGGGGTCCTGATCAGCGATGTGAACGAAAACGGCCCGTCCCACACGGCGGGGATGAAACGCGGCGATGTGGTCGTCGCGTTCAACGGCAAAGAGGTGCAGAGCGTCAGCCAGTTGCGGAACCTGGTGGCCCGTACGGCGGTTGGGAAGGACGCCGACATCAAGATTTTGCGTGATGGAAAAGAGCAGATTTTGAAGGTCAAGGTCGCCGAACGGCCGTCCGACGAAATACTTGCAAAACGAGAGCCCGGTCCTGCCAGCGCCCCGGCCGAGACGGTGAAGCCGCCCGACAATGTCCTGGCGTCATTGCGCGTGCAGATGCTGGATGCGGCGATGCAGAGCCAGCTCAATATTCCCGCGAAGACCAGCGGGGTGGTCGTCAGTTCCGTCGAGGCCGGCAGTGCGGCGGAGTCGGCGGGGCTGCAGCGCGGCGACGTGATCCAGGAGGTCAACCACGAGGTGATCAAGAGCCTGGAGGATTACCAGAAGGCGTCAGCCAAGGTGAAGAAGGACGAAATGGTGGTGCTCTTGCTCAGTCGGCAAGGGAACAATCTGTTCGTCGCCGTCAACCCCAAATAGGCAGCAACCAGCGGACAGCGTTCAGCTATCAGCCTGCATTGCGGCTGACGGCTGAAGGCCGACGGCTGAAGGCGATTCTGAATGGCTGACGGGTTCAAGTTTCAAGAGTGGCTGCAAGACACGATCTTCAAGCCGCTTGAAGATAAGAAAATGCCGGTCATGGAGCATCTGGTGGAGCTCCAGGTCCGGCTGACCAGGGCCGTCATCGTGACGGCCGTGATCTTCGTCGGCACGTTCTTTTATGCCGATACGCTGGTGAAGTGGATCCGGGTGCCGCTGCAGAACATGTTCGTGCCCGGATCCCTTTCCTGGATACCGACGGATCTCCCGACGGTCCCCTTCGTCTTTCTCGCGCCGGCCGAAGCCCTGTGGCAAAACGTCAAGGTCTCGGGGCTGTTCGCCTTGGTCCTGGGAACTCCCTACATCCTGGTGGAATTCTGGCACTTCGTGGTGCCGGGACTCCATGCCCAGGAACGGAGGTTCGTCGGTCCGTTCGTGCTGTTGAGTACCCTGGCCTTTTATCTCGGATTGTTGTTCTCATTCTTCTTCGTCCTGCCCTTTGCGTTGAACTTCTTGATCTCGTACGGCGTAAACGCGGGGTTCATCCCGCAACTGTCGATCGCGCAGTATGTCGGGTTCGCCCTGTGGTTCCTGCTGGTCTTCGGCCTCATTTTTGAAGTACCCTTGGCGATTACCCTCCTGGCCAAACTGGGTTGGGTGGATGCTCCGCTGCTGAAACGGTATCGGAAGTGGGCCTTCCTTGCGGCCTTCATCTTCGCGGCCATTCTGACGCCGACTCCGGATCCCTTCAATCAATGTTTGATGGCGCTGCCCATGTATATTTTTTACGAAGTCGGGATCGTGAGCGCCGGGATCTTCAACAAGAAGAAAGCCGAGGCTTCCGAGGTGGCGCTCGTCCCGGTCGCGGCCGCGACGGGACCGGCGGTCGCCAAGGTCGCCCCTTCCGTGTCGTCCGGTGCCGGTGAGGGTGAATATGTCGGTGTGCCGATGGGAGGGCGTCGAAGATAACGCATTGCCGGTTCACGAGCGTGGGGCGAGAGGAGTTGTCCGTTTCACGCATCACAACTGACGTTTCACCAGGAGTCCAAGATGCCACGCGAGTTAAATGTGATTTCACAGCCCGGTTCCAGCAGCGGCGGAGATGCCTGTATCTACATGTGGGCCTGCGCCATTTGCGACGAAAATGAAACCTGTCAGAAAGACAAGGAAGGCCACAGCCGGTGGCTCGTCGCGAAACGTATGGAACGGATCGAATACAAAGTGCTGGTGATGAGCAACAAGGGCGGCGTGGGCAAGAGCACCTGCACCACCAATCTGGCGGTGAGCCTGGCGCTCAAGGGGTGGCATGTGGGGATTTGCGACATGGATATCCATGGCCCCAATATCCCGAAGATGGTGGGGGCGGAAGGGCAGAAACTGAAGATCAGCACGTCGGGCGGGATCATTCCGTTTCAGGCCTACAATATGAAGATCGCCTCGATGTCGTTCCTGTTGCAGAATTCCGACGATCCGATCATTTGGCGGGACGCCTACAAGTATGAATTCATCAACCAGTTGCTCGGCGGGGTGGAATGGCAGGATCTGAATTTCCTGCTGATCGACCTGCCGCCCGGGACCGGGAACGAGTCGGTCACGACCATCGATCTCCTGGGCAATGTCAGCGGCGCGGTGATCATCACGACGCCGCAGGAAGTGGCCCTGCTCGATTCGCGCAAGTCCGTCACCTTTTGCAAGGACAGCGAAGTGCCGATCGTCGGGATCGTCGAAAATATGAGCGGCTTGGAATGTCCCCATTGCCACAAACACGTGGATGTGTTCCGCAAGGGCGGCGGTGAGGCCTCGGCGGCTGATATGGGCGTCCCGTTCCTGGGCCGGATTCCGCTGGATCCCGACGTGGTGACGCAAAGCGATGCGGGTGAGCCATTCGCCCTCTTCAATTCCGATACGGCGACGGCCCAGGCCTACCACGACATCGCCAACCAGGTTGAAATTTTCTGCAAGAAGAGCGGATCGCTGGTCAAGCTGGCGCCGCGCCAACAACATTGATGGGAGTGTGATCGGTGAAAGCCGCTGATGCGACAACCGGGTTGACTCCCCTTCACGAGGCGCAGCGCATCGTGTTGGAAGCGGCTGCTCCTTTGGGACTGGAGAAGGTCTCGATTCTGGATACCCTCGGCCGCGTGCTCGGCGAGGACATCGTGGCGGAACGTCACAACCCGCCCTGGGACAATTCCGCGATGGACGGCTTTGCGGTTCGGGCCGAGGATATCAAGCAGGACCATGCGATTTCGAAACCGGTCACGTTGGCGATCATCGAGGATGTGCCGGCCGGAAAGATGCCGACCAAGTCCGTCGGACCGGGGCAGGCCATCCGGATCATGACGGGCGCGCCGATTCCCAACGGCGCCGACACCGTCGTCAAGGTCGAGGATACCGAACATACTCCCGATTCGGTGCGCATCTTCAAACCGGAACCTCGCGGGTCCAATATCAGGCCGCAGGGTGAGGACGTGAAGAAGGGCGATTGCATCATTTCCAAGGGAACGCCGATCCGTTCCGGCGAAGCGGGGATGCTGGCGATCTTGGCAAAATCGTTCGTGCTGGTCTATCAACGGCCCAGGGTCGCGATCTTGTCGACCGGCGACGAACTCGCGGATCTCGACGAACGGTTCAGCGACGAGAAGATCATCAATTCGAACAGCTACGGCATCGCAGCGGCCGTCCAAGAGGCAGGCGGCGTGCCGATCCTGCTGGGAATCGCGCGCGACAATCCCGCCGCGTTGAAAGAAAAAATTTCACATGGGTTGAACGCCGACATCCTCGTGTTGTCAGGCGGAGTATCGATGGGCGACTACGATTTCACGAAGGCGGTGTTCCGGGACCTGGGGGCCGAAATGAATTTTTGGAAGCTGGCCATCCGGCCCGGGCAACCGCTCGCCTTCGGCAAGATCCAGGGCAAGCTGGCGTTCGGCCTGCCGGGCAATCCCGTTTCATCCATGGTGACCTTCGAACAATTGGTGAGGCCCGCCATGCTGAAGTTGTCCGGGGCACGAGGCTACGGCCGGCCGCTCGTGCAGGCGTTGTTTCAGGAGAAATTTTCCAAACGGACCGATCGCCGCCATTTTCTCCGCGGTGTCCTGTGGCGGGAAGGCGGCATCTTCAAAGTGCGGACGACCGGTGACCAGGGGTCGGGCATCTTGACCTCCATGGTGAAGGCCAACTGCCTGATCGACATTCCGGTCGAAGTCGAGCGCGTGAATCCCGGCGATCCGGTGACGGTGCAATTGTTGAGCGGCTCCGCATGGATGGAGCAGGCGGCTCCGCTTCCGTCAACAGGCCATCGTCAATCCTGCTGTTGAACCGCGAAAGGACCTCTCCATGGCCGTCCCCATTCTCTGTTTCGTCGGACGATCGAACAGCGGCAAGACGACGCTGATCGAGCGCGTGATTCCCGAATTGGTGCGGGCCGGGTATAAGGTGGCGACCGTCAAACATGCCGGCCATGGATTCGATTTGGATACGGAGGGGAAAGACAGTTGGCGCCATAAGCAAGCGGGGGCGAGCGCGGTCGTCATCATCTCGAAGAGCAGTCTGGCGATGTTCGCCGACGTGTCGGACCACATGAACGTCGAGGATGTGCGCGAACGGTACCTGGATGCTTCCTATGATTTGATCCTTGCCGAAGGCTGGCGCAGTGAAGGGTATCCCAAGGTCGTGGTCGTGCGCGACCAGATCGGCGAGGTTCCGGTGTCCCAGGACGGCCTCCTGGCCGTCGTGTCCAACAAGCCGGTCGAGACGTCGGTTCCGCTGATCGATCCGGATGATGTGTCCGCAGTGGCGGCCTTGATCATCCGGCATTTCCCCAAAGTCCAACGGGACGATGCGTAAGGTTCCGGCCATTGTGATCGGAGCGATCGTGGCCGGCGCAGTGGCTGTAGGAGGAGTTGCGGTTCCGCTCACCAACCATCCGAAGTTCTGCGCCACCTGCCATACCATCAAACCGGCCTATGAGAGCTGGCTGCGATCGTCCCACAAAGAGGTGGAGTGCGTGACCTGTCATGTCAGGCCCGGCGTCGTCGGTTGGTTGCACGACAAGGCTTGGCACGGAACGAGGGATGTGGCCATCTATCTGTTCGGCAAACCGACGGAGCCTCACAATCTGCAGGCACAGGTCGATTCAGCCATCTGTCTCGGGTGCCATCGCAATATCCTCCGCGTGTCGGAAATCGCGACGCGGGACCTGCCGGCACCGGTGAAGGATGTGGGGCTGATCATGAGCCATCGCAAACATATGGAGGCGTTCGGCCGGCGCGGGCAAGGCGAAGGTTGTACGACCTGTCATGCGGCGGTCGTCCATGAACGGCCGATCAAGGGTTATCCCATCGTGATTCCCCGCGGGCACGTGGCGGCGGACAATAAGCCCTGGAAGCCCGAGCATCCTGAGGGGTCCGTGCTGCACAAGCGTGCGCTGTCGGACTGTTTTCGTTGCCATGACAACAGAACCGAGTACGACGGCAGGGTACTGAGCCGGAAGTGCGAAACGTGCCATCTGCCTGAGAAGATCACAGAGTTCTTGTCGTTTTAATCCACGGGAAAGAGCGTCTCATGTCATCTGCGGTGGTCGAAGTCCGCAATCTGACCAAACGCTTCGGGGAGTTCACGGCGGTGGACGGCATCTCGTTCGACATCCGTCATGGAGAGATCCTCGGTCTGCTGGGGCCCAACGGCGCCGGGAAAACGACCACGTTTCAGATGATGTTGGGGTTGGTGACACCGACCTCCGGCTCGATTCACATGTTCGGGCTCGATTTGCAGCAGCATCGGGAGGCGATCCTCCAGCAGGTCAATTTTTCCTCCACCTACATTTCCATGCCCTATTCCCTGACGGTGGAGGAGAATCTCACCGTCGTCGGCCGCCTGTACGGACTGTCCGACGTCCCCAGGCGGATCGACGACATGGTCAAAAAACTGGAGATGGAAGAGTGGCGTCACAAACTCACCCGCAAACTCTCCTCGGGACAAATGACGAGGCTGACCTTGGCCAAGGCGTTTCTCACGGAACCGAAGGTCCTGTTTCTGGACGAGCCGACCGCGAGTCTCGACCCGGACATCGCGCACAAAATCCGCGCCCTCCTGCTGGAAGAACGGCGGGCGAGCGGGCTCAGCATCCTCTACACGTCCCACAACATGCGTGAAATGGAAGCGATGTCGGACCGCATTATCTTTCTGCAGCGGGGCAGGATCGTGGCGGAAGGCAGGGCTCAGGACATCGTTGCCCGGTTCGGACAGGCGGACCTGGAAGACGTGTTTCTGAAGTTGGCCCGCGAACAGTAGCGACTGAGGGAGGCCGTCTCGATGGGGAACGGGAGTGCAGGTAATCATGGTTGAAGCGGGATGGTCGTTCGGAGCGGGCCTGCTCATCGGAGGGTTCGGCCCCATGCTGGCTTGGGGCCTATTGTGGCTGGTCGTTGGAGCCGTCGGGTTGATGAGGCAGACCTGCGGGTGGGCGATTGTGCTCAGCAGTGTCAGCAGCAGCGCCATTGCGGCCCTGTCGATAGCGGGGGTCCTCTGGGCCGTCGATGTTGCCAGGTTGAGCGGTCTCGCCTTTCACATCGGACTCATGACGGTGCCGCTGGCCCTGCTCGTGACGGGCTTCTTCCGATTGGAGGATGGGCGGCGCATCGGTCCTGCCTTCGTCGAAGGCAGCCGGTTGATGTTGCATCAACTCCTCGGGGTTCATCAGGAGGGCTGCGGGCATTGTCACGAGCAGCCCTCTCAAGCTAGTCCCTGTCAGGAGAAGCCGTAGCGGAAGATGGCCTATCACCGTATCGCAGCCCTGGTGCTCCGTCACCTCTACCTCTACCGGCGTAGCTTGCCGCGGATGATGGAGATCGTCTATTGGCCGTTCCTGGATCTGGTGATCTGGGGATTCATCACGGTCTACCTGGCGACCTTTCAAGGGCAGATGCCGGCGGTCGTGACCTTTCTCCTGGGGGCGCTCATTCTTTGGGACGTGTTGTTTCGCTCGCAACAGGGCATCACCATTTCGTTTCTGGAGGAAATTTGGGCGCGCAACTTGATGAACCTGTTCGCCAGCCCGCTCACGCCGAGCGAGTTCCTGGCCGCCACCATGGTCATGAGCCTGTTCAAGGTGGCGGCTGTGTCGATCGTGATGTCCGTCTGCGCCTGGTTGTTTTACGACTACAACGTCTTCATCATCGGTCTGTGGCTCATTCCATTCGTCTTGAACCTGGTCTTGACCGGATGGATCATCGGCGTGTTGACGACCTCGCTCATCATGCGGTTCGGACAGGAGGCCGAAGTGTTGGCCTGGAGCATGGTCTTTTTGTTTCAACCGATTTCCTGTGTGTTTTATCCCATGGAGGTGTTGCCGGCCTGGTTGAAAGGGGCGGCCTGGATCAACCCGGCCGCGCATGTGTTCGAGGGAATGCGGGGGCTCCTCGCCGGTCACGCTGCTCCCCTGCCCAGCCTCGGCTGGGCCTCTGGGTTGAATCTCCTGTCCCTCGGCGTCGTCATCGCCTGGTTTCATCACACCTTCAATGTGTGCAAGGAACGGGGATCCTTGGTGCGGGTGGGCGAGTAGCATCACAGTAATATCATGGTTGGGTGAGGGGGGAGGTATGAAGATCACATCCGGGCAAGTCCGGCCGGCACAGCCGTCGGCCGATCTCGACGCCTTCTCATTTCACCAGACGCCGGTCCTCGTCATCGAGAATTTTTGGTCCGCCGACGATCGCAGCCTGTTTCGAGAGGCCATGCAACGGGCCAACTGGAACCAATTGCAGGATATGCCTTCCGTGCGGCAGAACTTCCCGAACAGCGGCAACTGGGCGAAGGCCGAAATCGCCCAACCGCAGGGCCAACTGCTCCTGAGCCGCTTGCAGTTGTCCTGCATCCAGCGGTACGTCGAGTCCTTCCCCAACATCACCCGCCGGCATCTGGGGTTCAGTTATTATTCGTACGGCGCCGGCGACTGTCTGCTCACCCACGATGATACGGACCAGGGCCATCCGGTCGGCGGGAAACCGGCTCCGCTCAGGCGCCTCGCGCTCGTCACCTACTTCCATGAACGATGGGAATGTGATTGGGGAGGTGAACTGATGATCTACTCAGCGGTGGGAGGGCAACAGGATGGAAAGCCGGACCTGGCCATTACCCATTGCATTGCGCCCAAGCCGGGGTCGCTGGTCATGTTCACGGTGCCGCGGTACCATCGAGTCTGTCGAGTCGATCAGACGGCGGGGGACCACAAACGCCTTTCGATCGCCGGCTGGTTCATGACCGAACACCGGTAGGGGTTGAATCGCCGGATGGACGGCGGTACCGGTTCGAGTCGGTCCCTATGAGGCTTGTAGCTATTGCGGGTCGTCTTCAGGCGGAATCGTACCTGGTTCTCCACTCCAACAGCGGACGGTTGGCTTCCTCGTTATAGAGATTGAACACCGGACAAAAACATGCCCAGGCTTCACCACCTCGAATTCCACGTCGATTCATGTAGACATTGTCCCGGCCGGTCTCAAGCATGCTGTGGCTGTCCAGGCAACGCGTTCGCCGAGCGCGATCTTACCGCGTTACATGGGATCAAAGGTCCGAGTGACGCGGTATTTGATGGCTTGTATGGTAAGGGGACCCATGGTACTATTCCCCGTCTCTCGCTGGGGCCTGGTGAGGGATTCGTTGAAATGGTTCAGGCCTGATCTCGATGTTGCCTTGCCCGGGAATCTAATCGAAAGCCAGACCCAAGCCGCTCCACCATGTCGCGTCTTCGGCCCGTCCTTTCCCTTTCTTTCCTTCGTTCAAGACAATGTCACTACCCAAGAGGAGGACCCACATGGGTTCTAAAATTTATGTTGGCGGGTTGCCCTATGCGGCGACCGAGCAGCAGTTGAGCGATCTGTTCGCGGTGCATGGGGCGGTTGAATCGGCCCGCGTCATCACGGACAAGTTTACCGGCCAATCGAGAGGATTCGGATTCGTCGAAATGGCCTCTTCCGAAGAGGCGCAGAAGGCGATTGCCGCTCTCAATGGGACGGACATGGGTGGCCGGACATTGACGGTCAATGAAGCGCGTCCTCAGGAGCCTCGAACCGGCGGCGGACCGGGACGGAGCGGAGGAGGCGGGGGATTCAACGGTCGTGGGGGCAAGCGCGATCGCTGGTAATCGCTACGTCTGAATATATGAATGGGGCAGCCATCCCGTGGTGGCTGCCCCTTTTTATATGGGTAGCAAGTGTTGCGTCCCTGAAGTTCGACACAGAAGTCGGCACCTGAACAGTCATCCGACTCTCACCTCCCGGCGCGACCCTTCCAGGCCTTGCTGGGCGGAACTCCTTCGGGAATTCCCTCGCAGACTCGGTCAGTTCCCGCTTTCCTTCCCCGCAAGGCCACGGTGGATGCCCCACGCCTCTGGTGACGTCGTCGGTCGCCTGCTCATGCGCCGAGTTCACTTAAAGAATTTGTGGGACACTACACTAGGTGACGGTGGTCTGCGATGGCGAGGAATCAGGGCCCGGGAATTCGTACCGGCTGCTAATCCGGCAAGGGGCGGTTCTTGGTCTCGATGGCGAAGGGGAGAACGGCCAGTCCGACCATGTAGACCATGCCCACCGCAGAAGCAGCCAAACCGAAACTTCCAAAGGCTGAGACCAGGGTGCCCGTGAGGAAGGGACTGGCGGAGGCCACGATGCGGCCGGCGTTGTAACAGAACCCCGCGCCGGTCGAGCGCAGGTTGGTCGGATACAGTTCCGGAAAATAGAGGGGAAATCCTCCGAACAGCCCCTTGGTGAAGAACCCCAAGACCGGCAGCAGCACCAGCGCAATGCCGTAAGAATGGGGAACGGAGAAGGTGGTCGGAATCATGAGGAGGCTGCCTCCGCACATCAGGGCGAACGTCGGTTTCCGGCCGAGGCGATCCGCCAACAGCCCGAAGCTGAAGTAGCCGGCCAACGCCCCGACGTTCAGCAGCATCACGGCGTACGAGACATAGGTCGCGGTCATTGCCGGTTCCAGATCGGCGAGATCCGGCAGGGCTTGAATGAGGCTGGGGGTCCAGTTGGTGGCGCCCCAGAGACCGAAGACGGCGACGAACGCCAGGGCCGTTCCGGTCCAGGTCGCGCGTCGATATCGATCGCCGAAGAGTTGTCCGATGCGGACGTGGGGCGAGGAGTGGGCACGTTGCTCCGCGGCGTGGAGCCTGTTCCAGCGACTGGAGTCATGCGTACGGCGGGCGATCAGCCATGCTGAACCCAGCGTCAGGATCCCGATGGCGAAGAAGCCGCGCCAGCCGAAATCCTTGACCAGGAGATTGAGGGCCGCCGCCAAAAAGAAGCCGAAACCCCAGGCCGACTGGAGAAAGCCCGCAGCTCGCGATCGGCTCCGTTCCGGCCAGACCTCCGCCACCAGCGCCGCTCCCGCCGCCCAGAGCCCGCCGATTCCCACGCCGGTCAGGAACCGTAGGCCTGCCAGGTGCCACCAGGATTGGGAGAACGCAGCCAGACCGGTCGAGCTTGCCACGAGGACGATGCCGAGGATCAGGATGCGCCGCCGTCCGACATAGTCGGCGAGGCTGCCGAGCAAGACCCCGCCTACGGCCCATCCCATCAAGAATGTCGAGAAGATCACGCCTCCGTACCACCCGATGAGTCCGGTCGAAACGGCTCCGGCAGGATTGGCGGCTTGGAGCAACTCCTTCAGTGCCGGCGTCAGGACCAGCGAGTAGATCATGGTATCCATCGCGCCGAGGGTCCAACTCACCCAGGTGACGAGCAAGATGCCGAGTTGATCGCCGGTGAGGTCTTGGTCGATCCAGGCCAAGAAGCGACGTCCGATAGGAGGAGCTGGGGAAGGTGAGCCGGTGGCCGGTATGGGGGCGGGCGTCTGCTGATGCTGGTGGGGAAGAATCGCCATCCGGTGCTTACTCAAGGAGACGGAGCCCAAGGTCGTCGAAATAGGTCACGGCGTCGGCCTTCGTCCAGAGCCCGATCCTGCCGACGGAGAAGGTGTTGTCGCAGACGCGAAAGAGCAGGGCCTCGTCGTACTGGGCCTTGATCTCGCAGCCACGTTGCATGATGCGCAGCCTGTGCCAGCCGGCTGCCGAGAGCGGGTGGTCAATCTGTTTCACGACCTGCTGCACGCCTTTCACGACCCGATAGAGACGAATTTTTTGTTCGACGAGGCTGGCCCGCAACAGGTAGTAGTTACGGTCATCCGCCGCATGCCAGACCAGCCCACCGCCGAGATCGGCCTTCCCCGCCACGGCTAAGTAGGACACGGTCACATCGACGTTGCTACTCTCGGTTCCCTCCACCAGGAGGAGTTTGTGCGCCTGGTCCGTTCCCTTGGGCAACACCTGTGCGAGCACTTGCGACGCGCTCTGGGCTCGATCGGTGATCAGGATTTTCCACTCGCCGGCCGGCCGGCCGTCGAACAAGGTCCCGACGATGAATGAGCCTGGCAGCGAACCAGGTGCTGCGTTGTCGAAGTTCCATTGACGTCCGGGGGTTGTTTCCGGCTCGGCCGGCAGGGATGGGCTGCCCAGGAGATCTGTCGCACAGAGAACGGTCAGCACCACGCTTCCGAGGCAGATGAAGGTCTTGGGTGCCGCAAAGGTTCCCGGGATCGTCATCGTCGAGGTTCCCAGTCCAGTCGGGAGCGTTGAGGACTGTACACTAAACTGGGTGCGGTCGGCGAGTGAGTTCGAGGAAATCGAGCCGGATCGGCGACGGTGATCGGCGGAAGTCGACAGACTCCTAAGGCATCTCCAGTTCGCGGAGCTTCGCCTCGGCCTGTTCAAGCCACCGTCGATTGGCAGGGGTGTCGAGTT